>CAZSXY010000132.1:0-9714 GCA_964611395.1 uncultured Anaerolineaceae bacterium | reverse complement strand
GAGATCGATCGAGGAAACGCTCTTCCCTGCCAGACGATACACGGGGACGGTTCTGAGACGCCAAATGTCGAACCGCGCTCAATTTGCTATGGCCAACCCAGGAGAAAATGGGAGGTAAATGCAGTGACTCAACAACTACCAGTGCCGACGTTGCAGCCTATGATACGTATTCTCTCGGATGAGCAGGTGCGGGCCATTCACTTGGCCACCCTGGAGATCCTGGAAAAAATCGGTGTGGAGATGCAGGATCCGCAGGGGCAAGAGCTATTGCTAGACGCGGGAGCCTGGGAATCAGATGGTCGTATCAAAATACCAGAAAAGCTGGTTGACGATGCCCTCGCCAGTGCCCCCTCGCGCATCCTGATGTACGACCGGTTGGGCAACCTGACCATGCCACTGGAGCTAGGAAAGGTTTTCTTTGGTCCCGGCTCCGATGCCACGTTCACACTGGACGTGGAAACGGGTGGGCGCCGTAGGGCCATTACTAAAGATGTGGAAGACTTCGCTCGATTGGCCGATGCATTAGACAATATAGACTTCATTATGTCCATGAGCAATCCTTCCGATGTGCCGCCTGACGACCTTCACATTCACGAGTTCATTAGCATGATACGCGGTTCTGTGAAACCCAACATTTATACGGCCAAGGACCGTAGTGACCTGGAAGATATTTACCGCATCGGAGTGGCGGTGGCTGGAAGCGAACAAGCTCTGCGAGAGAAACCCTTTTTCTTGCTCTACCCAGAGCCTATCTCTCCCCTGCTCATGCCTGAAGAATCCCTGCAAAAACTCATTTTTTGTGCTGAGAAGCGACTCCCAGTCGCTTTCATCCCTTCGACCAACACAGGTGGTGGTGGGCCCATCACCATGGCTGGTGCACTGGCGTTGGGAAATGCAGAGTGCCTGGTCGGCATGATTATCACCCAGTTGATCCAACCTGGCACGCCGTTTTTATATGGATTCAACACATCGACTCTGGACATGAAAACAAGTGTTGTGAGTTACGGCAGTCCAGAGTGGAGTTTGAGTATGGCCGCCATTTCAGATCTGGCCCGTTTCTACAGGCTGCCAGTATGGGGCTATGGCGGAGCCTCCGATAGCAAAACGGTGGATGCACAGTTTGGGTTAGAAGCCACATTCTCGATTATGAGCGCTTTCCTCTCCCGTACCACGGTTGTACATGACGTGGGCTTCATCGAATACGGCTACACGTCTTCAATGGAAGCCCTAGTAATCGCTGACGAGATCATTAGCATGACTCGCTTTATGTTGGCGGGAGTGGACATTGATAAGACAACACTTGCTCTAGATGTCATCGCTCGTGCCCGCCCCGGAGGAGGGTTTCTAGCCGACGACCATACACTTGATAACTGGAAATGGGCACAATGGAAACCGGACATCATCGACCGCAACCGCTACCAGCGTTGGGAGAAGCTCGGCAGCAGGGATATGTTCGCGCGAGCTAACGAACGCGCGCGCAAACTCTTAACGGATCACCAACTCCCACCACTTTCGGCGGAGGCTGAGGCGGTCATCGTCGATGTTTTGGCCAAGCGGGCAGCAGCATCTAACCGTTAGTCGGGATGAAGGCCACCGAGGACTGGAATATTGATCGGCCGCGAGCTTGATAGCATCTTAAGGTAACGTCTCGATTGCACTCGGTAAGTCACCGAGATATTGGGGTAGAGCTCTCCAAGCTTTGGCGGTCCCTCTCTGAACTGATGCTGCGGGAAATAGAGTAAATACACCCCTGGCGTGATAGCCCAGGTCAGTGTGCCGTCGCTGCTCATGGCAACTTCTTCGGCAGTAGGCTATCGGGGTCTGATGATAATCTCGCCCGCATCCGGTTCTGCCCAAACTTGAAATGCCCCCTATTGTCGCCGTTGCTTTAACTAAAAGTTTGTTATGGCTCCACCGAAAAAACTCAGACATAGGCAACCTTGACCGAGCAGGGTGTCCGGAGTGAGCGAAAGAAAGTCGCTATCCAATGGGCCCAAAGGGCAACAACTGTCTCTTTTCGGGTCATGTTTTCCGCGATCTGGACAGTTTTTTTCGGTGTTTTTCAGGGTCTGGTGACATCAAATACGCCGCACAATACACATGGCGGCGGAAGCGAGCATCATCATGCTGACGCGGGGGTGCCCCCGTACCGGGGGTTTGTCGCTGCCAAAAGGATGTTTGACCGAGCGCACGGTGGCTTCCACAGCGCTGCGTAAGTTGCGGCCACTCGTTTGGGCGTGGCGCAGGTGTTGGCCTCGTCGGGCAACATTGAAATCGCGCTGACGAAAACGCAGCACCCGCTCCCTGTGCTGGCTACACCATGCATCCGTTCGGAATTAGGCGAAGAAATCCACCCTGGTTGAGTGTGTATAGGACCGCACGTTTGCGGTCATCAACTGAATGCTTTAGACTGGCCCGGTTTGCGATCGGGCTTTGTTTTTGAAAGGAAATCTCGATGCGTCGCATCCGCCGCGCGCTTTGGGTAGTACTGTTTCCAATCTTAAAACGGCTTGAACCGAGAATCCAGCGTTGGGTCAAGCCAACTAGTCAGTCGTTGGCGCTGGGTACGCTGGCCGATCTAGCGCGGAGTCGTTCGGAGTTGGTGTTGGAGAACGCGTTTCTACGTCAGCAGGTGATTGTCTTGAGCCGTGAGAAGAAACGACCGCCGCTGACCGGCGGTGGTTCGTGTTATTGGCGCGCTTGTTGCCCTCCTGGAAGACTGCGTTATTGATGGTCCAGTGACCGTGTGGCAAACTGATGGCGGTTCGGAGTTCAAGGCGGAGTGTGCCGAGGGGATGTCGCGCTTGGCTGAACGCCATCGCATTGCGCGCGCCTATAAGAAGAATGAGCAAGCCTTTATTGAGGCTTTTAATGGCACACTACGACGCGAGGAATTCGGTCATGAGAAATTCCGAGCTGATGAGCTTGACCTGGCCCAGCAGTATGCCGACGAATTTCTGGACTACTACCATCACCGGCGTCCTCATCTCGCGCTCGACATGATGACGCCCGCTCAATTCGCGGAGTCGCATTTGCCCTGAGAGAATGCGCAAGTTGAAAGTTTGTTGGTCATACGGTATTATTTGATGGGTACGCACCGAAGAGAAAATCCGTGGGTAGTAAAAAGAAGTGCACATCCTCATCATCATCACAGGGCAGTAGCCCTCGTTGAAAATCAGGCTTTGTAGCCAACAACCTTAGAACTTACGCAGTTGAACGAGAAAACGGCGGATTGAGACTCGATTTCTAGGCGGAAATTCTGGTCCAGCTTCGTAACTTCTAAACCTAAAATCCAACTGCCAATAACGCAAAAACAGCAATTCCCAGTTCTTCGGTGCTCATCAGCGGACAGTTTGAACGTTACGTTTTGATTCGGCTGGGGTTCTATCGGTGGATTATAGACAACCCCTAGTTATGATTCCGCTCTGGCGAGCCGAATGGTGTTTCTGGTGGCGGAAATGTGTGTTCTCTGGCGACGTTCTGTCGGCTTACACCGGCAGCGTAGTCTTGCGGTTGTGGACAAAAATCTATGATTGAACTGCAAAATGTGACAAAAATTTACCCCGGCCAGCGGCAACCGGCGGTGGCCAACGTCAGCTTCACCGTCCCCGAAGGTAAGACGTGCGTGTTGATCGGCCCATCGGGGTGTGGCAAAACGACGATTATGAAAATGATCAACCGCCTGATCGAACCGACAGAGGGCAGTATTTTCGTCAATGGCCGGAACACTGCAGCGATGAATCCGGTGCAGTTGCGCCGAACTATCGGGTATGTGATCCAGCAGATCGGTCTCTTCCCGCATATGATCATCCAGCAGAATATCGCGGTCGTGCCTCGCCTGCTGGGGTGGAAGCGAGCCACGATCACGCAGCGGGTTGACGAGTTAATCGAGTTGGTGGGCATGGACCCCAACCTGTACCGCGACCGCTACCCGCGCGAGCTGTCTGGCGGGCAGCGGCAGCGGATTGGCGTGGCGCGGGCGTTGGCCGCCGACCCGCCCGTGATGTTGATGGACGAGCCGTTTGGCGCGGTCGACCCGATCACGCGTGGTCGCCTGCAAAACGAGTTTCTGCGCTTGCAGCAACAGTTGCACAAGACGATCGTGTTCGTCACACACGACATCGACGAGGCGATCAAAATGGGCGACCAGATCGTGATCTTGCAGGAAGGCGGGCATATCCAGCAGGTTGGTACACCCGATGACATCCTCGCGAATCCGGCCAACGACTTCGTGGCCGACTTCGTGGGCAGCGACCGGGGACTCAAACGGCTGAGCCTGATCCGAGTGGCGGAGGTCTACCGGGAGTATCCCAGCATCCAGCTATCCGAAACGACGGCGGTGGCTGTCGAGCGCATGGAACGCCAGGCTATCCGCAACCTGGTGGTAATTGGCCGTGAGCGGCGCGTACGGGGATGGATCACGCTCGAAGCGGCGCGCAAACACAACCAGAACATCGTCGAGGACGTGATGAATCCTGTGTCGGTGTACACCGAAAAGCAGGCCACGCTACGAGATGCATTTTCCGAAATGCTGACCAACGCGATCCGTCATCTGCCGGTCGTGGATGACAACGACCAATACCTGGGCATCGTCACCATTGATGACGCGCATACGGCTATTGCGCGCAATGGGGAGGAAGGCGAATAACGATGTCTCAGGACAAGATCATGACATTCCTGCGCCAGCGGTTCGTGCTGCGGCTGGTGGTGCTGGCCGGGCTAGTTGGGATCGCGATACTGGCCGGGTCGTGGCTCGAAGGGGTTTCGCCCAGCGGCGAAATGGAGTTGAACTATCTCTTTGATCGGCCCGACCGGGTGTTGGATGTCACCATTGAGCACGTTTATATTACGATTGTGACGATTCTAGGTGCGTCGGTGGTGGGCGTGGTCTTCGGTGTTTTGATCACGCGCATCCGGTCGCTTTATAACCCCATTCTGACTCTGGCTGGGATCATCTACACGGTGCCCAGCCTGGCGATGTTTGTGTTGATGATTCCGCTGCTGGGCATTGGATTTCGTTCAGCGGTGGTTGCCCTGATCCTCTACTCGCTGCTGATCATTATTCGTAACACAGCGGTCGGGCTGGATGGCGTTGATCCGAACATTATTGAGGCGGCGCGCGGCATGGGCATGACGGCGCTCGGCATCCTGTTCCGCGTGGAGCTGCCGTTGGCGCTGCCCATCATTTTTGCGGGCATTCGCATCGCGGCGGTGTCGACCATCAGCTTGGCGACGATTGCGGCCTTCATCGGCGCGGGCGGTATCGGCGATCTGATCTTCGAGGGGTTGAGCAGTCAGCGCGATGACAAGATCATCGCCGGGGCGATTGCGGCCTCGGTGATGGCGTTGGGTGCAGAGGTGCTGCTCCGGCAGGTGGAGCAAGGGTCTTCACCGGGCGTAACCGGGGACTTCAAGACTCTCGGCGAGCGCATAGCCGATTTTTGGGATCACTTACGCGAGCACCCCGACACACTGGTCATGTTCGGCACGGTGCTGCTGTTAATCGGTTATAGCGGCATGGCGTGGATACATCCCTATTCGTATGACGAGCGGATTTCAGGCGCACCGGAGGTACAAGCTGCGCTGGACGAGGCAGGATATTTGGAGTTGACCGGTCTCGACCTGGCAATGATTGATGTTGACACGCCAGTCGTGCGGTCGCTGCAAATCCTACCCTGGTTTGCCATCGCTGCGGCGTTGATGGCCGTCTATAACACGCTGCGCGGGCCAGGCAGCCGCGCGTCGGCGGAGTTGTTCCTCATCTGTGGTTTACTGGCGTTTTTCCCCCTGATGCATTTTTATTTTGAAACCAAGCGCGCCGTTGGCGACTATGGCGCGCACCCCGGTGACCTGTTTTTTGGGCTGCGCGACCGGATCAAAGACATTAGCGGGGTGCGGATCAGTCCTGTGCTCGAAGAAGTGAACCGGGAGACCGGATTTACCCTGTCGGCTGTCGGGGTCGCGATCATTGTAGTGGGCGCATTCATGAAGTCGCTGTGGTTCCGGCGGCGCACTCGTGAACGGTTGGAAGAGGAGGCGGCAGCATGATTGGCCCCATCCTGGACCTTGATCTAGACATTTTGCGCCACCTCCTGACGTATACGATCCCGATCACGATTATCGGGATGCTGATGAGCCTGGCGGCGGGTTGGGTTTTGGCGCAGTATTTGTTGGCGAATGCCACGTTACCGCAAGATACGGAACATAGCTGGCTGCGCCATCTGCCGGTCACGCCGCTGCTCGTGTTGGGCGTGCTGGTATTGCCGTTTGTGGAACTGGGTTTTGTGCTGAACTGCCTGCTGCTGACCGCGCTTCTTTTGCCGTGTGTGAGCCTGGTGTTGATACGCACCCTGCGCACGCGTGCCGTCCACGATCCACAGCGCCAGTTGCCGCCTCAATTGCGACTCCAGGCGATCTGGCAGGATACGATGGTGATCGCGGGGGCCTTTGTCCTGGGTGATTTTTTCGCGGTGGCACTGGTAACCGAGGGGTACGATTTCGTAGTCGATGCTTTACTCGACCTGCCGCTCAGCCTAGTAGTGGGCGTGTTGATCGGCGTGGTGCTAGGGGTAGCTCTGGCAGCGGCGCGCTACTGGATTGTCGACCTGCTGGACCGGCGGCATCGCAAGGAAGAATATGATTGGATTATCGAGGGACCGCTCGGTATAGTGCAGGGCAGCCTGGAGAGCCTGTTTACCCAGTTTCATGCTTCTAATTTGGTTGGCGTGTTGATGATCTCCGCTGCCGGGTTGTCGTTTTCCGATTTGCCCAAGCAGGTGATGTTGGTTCTGTTTTTCGTGGGGCCGGTCACCAGCGCGACCTTGTTGGCTTTCCTGGCCACCGATCCCCGGCCCGGCGAACCAGGGCCCTGGCAGCATTTGCGCGCGGGACTGGCGAACACTGCCCAAATTGGAACCGTTTTTTTGATCGGGGCCGCACTGCTCAGCCCGCTGCACTTGGTCGATGAATGGCTCACCGCTCAGCCCGACCAGTTTTCGGACGCCCTGACCACACATCTGGACCTGACATTCTCGGCCCTTGGCTTTTCGATGCTGTTGGGCATTGTGGGTGGAGTGGTGTCGTCGCGAGTTGAGGCACTACGCGCGGTGTTGATCAACCTGGGCAACATCGGGCGCACGATACCCAGCCTGGCGGTGCTGGCGCTGGCGCTGCCGATCTTTGGCGTGGGACGCACTCCCAGCCTGGTGGCGCTGATCCTCATTGGCACGCTGCCGATTCTGGTCAATACGTCGGTGGGTATTATCGAAGTTTCACCCGACGTGAAGGAGGCGGCGCGCGGCATGGGCATGAACGATATACAGGTCTTGTTCCGTATTGAGATTCCGGTCGCCATCCAGGTAATCATAGCGGGCATTCGCACATCGGCGGTCTTGATCGTCGCTAGTGCGGCGCTGGCCGGGTTCATCGGCGGGGGCGGCTTAGGGGATTTGATCTATCGCGGCGACAGTTCGGGCCGGGACGATATCTTGTTGACCGGCGCGATCTCCGCAACGATGCTGGCCATTTTCTTGGAATATTGCTTTGGCTGGCTGGAAAAGCTGTTGACGCCACGCGGGTTACGCGAATCGTAACTCCGCGTGTTGTTATGACCGGTGAGAGTGTGTCCTATCTGGCCGGTCTAATACAAAAGGACACGACGAGAATAAGGAGGCTTTTGGGATGAAATACCTTAGTAGAACGTCGACCCTGGTTATTGTCCTGATGCTGCTGGCTGCCTTTGCGCTGCCGGTGCAAGAGTCGGACGTTGCACAAGCGCAGGACATCAGCATCCACATCGGGTCAAAACAGTTCACCGAACAGTTGATTCTCGGTAACCTGATGGCCGTGGCGTTGCAAGAGTACGGCTATGACGCAACGTTTACGCCGCTGGGTAGTACGGCAGCGGCGCACGAAGCGCTGGTCGCCGGTGAAATCGACGTCTATGCCGAATATACTGGCACGGGCTACCTGACCCACCTGGGGCTGACCTATGATCCGTCAGAAACGGGTGAAGATATTTACAACACCGTCAGCCAGGAATATGCCCAGCGATGGGGCTTGAACTGGCTGGAGCCGAGCGCGTTCAACAACACGTACTGCCTGGCCATAACGGAAGCGCGCGCGGAGGAATTGGGCGTGGTGACCGTCAGCGATCTGCAGGCCAAGTCCGAGGGACTGGTGTTCGGCGCGACGGCAGAGTTCATCGACCGTCCGGACGGACTGCCCGGCCTGGAGGAAACCTACGGGGAGTTCGCGTTCGCCGACGTGCTGAGCTTTGACCCCGGTCTGAAGTACAGCGGCTTGCAAGAGGGCGATCTGGACGTGACGACGTGCTTCGGCACGGACGGGCAGATCAGCGCGATGAACCTGCGCGTGTTGGAAGATGACGCCGGGTTCTGGCCGCCCTACAACGTCGCGCCCGTGATCGACAACGCTCTGATTGTTCAGGACCCCTATATCGCCGTGATTCTCAACGCGGTGATGGCCGCCCTTGACGGCCCGACGATGTCCCAGTTGAACTGGGAGGTCGACGGCAACGAGCAGGAACCGGCGGATGTCGCGTTTGAGTTCTTCTACAGCGCGATTGTCGACACTATCCCCACCGAATTGCCCGATCCGGGCGACGTGAGCATCAGCGTGTCATCCAAGCAGTTCACCGAGCAGTTGCTGTTGGGGAACATGATGGCGCTGCTGCTGCAAGAGTACGGCTACGATGCCACGTACACGCCGTTGGGCAGCACGGCAGCGGCGCACGAAGCGCTGGTCGCCGGTGAAATTGATGTATATGCCGAGTACACGGGCACGGGCTACCTGACCCACCTGGGCATGGAATACAGCAGCGACATGACTTCGGGTGAAATCTACAAGAGTGTATCCGATGCCTACATGGAGCAGTGGAACCTCATGTGGCTGGAGCCGAGCGCGTTCAACAACACGTACTGCCTGGCCATAACGGAAGCGCGCGCGGAGGAATTGGGCGTGGTGACCGTCAGCGATCTGCAGGCCAAGTCCGAGGGACTGGTGTTCGGCGCGACGGCAGAGTTCATCGACCGTCCGGACGGACTGCCCGGCCTGGAGGAAACCTACGGGGAGTTCGCGTTCGCCGACGTGCTGAGCTTTGACCCCGGTCTGAAGTACAGCGGCTTGCAAGAGGGCGATCTGGACGTGACGACGTGTTTCGGCACGGACGGGCAGATCAGCGCCATGAACCTACGAGTCCTGGTGGATGACGCCGGGTTCTGGCCGCCCTACAACGTCGCGCCTGTGATTGACGCCAGCATTGTCGAGAGCGACCCGCGCGTCTCCGTGATCCTGAACATGCTAATGCAGAAGCTGGACGGCCCGACGATGTCCCAGTTGAACTGGGAGGTCGATGGCAACGACCAGGAACCGGCAGATGTCGCGTTCCAGTACTTGATCGATGCCGGGCTGCTTGGCTCGTGAGTAGTAAGTCGTAAACGAGTACTGCACAGTCTTGCGATCACAGTCACGGATGCCACTGATAAGCAATGAAAACGAAGCCCAATTGCTGTAGTCCACAATTGGGCTTCATGGACAACTCTAGTTCGATCTGCTATGCTGCCTTCGACAGGTTTTCCAGAAGTTTGTCGGCAACATGCTTAGCGATGAAGATCAGCGGGCGTATACACGCAATCGAGCGAGCCCCGTCGCTCCCGTTCTGGCTACGAGGCATACTCGTAGCCATTTTTATTT
>CAZSXY010000131.1:0-9832 GCA_964611395.1 uncultured Anaerolineaceae bacterium | reverse complement strand
ACTAGCGGCAATTTCTGACATCCGCGTGTGACTCAAACCAAATCATTCAACACCTGTTGCAATACTTGCAACAACTTAGTGGTATTATGAAAGCAAGGTGAGGGTAGGCTCGCCCACCTGAAGGAGAGTTGGCAATGGGTCGGGGAATGAGCCGTGCTTCTCGTCTACAGCGCATCGAGGAATTGCTCTTGATTGCGCCAGGCGGCTATACCATTCAGGAACTCGCTGACAAACTGAATGTTCACCGCACCACTGTTTGGCGTGACCTGAATGAGATAAGCTGTACAGCGCCGGTGCAGCAAATCGGCAACCGCTACTTAATTGACCGCAGGAACTACTGGTCCAACGTGAAGTTGAGCTGCGGCGAGTCGTTGATGCTGTACCTCGCTATCCGGCGTATGGTGAGACGCCTACCCCATTTACCCCCAATGATGACGTTGGCCCTGGAGAAATTGGTACGCGCGCTCAGTCACCCCTCTGCTCAGGAATTGGCTGCATCGATCCAGGCCATGGAACACGAACGTCCCCCCGATCCTGAAGAAGCTCAGATATGGAAAACGCTGGTTCAGGCCTGGATTGAGCGGATTACAGTCCGCATTACGTACCAAGAGCTTCCCAGCCTAAAGTCTGAGACTCATGAGGTTCAGCCCCATCTTTTCGAACCTGCTGTGGTTGGTGAGGGCGTGTGTCTGATCGGGTACAGCTTAACAGACAAAGGGCTGCGGACATTTAAGATAGAGCGCATCACGGAAGCCGTTCCGACCAATCAGCGATTCGTGCGCTCAGAGACTACCGACGTTGACTCGTTACTGCGTCGGGTATGGAGCATCTGGTACGGCGAAGAGTTGACGGAGGTGCGGCTGCGTTTTCGCGACCCGACAGTGGCACGCCAGGTGCGTGAAACGCTATGGCTACCTTCGCAGAGAGTGTCTGAACTACCCGATGGCGGTATCGAATGGTCAGCCCGGATGGCGGACGTGCTTATGCTTGTGCCTTGGATTCGTAGCTGGGGACCAACCTGCGAGGTGCTGGCGCCGCCGGAACTACGTGAGCATATTGCAGAAGTGGAATACTCCTTAGGAGGCATTAGAATGGCCACCAAAGAACTCACTCAACGCCCTTCGTTCAGTGAGAAGTTCTACGAAAGCTTGCTTGAGGAGCCAGACGGCAAGTTGATCCGAACCTGTCTGCAATGTGGCGCGTGCACTGGCGTTTGCCCGTTCGGCTACCTGATGGCCTTTCCCCCACGTAAGATGATCGCGGCCTTACGTGCCGATATGTTTGACACCGTGCTGGACACCGACACGATCTGGATGTGTGTGTCCTGCTATGCCTGCGCCGAAGTATGCCCAGCAAAAATTCCCTTGACTGCTGCCCTGATGACACGCGCCAAGGAAGAACTGCTTCTGGCGGGCAAGATACCCTCTGAACTACAGGATGCCCTGGAAAACTCTCAGCGGTACGGCAACCCCCTGGGCGAGTCGCCACGCAAGCGGACCGACTGGGCCCAGGACATCGAGCCCGCGGTCACAGTGATGCAAAAGGCCAGGCGGCCAGTGGAAGTCCTGTGGTTTGTCGGCGATTATGCCTCCTATCACCCCCGCGTCCAGCAAGCCACCAGAGCGTTGGCTAAGGTGCTCAATGCCCTGGGAGTCGACTTCGGTATTCTGGGACCAGAGGAATGCAGCGATGGCGACTCGCAACGATTGGCAGGTGAGCGCGGGCTGTTCGAGATGTTGGCCGAGAAGAATGGCAAGGCATTCAACAAGTACCAGTTCAGCGAGATCATCACCACCGACCCCCACGCCTATAACGCGATCAAGAACGAATATCCGGCGCTGGGCATCTGCTACCCCGTTCGGCACTATACCGAGTTTCTGGCGGAACGGCTCGACCAGCTCACACCTTTGCTGAAGCATGAAATTGCAGCCACAGTCACTTACCACGACCCGTGTTACCTGGGTCGTGTCAACGGGGTATACGATGCACCTCGCCAATTGCTCAACGCCATCCCTGGGATGAAGTTGGTAGAGATGGCGCACAGCCGCGAGACCAGTTTATGCTGCGGCGGTGGAGGCGGCGGGATGTGGCTGGATGGCTTCCAGTGGGAGAAGGCCAGTGTCCGGTTGTCTGAGTGGCGGGTGCGCGAGGCCATTGCTGCTCACCCTGTCGTGAACGTCCTCACCTCAGTCCCATCCAAACCAAAGCGCGATGGCCGTCCAAAGACTGCCCCAGATGCCGGTGTGCAGATTCTGGTTGTAGCCTGCCCCTATGAAGCTCCGCGCTTTGAAGACGCCGTCAAGACAGTCGAGGAGGCCAGCGGCTTGATCGTGAAGGATATCGCCGAACTCCTGGCCGAGGCGATGGGTCTTTGAAGGAGGCGACAATGAATATTGTAGTTCCGGTCAAACTCGTACCCGACCTGGTGGAAGAACTTCAAGTTGCTGAGAGCGGCACCGCGCTGGATGCAGACTTTGTGCGCCTGATTCTCAGCGAATTGGATGAACACGCCATCGAACAAGCTATTTTGCTCAAGGAACGCAGTGGGGGCCAGGTGACGGTCGTGATCGTGGACGGTGACTGTGCGGATGATGTTCTCTATACGGCTGCTGCCAAAGGGGCGGACCGGTTGCTCAAGCTCACCCGCGATTTTGAGGGCGGGCTGAACAATCACTCGCTGGCACGTGTGTTCGCAGCCGCTATCCAAGGGCTTAAGCCCGATCTGGTGCTAACCGGCGTGCAGGCTCACGATGACCTGGACGGCTCGGTGGGGCCGCTGCTCGCCGAACTTCTGAGAATGCCTTACGTGGGTTACATCGCCGGGGTGACGGTGACCAACGGCCAGTGCGACGTGCGCAAGGAATACCCCGGCGGTTTGATCGCCGAGATGGATGTCAAGCTGCCAGCCCTGCTGGGTATTCAAGTGGCGGACGAACCACCGCGCTACATGGCCATCAGCAGAATCCGCCAGGCTATGAAGACAACCGCCATTGAGGAGCGGGGAATATCGTCCCTGGTAACGGCAGCCGATCTGGAATTCGGCGGGGGGCCAACCGTCAGCCGCATGTTCCAGCCCGAAACCGGCGAGCGGGCGACGATGATCGAAGGCGACGAGGAAGCAGTTGCGACCAGACTTGTCGACATTCTCAACGAACTGGGCGTGCTGTGACGGAGGGAATGCGTATGAGCCAGGACATCTATGTTGTCATTGAGCACCTGCAAGGGCAGGTGATGGACATTTCTTACGTGATGCTGGCAGCGGCACGTGTGTTAGCCCAGGGTACGAGTGGTAAAGTCGTGGCTGTGTTTCTAGGGCACAACGCCAAGGGGCTGGCGGCTGACTTTGCTGCTGACCAGGTACTGTATATGGATCACCCGATGCTGGCCGACTTCACGCCGGATGCCTACCGGCAAACCCTGGCCACCCTGATCCGCGATGATGCCCCGCGCGCAGTGCTCTTTGGCGATACGTCCATCGGCGCAGATGTGGCCGGGGGACTCTCCGTCCGGCTGGGACTACCCCTGGTGAGCCGGTGCCGGAGCGTACGCGCCGAGGATGGCAACCTCGCGTTTGTCAGCCAGATATGTGGCGGAAAGATCATGGTTGAGGGCGACTTGCCCGGCCCGACGGCGTTAGTGACGATGGTCCCTGGGGGTTTCAAGCCAGAGCAGGGACGCAGCGAGCAGGCCCCCGAGATTATCTCGGCAGCACCTCCAATGATTGAGCGCTTACGTGTCACGCTGAGGCAGTACATCGAGCCGGAAGTGGGTGACGTGGATATCTCCAAAGAGCCGATTCTGATCTCCATCGGGCGCGGCGTTCAGCGCGAAGACAACATCGAGTTGGCCGAAGCGTTGGCCGAAGCATTGGGCGGTGTAGTGTGCGCGTCCCGCCCCGTCGTCGATCAAGGCTGGCTGCCAACCACGCGTATGGTCGGAAAATCGGGTAAAGCCGTCGAGGCCACCGTCTACCTGGCCCTGGGCATCAGCGGCGCGCCGGAGCACGTCGAGGGCATGACCGATAGCGAGACGATTATCGCCATTAACACAGACCCCACAGCCCCGATTTTCGATGTTGCGCAATACGGCGCTGAGATCGACTTGCTCGATCTGCTCCCTGTGCTAACCGAACGGGTGCGACAAGCCAAAGGCGGGTAAGGCGATGGCCTACGAGGAATATAAGTCAATCACCGTAGCGCTCGCCCTGTTGGTTGCTGGGGGCATCTTCAGCCAGCGTAGCTACCGGCTGCTGTGGGAAAACCTGCGCCGCGCCCAGCCCAGCGGCCCATTTGGAAATTGGGGTGAGCGAATCAAGGGCGTGATCGTGTTTGTCGGCGGCCAGCGAAAGCTGTTCCGCCTGCTGGCGCCAGGGACCGCCCACTTTTTCATCTTCTGGGGATTCATAATCCTTTCGTTGTCCATTTTCCAGGCGATCATCGAAGGGTTGGTTGCCTTTACCGATCCCGACCTTGTGCTGCCCGTACTCGGTGATTTTGGCCCACTGGCGTTGATCCAGGATCTGTTTGCTGTGTTTGTGGCGATAGCGGTTGTGTTCGCGCTTTACATGCGGTTGGTGGTTAACCCGAGACGTTACCGGGGCAGTCACACGAAGCAGGGTGTAATGGTACTCGGGTTCATCTTTACGATTATGCTTTCCCTGATCGTGATGAATGGCGCTCGCATCAACTTGGGGGATGATCCGGTTGATAACTGGCGACCGGTTTCGACGATTACCGGCAAGGCATTCGACGGGCTGGACGAAGAGAGTCAGGAAGCCGTCGAGGAAGTAGCCTACTGGATTCACCTGGGCGTGGTTCTGGTCTTTCTAACTGAACTGCCTGGTGGCAAACACTTTCATGTGGTGACCTCAATTCCCGCTGTCTTTCTACGCAACCTGGAGCCTCCAGGCCGGTTGCCTCCCGCGCCGGAGTTTAACGGCGATGTGGGTGTGAGCAAAGTGGAACGATTTCGGTGGCGGCAACTGCTCGATTTTTACACCTGTACGGAATGTGGGCGCTGTCAAGAGATGTGTCCGAGCTGTGGCGACGAGCAACCGCTGTCGCCCAAGCTGCTGATCATGAGTCTGCGCGATCATCTGATAGAACGCGGCGCAGCATTGAAAACTCCGTTAGAAGATTCGTCTGTTCAGGTCCTGGTGAAGTCGTTGGTGGGCGACGTAGTCACCGAGGAAGCATTGTGGGCTTGCACCTCCTGTTACGCCTGCGACCAGGAGTGTCCGCTATTCATCGAGCATGTCACGCCAATTGTGGACATGCGCCGCCATTTAGTCATAGAAGGGCGAATGGACGAGAGTCTCCAGGACGCGCTTGCCAATCTGGGCCGCTATGGCAACTCGTTCGGCCAGTCCGAGCGTGCGCGCGCCAGATGGACCCGTCCGCTTAACCCCAAGATCAAAGACGCGCGCAAAGAGGCCGTCGAGTACCTGTGGTTCGTTGGCGATTACGCGTCCTATCATCCCGCTTTGACTACCATCACCGCTCAGACGGCGGAGGTGTTTCAAAAAGCCGGTGTGGATTTTGGGATTATGTACGAGAGCGAGCGCAATGCGGGCAACGACGTGCGCCGTGTAGGCGAAGAGGGCTTGTTCGAGATGCTTGTCGAGATGAATGTGGCAGCAATTGAAAAATGCTCGTTTGAGGCAATGGTCGCCACCGACCCGCACTCGTACAACACGCTCAAACACGAGTACCCGGTCAATGGCAACGGTCGCCGCCAGGTACTGCACTACACCGAACTGTTAAATCAGTTGATCGCGGCTGGTGAGCTGAGGTTCAGCAAACGACTCGGCTACAAGGTCACCTATCAGGACCCATGCTACTTGGGCCGTTACAACGGCGTGTATGACGCACCGCGCCGGGTAATCGAGGCGACCGGCTGCGAGCTGGTTGAAATGCCGCGCCACCGCGACCGTGCCTTCTGCTGTGGTGCGGGGGGCGGGCGTATCTGGATGGAAGAGGGTGAGGTTAAGGAACGTCCCAGCGAAATACGCATTCGCGAGGCGGCGCAACTTGACGGTGTGGACACCCTGGTGGTTGCCTGTCCCAAAGATTTGGTTATGTTTCAGGATGCGATCAAGACCACCGGTTACGCGGATCGCCTCGTCGTCAGAGACTTGATTGAGTTGGTTCATGAAGCGCTATAAATCTGCGTCAACAGGGAATCCCAACACGAAACAGGAGGGAATCCGATGAACGAAGAAGCAAGAATTGGCGTCTACATCTGTCATTGCGGGCACAACATTGCGGGCGTTGTCGATGTGAAACACGTGGCCGAATGGGCCATGTCTCTGCCGAACGTGGTGGTCTCGCGTGACGAACGCTTTATGTGTTCCAGCACCGGGCAGGAGTTGCTCGAAGAGGATATCAAGAACCACCACCTGACGCGGATAGTGGTCGCTTCCTGCTCGCCCCACATGCATGAGAAAACGTTCCGTAATGCGTGCGAACGTGCGGGGCTGAACCCGTACCTGTTCCAAATGGCGAACATCCGCGAGCATGCCTCTTGGGTTCATCCCACCGACCGGCAAGGCGCGACTGAGAAAGCCAAAGCCCTGATCAGCGCCGCTGTGTATCGCGTGCTTCATCACCAGCCGCTCGAACCCCTTCACGTCGACATATGGCCTGAGACGCTGGTGATCGGCGGCGGCATCGCCGGGATTCAGGCTGCGCTAGAAATAGCCGATGCAGGTTATCATGTTTACCTGGTCGAGCGCGAACCGAGCATCGGCGGGCATATGGCCCAGTTCGACAAAACCTTTCCCACCCCGGATTGCGCCGCGTGTATCCTGACGCCCAAGATGTTCGACGCGGGAGCACATCCTAACATTACGCTGTTCACCTACTCCGAAGTGGAGGCGGTTGAAGGGTCTGTCGGCAATTTCGAGGTGACGATCCGGGAGAAGGCACGCTATGTCAACACTGATTTGTGCACAGGCTGCGGTGTATGCTGGGAGAAATGTCCCTGGGAAGTCGCGGACACTGTTTACCAGGCCGGGCTAGGCACCCGCAAGGTCATCTACCGCCCCTTCCCTCAGGCCGTTCCCAAGTTCCCGGTCATCGACGTGGAAAACTGCATCTATTTCCAGCGCGGCAAGTGCAAGGCGTGTCAGATATACTGTCCAGTCCCCGGCGCGATTGACTTCGATCAAACGGACACCATTCACAAGATCAAAGTTGGCAATGTGATTCTGGCGACCGGCTACGATTTATTCGATCCCCAGCGCGCTCCGAAGTACGGCTACGGGCGGTTTGCCAATGTGCTCACCTCACTTGAGTTCGAGCGTATGCTCAACGCGTCCGGCCCTACGGGTGGCAAGATCGTGCTACGCGACGACTGGCAGACCGACCCTGAGCGTGTCGCCATAATCCACTGTGTCGGTTCGCGTGACAAGAATTACAATGAGTATTGCTCGGCAGTCTGTTGCATGTATTCCCTCAAATTTGCCCACCTGGTGATGGAGAGAACGCATGCCGAGGTCTACAACTTCTACATCGACGTGCGAACTCCCCATAAGGCCTATGAAGAGTTCTACAAGCGCATCATGGACGAGGGGGGCCACATTATTCGCGGGAATGTGGGTGAAGTGACCGACGCGCCTCGCTTCCCCGGTGAAGAAGGCAAGCTCATCGTCCAGTACGAAGATACCCTGCTTGGCGTGCAGCGGCGCTTGCCAGTGGATATGGTTGTCCTGGCCGTCGCGATGGAGCCACGCCGTGATGCGGTAGAGGTTGGGCACATGTTCGGGATTAGCTGTGGCGCAGAGGGTTGGTTCACCGAGCGCCACCCCAAGCTCGACCCGGTAGCCACGATGACCGACGGTATCTACGTCGCTGGGGCGGCGCAGGGGCCCAAGGATATTCCCGCCAGTGTCGCGCAGGGTGCTGCTGCCGCGGCGCGCATCTTGGGCACTATTTCTCAACAGCAGGTTGCATTGGAACCTGTGCGCGCGACGATCGATGAGACGCGATGCTCCGGGTGCCGGATATGCAACAACCTTTGCCCATACAATGCGATTGACTATCTGGAAGAAGAAGAGGTCTCGCGAGTTAACCCGGCGCTGTGCCAGGGGTGCGGGACGTGTGTGGCGGCCTGCCCAAGCCAGATTATCACCGGAGCGCACTTCACCTTTGAGCAAATCATGGCTGAAATTGACGGCATTCTGGCTGACGTGGGCACCGAATGGGAGTCTGTGCCAGCCTCGGACTAACGTTGAGTGTTAGTGGTGGGAGGAGGATGCGATGAAACCGATCCGACTCCCACCGCAGAGCCTGGAGCAGTTACAGCAGGATCTAGTGAGCTATACCGGTCGACAAAGGTTGTTCGCACACAGCAGCGTGCGCAGATGATTTTGTTCGCTGCTGAGCACAACATGATCGCAAACGCAATCGCTGCAATCGTCTCTCAGTTTTCGATTTCTTCGGGCTGGCTATTGGGCTACGCTAACAAAGGCCGGAACCGCAATCGCGTAATACGCCTCTCCGGCGCAAGCGCGACACAAACATTCCCCCGACACCCATTCTTCGCGCTCGTTGATGATTTCTTCGCCGCAATGATCGCAGTTGGTACGCACCTTCGGGCGACTGATGATCGCCGCAAGCGATACGGTTAGCGCGACAGGTTGCGCAATCAGGAGTTCTTCGTCAGGCATGGTTTGGTAGGCCGTCAACATAGCCTGCCACCGTGCAACGCCCGCCGGCACATAGCGTTTGGCGATGTCCCTGCAATCAGGGTGGGGATGAATACGCACCGCATTGCCGGTGTGAGTATCGACAAACGTAGCCGCTACTTTGCCAAAGTCCATGATGCGCATGGTGCGGCTTTGTCCACCTACGATCTCTTTGTAAGTTAACAGCGTGAGAGGATAGTCCCCGTCGTCGATCTCATTGCCCAACGCGTCCTTGATCGGCTCGTAGCGTGGCAGACCATCAAAATGCGCACCGGTCATGCTATCAATGCCCTTGGCGACTTTTTCGATATAGAGATGCCACGTCCCTTTCCAGGGGTGACCCAGTTTGTCACCGCTATAGGCTTTACTGGCCGGGGCATAGCGTCCACCACGGTTAAGCATATAAACCACGCTGGGCCACAGATCGCCTGGCACACTGGCGGCCCAAACGGCCTCATCATAAACTGAAGCGGGCAGGTGCGCACGGGCCTCACGGAAGATACGTAATTCTTCTTCGTCAGCCGCAGGTAGCGTCTGAGACCCATCATCCTTGTCTCCAAACGCAAGGTTAGCTGCCATGGCCAGGTAGTAGTGTTCTGGTCGCGTGTAGTCGAAGCCTTCGCCCAAGCCATCCTTACCGTAACCCGCCAGGCCGAGTTTTAAGGCTATGGCAATGAGGAAGGAGTCCATCACCGCAATATCCAGGTGCCCTTCTGCCAGCGCATCGGTGACCAATTCGGCGAGTGCTGTTGGGCCGAAGTTGGCCTCAAAAGCGCCTGTGCCGAAGAAGATCACAAACTCGCTGTTGATGAAGTCCGGCGCGGATCGTCCACGGGGCCGAAGAAGGCCAGTACGGCAAGCAGCATGGCTGTGCCCGAAGCCAGAGAGAATACCGGGAACTGCACCGGGAACAGGCCAACGTGCCAGAACGGGCGCGCCGCCTGGACACCCAACAGAGCGCCGACGGCCCCAGACACGAAAAATGACACAAACAAGCCGAGGATCATCAGGGGTTTCAGCCAGCGGCTGGCGGGATCACGCAAGACCAAGATCAATGAAACGGCGATAATGATCCCGAAGAAGGTATATCCCCAGACCATTTGCCACATCACTGAACTGGGATTGCCTTGCAGGTAAATCTTCCAA
>CAZSXY010000130.1:0-10032 GCA_964611395.1 uncultured Anaerolineaceae bacterium | reverse complement strand
CAAGCACCCCGACCGTGTGCCGCGCCTGATGACGGTTTGCCCGCCGCTGTTCCAGATGGCTCCCCCAGGTGGCTCGCCGGACGCCGGGGTTTCTCCCTTACCGGCGCAGGACAATGGCGGCCAGCCGCCTGCACAACCGGCCCCGCATCCGCCGGTGCATCCCGAAGCTGAAACGTTACCGCTGCGCACCGACGAGATGAAGGCGCGCGTGCGGGCGGAGCTAGAGAAGAAAGCGCGCGCCCTGGGTGAGTCCCGCATGGAAGCGGGCATCGCCGCCATTCCGCGCGAAACGACGGAGACGGCTCCCGGGGAAGCCGGATCGCCTGAGAGCGCGGCTAAAACGCCGCAAGAAGCGGCAGTTCCCCCGACCGGATTGCCCACCCGCGAGATTGGCACGAAGTCGGCGGAAGCATCTTCCCCGCCCGAACCACCGCCCGGCGTGCTACCGAAGACCCAACCGGCTGCCGCGCCGGAGAGCGAACGGCGCAACCCGCTCAGAGAGTACCTGGAACTGACCGACCGGCTCGAATTGCTCAAGCGGCATGTCGAGGCCGGCGCCGATCGCGACAAGCTCACGATCGAAGTCGAAAAGACCGATCCGCTGGCCTTTTCGATGGCGCTTAATGCCTTTGCGGCGGTCGATACACTCGCCGACCTGCGCGCGCTGGCCGTACCTGCCGTGATGGTGTATAGCGACAAAGACACCTTCACACCCGCTCCCGGCCAGCATATCCTCAAGACGCTGACTGATGGCCGTTCGACCTTCGGGGTGATGGCCCTTGCCAACGCCCGGCACTTCCCGATGTTGGAAGATAGCGCGGCTTTCTCGCGCCTGTTGTTGGCGTTTCTTGAAGCGTCCGACGTGACAAGCATCGAACTCAAGGACTTGTGGGTGCGCCGCGTGCGCTAACCATTGGCAAGCGCGGTTGTTCCTGTTATAGTTAGGGCAGATTACCAATGTGATACATCGCCAGGGGAGCTTGGGACAGCCAGGCTGAGAGGTGCGTCTGTGATGCGACGCCGACCCTAGGAACCTGATCCGGGTAATGCCGGCGGAGGGAGCAGCGCAACGAGTCATGGAACCTGCTGCACTCCCTCCCGACCGGAGGGAGTGTTTTTTGTGCGTGGCAGGCACGAATCGACAATGCGAGCGCTCGTATTTGCCAACGGAGACTTGAACGGTGGCCCGGCGGTGCAGCGTGCACTTGCGGAAGCCGGTGACGCGGCGCGGGTGATCGCGGCGGACGGCGGCGCGCGACTGGCCCTCGCCTGTGATCGGGTGCCGTCGATCGTCGTCGGGGACATGGATTCGCTGTCCGAAAGCGAGATCGCGGCTTTTCAGGCGCGGGGATCGTCATTCCGGCGCTTTCCGGCGGCGAAGGACGAGACCGATCTCGAATTGGCGCTGATGGCGGCGGCTGAACTGGGCGCAACCTGGATACGCGTCCTGGGTGCTGTTGGCGACCGCATCGACCAGACGCTTGCCAACATCATGCTGCTGACGCTCGACGTGCTGGCTGGGCGCGATGTCAGGCTGGTGGCCGGGCGGCAGACGCTCTGGCTGGTCGGGCCGGGCGACCATGCGCTTGATGGCGCACCGGGCGATACCATTTCGCTGATTCCGCTGGCCGGGGACGCGGTTGGCGTGCGCACGCGCGGCCTGGCCTACCCCCTGCGCGGGGAAACGCTGCGGTTTGGCCCGGCACGCGGCGTGAGCAACGTGATCGCGGCTGCGGAGGCGCGCATCCGGATAGCTGAGGGGACGCTCGTCGTCGTGCACACCGCCGGGCGGGCGTGACCGGCGGCAGGTCACAGGTAAAAAGGAACGAATTGCGTATGGATAGCGGCAGTGTAACCGTCGAACCAACGCCAACGGCTGAGCATCTCGACCGGCGAACCGGCTATGCGAGGTGGGCCGGGGCGCGGCTGGTTGCCGATGGTGGCCGCCTGGTGATCCTCGTGGTCGTCAGCGCGATCATGCTGGCGTTCTTTGCGTCGGGCGTGTCGCAGCTTGCCATCGAAGCGCGGGCGCAGGAGGATTTGTCGCTTGACACCATTTTCCCGTCGCTGAGCGAGATACGATCGGCATGGAACCAGCACCAGGACCGCCTGCTACGCGAGCACATCCCTGAGACGTTGTGGGAGACGCTGGCCGGGCTGTCGATGGCGATTGTGTTGGGCGTGGGGATCGCCGCCGCGATGGATTTTTCGCGGGTGTTGCGCTGGGTGCTATACCCGCCGCTGGTCATTTCGCAGACGATCCCGATTTTCGCCATTGCCATTCTGTTGATCCTGCTCTTCGGTTTTGGCAGCGGGCCTAAGATTACGGTTGTCGTGTTGTTTTGCTTCTTCCCCATTGCGCTGAACACGTTTGCGGGTTTGCAGTCCGCCGATCCGGAGTTGCAGTCGTTGCTGCGGGCGATGGGGGCCAGCGCTCTCCAGGTATGGACGAAGGCGCGGTTGCCGGCGGCATTGCCGTCGTTCTTTAGCGGGTTGCGCATCGCCGCCACGTATAGCGTCGTCGGCGCAATTTTCGGCGAGTATATCACCGCCCAGCGCGGCTTGGGCGTGTTTCTGAAGCGGTCGTACAGCAGTTTCCGGCTCGACCAGGCGTACCTGGCGATTATCTTGACGGCATTGTTGAGCTTGCTGCTGGTCATGCTGGTGAACCTGATTGAGCGATTGGCCCTGCGCTGGTATTACACATCCCGCCGTTCATCCTGGCGCGGGCCGGGGATTTATTCGTGATCCGCAGGGAAATGGGCGATGCCAGCTCCCTGGCGTCGCCGGTGTAGAGCGAGTAATGGAGGGTAACACGATGCTTTCCAAAAAACTTTTCGTTGGCGTGAGTGTGCTGCTGGTGCTGGCGGCGCTGCTATCGCCCGCACTGGCGCAGGATGGCGGTGAGACACGCGATCCGCTGGGCGGCGCGACCGAGTTCGCCAGGGCGGACGAGCGCACCGCCGTGACGCTGATGCTGGACTGGACGCCGAACACGAACCATACCGGCTTCTATGTCGCCCAGGCGCTCGGCTACTACGATAAAGCCAACCTGGACGTGACCATCCAGGAACCGACCGATCTGCTGGTCGAAGCGGTGGTCACCAGCGGCGCGGCCCAGTTCGGCGTGGGCTACCAGGAATTTGTGACCTACGCGCTGGCCGACGGCATGCCGATCGTATCGATTGCGGCTATCATCCAGCACAACACGTCCGGCTTTGTGACGCTGCATGACGAAGACCCCATCAGCCGCCCCGCAGACCTGGCCGGGCTGAGGTATGGCGGGTTCGGCATGCCCGACCTGGAAACGGCGATCATCAACACCCTGCTGGTGTGCGATGGGGGCGAGCCGGACTCGTTCGAATACATCGACGTGGGCTACGTGGATGGGTTCGAATTGATGGCGCGTGACCGGATCGATTTTGTGTGGATGTATTTCGGCTGGACGGGCATCGAGGGTGAACTACGCGGCCTCGACCTGGACACGATCATGCTGATGGATCATCTCGATTGCATTCCCGACTACTACACGCCGATTCTGATCACCAGCCAGCAAATGATCGATGAGCAGCCGGACGTGGTCGCCGCCTTCGTTCAGGCAACCGCGCGCGGGTTCGCTTACGCGATTGAGCATCCGGCGGATGCCGCAGACATCCTGATCGCCGCCGCGCCCGAAGTTGACCCCGACCTGATTCGCGCCAGCGCCGAATGGCTCGCGGCGCAGTACCAGGCTGACGCGCCGCGTTGGGGCCAGCAGGCGCTTGAGGTGTGGCAGGGCTTCAGCGATTTCCTGGTTGAAAACGGCATCCTGGCCGAGGGCATCGACGCCGAAGCCGCATTCACCAACGCGTTTCTGCCCGGCGAAGTAGAGGTCGAGGACTAGTAGCGGTCTTGCCCCTGGAACGTTGGATGTAGCCAGGGGCAAGGCTCAGCGGAAGCGAGCGAACATGACGACCGGCCAACCTTGCCTCGAAGTACACGGCGTGAGCAAGACGTTCCGCGACGGCGGGCGCGAAGTCCACGCATTGGAAAACGTGAGCCTGACCGCCTGGCCCGGTGAGTTCATTACCATCATCGGGCCAAGCGGCAGCGGCAAAAGCACGCTGTTCAACCTGATCACGGGACTGGTGCAGCCCGATAGCGGCGCGATCGTGATCGCGTGCGATACGGTGGCGAAGCGGGCCGGGCGCGTGGGCTACATGCCCCAACGCGACTTGCTGCTCCCCTGGCGCACCGTGCTCAACAACGTGATCCTCGGCCCGGAACTGGATGGGCGCTCCAAGCGCGAGGCGCGTCGCCGCGCCCGCGACCTGATGCCCCTGTTCGGGCTGGCGGGGTTCGAGCATGCGTTTCCTGATACGCTGTCCGGGGGGATGCGCCAGCGGGCCGCGCTGTTGCGCACCTTCCTGACCGACCGCGATGTGTTGCTGCTCGACGAACCGTTTGGCCCGTTGGACGCGCTCACCCGACGCGAGTTGCAGCGTTGGTTGCTGGGCGTGTGGCGGCGCTTTCGCAAGACGATTCTGTTCATCACGCATGATGTCGAAGAAGCCGTTTTCCTGGCCGACCGGGTGTTGGTGTTCAGCGCCAGGCCGGGACGCATCGTAAAGGAACTGCGCGTCGATTTGCCGCGCCCGCGCGAAGCCGTGTCGGTGCTCTCGTCCGATCTGCGCCGCCTGGAAGCAGAACTGATCGCCGCCCTCGAAGCCGGAAACGGCAACCACGCAGAAAGCAAGTGAGCCATGCCCAACGCCGAAGCCATTCAAACGTTTTGGAACGCCTACCGCGATGCGTGCCCGCCGGATCGCCGTCCCCCGATCGATCCGCCAGAAGCGTGGCACTTTTGTGACAGCGAAGTGGATGCCAACGAACTGGGCGACCTGGTGCGGCGGGGGATCAAAACGGCGACATGCAGCCTGTCCTGGGTCTATGAAGCGGAAGGCGAGGCGATTCCCCAGGTTGGTGATGTGAGCATTATCATCGACTGGGACGGCGATCCGCTGTGCATCATTGAGACGACCGAGGTTGCCCTCCGACCGTATAACCAGGTGGATGCGCGGTTCGCCTATGACGAGGGCGAGGGCGACCGCTCACTGGCCTACTGGCGCGAGGTACACTGGCGCTTCTTTTCGCGTGAATGCGCGGCGATCGGGCGCGAACCGGCGCAAGATATGCCCCTGGTATGCGAGCGTTTCCGCGTGGTCTTCGGTGGACTGTGAATCTTTTCTGAAATTTTGTCCGGGGTGTTAGCTCAAACGCGGCGGGTGGCGTATAGTAAAAAGCATCGACGGATAGACTCCAGCACGAGGGAAACGATGCCGCTAGCGCCCGATCTTCAGAAGCTACCGCCACAGGCCCATGAGGTGATCCGCTACCTGGCTGCGCAGCCGGAGAACGGAGCCTTGGCCGGTGAGATTATCGAGGGGGCTGGCCTCACCGAACGCTCTTTTGGCAAGGCGATCCGGCGGCTGGTCACGCGGTCGTGTGTCGAGATGCCCGCGCGAGGGTACTACGTGCTGACGGCGTTGGGCCAGCAGCTCGCCCGCGAACTGGGCGTCGCGCCGGTCGATCCGCCCGGTGAATCCGTCGCTGATTCGGGACCCCATCCCGTAGCCGAAACAGGCGCGACCGATCCGTCGCCGGTGGCCGCTACAGGCCCAAACACGCTGCGCCGGTTATCGGTCGTCGTGCCGGTGGAGTTGGTGATTGGTGCACCGGCGGTGCTGCGCGTCGGGTTTGATCCCCTTCGCGGCGATCAGACGCCGCCAGATGGAACCGCGCGGGTCATCGTGCGTCTGAGCGCGCCCGGCTGCGACGTGAGTCCTGCCGAGCGCCCGCTCGAAGTGCCTGCCGGATCACCGGCAGGGCCGGTGACGTTCCGGTTGACCCCCCATGAGGAAGGCATGATCCGCGTGCGGGTGCAGGTGTTCCAGGTCAGCGACGATCTTGCCATCCGGCCCGCTGGCGGCATGTACTTCGACCGCCATGTGGCGGGGTTCCCGACCCCAGACAGCGCCGAATTTCAAGCGCTGGCGGCTGATATCGCGCTCATTCCGCTTGGCAACGGCTGAGGTAGCGATGGCGATCACGGTGATCAAGAACGATCACACGGGGCGCGAAGTGTGGCGCTATAGCGGGCGGGTGCTGGCGCGAGATGCGACGTGGGTCAAGCTCGAAGCGCGTTTTAGCCGCCCCGATGTGCAAACGCCTTACCACACATTCCGCGAAGGCGATCGCTTTGTTGAGTGGTTCTTTGCCGACCGCTGGTACAACATCTTTGAGATGCACGCCGCCGGCGATGATCGCCTGGTGGCGTGGTATTGCAACATCACGCGCCCGGCGACGCTCACGCCGGACACGGTACGCGCCGATGATCTCGCGCTCGATGTGTTTGTGGCCCCCGACGGCACGATCACGGTGTTGGACGAAGACGAGTTCGCGGCGCTCCCCCTCGATGCCGTCACGCGCCAGCGTGCCCGCGACGCGCTGCGCGAAATACATCGCATGGTCGCGCTGCGCAAGCCCCCCTTTGACGCGATAGTTTTGATGGGGAATGAGTAATGAGTTAGGAGTTGTGAGTCATGAGGCGTGAGTCGCGGGTTATGGCTCCAGACGCACTACTCACTGAAAACTGAAAACCGAATACTGAAAACTCCTCACTCACAACCCATAACTCTTTACTCATTACTCCAGGCCCATAACCTCCGACCCCGGCAGCATGAAGCCGTCCCACGTTCCGGTCAACAGGTAACGCCCCAGGTCAATCGCCCCGATCACGCTGATGGCGAACACCAACCCGGCCAGCGCGGGGACGAGCAGGTCGCGCCAGCGGCTCAGGTCGTTTTCGCGGCGGGTCACTACCAGGAACAGGACGGTTCCGATCACCCCGAACATCAGCACCACGCCGCTGACACTGGCCAGGCCGAGGATCAGGCGGAGCGGGGCGCTATCCACCAGCACCGGCAGGCTGAGGCCCAGCGCCGCCAGCAGCAGCCCGCCCAGTTCTTTGACCGACGTTACCGGAGCGACCGGTTGCGGCGCTCGCCAGATGGTGCTATTGAACACGGGCCAGACAATCGTGATCAGCATGAGACCGAACGCGGTGCCGGTCACCAGGCGCAGCGTGTTGTGCGGCTGGTAGATCGGCGTGTAGGCTTCGAAGATGCTCAGGTAGCTATTCAGCCCGTCGATGGCGTAAAGCGCCCCCAGCGCGAACAGCACGCCGATCACGCGCAGGCGCGGCAGACGTCCGGCCCGCGCTCGCCCGCGCCCGGCGAAGAATCCCAACCCGGCCAGCACGCCCAGGTAGATACCGGTGCAACGGGCACAGAGCGGTTGCTGGTGGTCGTGCGCGAAAAAGGATCGCTCCGCAATGCGGTGACAGATGGCGTAGCCGATGGCGTCTGCTTTGCCGAGGATGCCGGGGGGCGTGAGGCTCAGCCACGCGCCAATGATGACGGCTCCGGCAGCGACGACCAGCACCAGCGCCACCCGCCCGAAAGCATGCGTCGGGCGCTCCGAAGGTGAGGTGGATCGCGGCGTGTTGAATGTGGTCATGATCCTTGACGATTCCTTTACGAGAGTTTAGGCATGTTCTGTAACAGGGGCAAGTGGGTTATAATTGATACGCAGCGACCGTAGGGGGAAGGGCCGGGGTCGCTGGTGCCGTGAGAGTTGGGGCACGAAAACGGGAATCACAGAAAGGTAGAGACGATGCGCATCCTGGTGACGGGGGGGGCAGGGTTTTTGGGGAGCGCGCTTGTGCGGCGACTGGTGGCGCTGGGACATGGCGTGCGGGTGCTCGATGACCTGAGCGCTGGCGATCCGGCCAACGTGCCGGAACAGGCCAGCTTTACGCGAGGCGATGTCAACGACGTGCCGCGCCTGTGGACGTTGCTCCAGGGTGTGGAGTGTGTGTACCACCTGGCCGCCCGCGTGAGCGTGCCCGAAAGCATGCGCTATCCACGCGAATACAATGCCGTGAACGTGGGAGGCACCGTGAGCGTGCTGGAGGCCATGCGCGATGTCGGCGTGCGGCGGCTGGTCTTCGTTTCGTCCGGCGCGATCTACGGCAACCAGGCTCACCAGCCCGTGCGCGAGGATGTGTCGCCCGATCCACTGTCACCTTATGCCGTGAGCAAGCTGGCCGCCGAACAATACGTCAATACGATTGGGCGCTTGTGGGGCGTGGAAACGGTTTGCTTGCGGGTGTTCAATGCGTACGGGCCGGGCCAGCAACTCCCCGTGACGCACCCGCCCGTGATCCCGCATTTTATCAAGCAGACGCTGGCGCATGGGTCGCTGATTGTGCATGGAAGCGGTGCGCAGACGCGCGATTTTGTGTATGTGGACGACGTGATTGATGCGCTGGTCGCGGCGGCTACCGCGCCCGGCGTTGATCGCCGCGTGATCAACGTGGGCAGCGGGACCGAAACCAGCATCAACAGCCTCGTGAGCCTCGTCGCAACGATAACCGGTCTGGAGCCGCATGTCTTGCGTGTCATTGGGCAAAATGGCGGCGTTTCACGGATGTGTGCCGATCTCACGCTGGCCCGCGAGTTGCTGGGTTACACCCCCAAGACGTTCCTCGAAGAAGGCCTGCGCCGTACCCTCGCAGAAGACGAGCGGTTTGCCGTCACGGTTCCGGGGTAACGACCACCTCCAAGTTGGTAATTTTGACCAGAAACTACCGGCCCGGTTCAATTTACACTGGTAACATCGCGCATATTGAACCGGAGGAGGTATGAGTATGGCTCGTAAACTGTTGGTGGCCGCCGTGATGATCGGCAGTTTGCTGGCACCGGTGGCCGTATCGGTGGCGCAGGGGCCGCCCGATTTCGTCGGCGTGATCGATGCCGAAGACGTGATGGCGCATGTCCGGGCGCTGGCGGTGGCGATTGGCGCTCGCCCGATGGGCAGTGACGCCGAAGCCCGCGCCGCCGACTACGTGGCTACCGCGCTCACCGATTGGGGCTATGATGTCAGCGTGCAGGAGTTCGAAGCCACTCCGCCCAGCGAAGATGAGGAATCCGAGGTGCCGCCGATCACGTCGCGTAATGTGATCGGGACGAAAGCCGGGGATGAGCAGATGATCGTCATCGGCGCGCACCTGGATTCGGTGACGGACGGCACCGGCGCGGGCGACAATGCGTCCGGCGTGGCCGCGCTTCTCGCGGCGGCGGAGGCGCTGGCCGGTGTGGAGACACAGCATACGCTGGTCTTTGTGGCGTTCGGTGCGGAAGAAGGCGGCCGGCCATCCGGCGCGGAGGTGTATGTCGAGCGCCTGGGCGATGACGCCGAAGACGTGATCGCCATGATCAACATCGATTCGGTGGGCGTTGGCACAAATTTGAACGTTTATGCCGGGGCCGTGATCACCTGGCCGGACGACGAAGATGCCGCTCCGGTCATCGAGGGTGGCCCGGTCTGGGTTCGTGACGTGGCGTTAGACCTGGCCGCCGAACTGAACCTGCCGTTCGACACCTCGCCCGCAGAGACGTGGGGCGGTTTCACCGGCGATTGGAGCGATCACTATGCCTTTGTGCTGGCCGGTGTGCCGGTGGCGTACTTCGAGGCGTGGCAGTGGGCCGGTGCGGAGAATCCCTGGTGGGGCCAGGAAACCGCCGAGGGCGACGTGATGCACAGCCCCGGTGATGTATACACCAGCGTCGTGCCGGAGAAAGTCGAGATGACGGCGGAACTGGTCGCGGCCACGACCTATGTCATCGCATCGGGGATGGCCGTTCCTGAGTAGTTCGTTTGCCAGTCTTGACGAGACGGGTGACGGGGCACCGCAAGGTGTCCCGTTTGATTCATCAATTGCCCTCCCATCTGCTATACTTGCGCCGTTGGCTATTGGCTTCTTCACCAGCTAGAGAGAGACCATGAGCGATTCACACGCCGGATCATCCGCAGTCCGTGCATTGACCGGTCGCCAGATCGCCCGTGCGGCGAGCGTCGTCATGCTGGCCTATATCGCCAGCGGGGCGTTGGGGCTGGTGCGCCAGTCGGCGATCAACGCCGCGTTTGGGG
>CAZSXY010000129.1:0-10033 GCA_964611395.1 uncultured Anaerolineaceae bacterium | reverse complement strand
ATGCCGACCGTGCCCGGCCCGCTATGCACTCCCAGCGCGGGGGATAGCTGGGTGACGAGCCACTCGATGACCGAGTAATGCTTTTCCAGCAGGCTGCGAAATATCTCGACTTCTTCGCTGGCGGCAACGTGCATGAGCGCCACGCGAATGGTGCTGCCTTCGGGGACATGGGCGAGCGCCAGCGAGACGATCCGCTTGTAGGCGCGTTGGCGCGTGCGAGCCACACCAAGCGACGCGGGCATGCCATCGCGCATGCCGATGATGGGCATGATGTTCAGCCAGTCGCCAATCGTGCCCGCCACCTTGTTGATGCGTCCTCCCCGCCGTAAATATTCCAGCGTGTCGTTGGTGAAGCCGACGAATGCGCTCGCGGCGGTATTGCGGGCGATGGCGGCTACCTCGGCTACAGGCAACCCCTTCAGCGCAGCACGGGCGGCCTGGATCACCGGCCATCCGTGAGCCATGGCGACTTGTTGCGTGTCCACGACTTCGACCGGGAAATCAGGCATTTCTTTCTCCAACAGGCGCTTGGCCAGGATTGCAGACTGTACGCCGCCGCTGGCTGTGCCGGTCATGTTCACGGATACTACGCCGTTGCCGCGTTCGGCGGCGCGACGGAACGCTTCCAGAAATTCACCTGCGCTTGGATTGGCTGTTGTCGGCCAGTCGGGTGTTGTCCTCAGCCACGCGTAAAACTCATCCGGCGACATGCCGACGCCGTCAAGTAATGTTCCGCGAACGGTGTGGACATGGTACGGAACCACCTCAATTCCCAATTCCTGAACCATCGATGGGGGCAGTGATGCGCAACTGTCGGTGACTACGGTTACCACAGGCGTACTCCTTATGGCGAACAGGGTCTTTCCATCCGGTTATGCTGGCAGGCGGTGTTGTTTTGCCCGGTTGAACCGGTGCAACACCGGCGTACCGTAAACTCGTGATGGTTGTCGAAACGTGCTTCTCCATCGACATTGTACCGTATATTGTTCGCTGGTAATATGGAAGCGTGCCGAGGGCCATCAAAGTGAGGCTGCCATGTTCGAACCTCTTTTTCGCCAGCTCAAGGCCGATGATGTCGAAGAGCGCCGGCAGGCGATTATCGCGCTGGCCAATTCGCGCAATCCGGTTGTTCTGAAGCAGCTTGCGGCCGTGTTTCGCTCGGACCCGGACCCGGCCCTACGTGAACTGGCGCTGAAAGCCGGGCGTTATATCCGCCAGTACGCCGTTGATAGCCTGCCGCCACAGGACGCGCTCGAGCCGCCACCGGCGGCACAGGCATCTGCCACAGCGGGAATCACCGAGCGTGATCGCACACTGGCGAAGGGATTTCTTGATGCGGCGACGACGCACCATCTGGAAGGCGACAAAGGCCGCGCGATTGATAACCTGGGGAAGGCACTCAGCCTGAACCCGGAGCTGCAGCGCGAGATGTTTGTTGTGAATCTCGTGATGACCTTGACGAACATGGCGATGGAGGAAGCGTTACCGCTGCTGACCCATCCTGACCGGCGGCGCGAACTGGTGGCTGAGGTGGGGGGCAAGCGCAAGCTGCGGCGCGGACAGGAACTCGGCGAAGCGGCTGAAATGGCCACCTGGGATAACGTGCTGATCGATTTTGTGCTGTACGCGGTGGTGATGGCGCTGGGGATGATAGCGGTGCTTGTCTTCACGCTTGATGCGATCCGCGAAATGATCGAGGCGATGCCGGCCACGACCGTCGAGTCCGAAGACCTCGACGCGATCTTTGATGCCGGGGTCATGCCCCTGCTTATCATGGGCGGATACGTCGGAATCTCGTCGGCGCTGTCGCTGGCTTTGCAGGGGGGCGCGATCCACGTGGCCGCGATCTACATCCTGGGCGGTGACGGGACTCTGGTTGGCTTCTACCGCCGCCTGGTTCCGTTCCAGACCATCGTCACGCTGATCTTTGCGGGCATGTTCGTATTCCTGGCGCTGGGCGGCAGCGCGGCAGACTTCTGGTTCCTGACCCCGGTCGTGTTGCTGCTTGGTTCCCTGGTCGCGGCATACAAGATGGCGGAGTTGGTGGGCAAAGCCTACAACTTTGGGGTCGGGGCGGGGTGCGGCGCGATCCTGCTCGGCGGGGTCCTGTTGTGGGTCGTGACGTGGTTCGGCAATGTGGCCGTGATGAACGTGCTTGGCAGGCTGCTCGGCACGGGATAAGCGGGCGCAGCAAGACTTTTCCGAGTTTCGTGCGCTCCGGTCGGTATGGCCGGGGCGTTTTTGTTGGAATAAAGAAGATAGTTTTGCTAAAATTTAACCAGAATGAGCTGCGCCGGGCGGTTAACCCTTTCATTCCCCTGCGTCCCGCAGCGCCCCGGCACGCGTGTGCCGCACGGCATCCCTGGTTTTCAGGTAGCACAAGGAGCATACAGCAGTGGTGAGAGATTACGGCCATTACATTAACGGCGAGTGGGTCCCATCGGAAGGCGGTAAGTGGTTCGAGACCAGGAACCCCACGACCGGTGAGGTGCTGGCCCGGTTCCCCGTAGGCACGGTTGATGATGTCGTCCGGGCCATCGATGCCGCCGAAGCGGCATTGCCTGCCTGGAAGTGGGTTCCTGCGCCCAAACGCGGCGAGATCATCTTGCGGGCGGCGCAGATTATGCGCCAGCGCAAAGACGAATTGGGCGCGCTCGTCACAAAGGAGATGGGTAAGGTCATCGCGGAGGGGAAAGGCGACGTCCAGGAGTCGATTGATTTTCTGGAATATATCGCGGGCGAGGGCCGCCGGTTGCTGGGCGAAACGACTCCGTCCGAACTGCCGAATAAGTTCTGCATGACCGTCCGGCGGCCTATGGGTGTCGTGGGGCTGATCACGCCGTGGAATTTCCCGACGGCGATCCCCATGTGGAAGGTTGGCGCGGCGCTGATCACGGGCAACACGATCGTGTTCAAGCCAGCGTCGCTGACGCCGCTTTGTGTCGCTACCCTGGTCGAAATCTTTGAGGAGGCCGGGTTGCCGGAAGGCGTCTTCAACTTTGTGACCGGCAGTGGCGGCAAGGTGGGCATGGCGATTGTGACCAACCCGCGCGTCAAGGCGATCTCGTTCACGGGCGGGGTTCCGGCAGGAAAGACCATCTACGAGGCGGCGGCGAAGCACCTCAAGCCGGTTGAGCTTGAGTTGGGCGGCAAGAATCCGCAGATTGTGTTGCCCGATGCCAACCTGGAACTGGCGCTGGAGGGCGTGATGTTCGGCGCGTTCGGAACTGCCGGGCAGCGTTGCACCGCAACCAGCCGCCTGATTCTCCATCGGGATGTCTACGACGAATTCCTGGGGATGGTCGTGGGCCGCACCGGGGCGCTCAAGGTGGGCGATCCGCTCGATCCGCAGACGGACATGGGGCCGGTGGTGGATGAGGCGGCTGGCCAGTCGATCATGACCTATATCGAGACCGGCAAGAGCGAGGCCAGCCTGTTGCTTGGCGGCGAGCGACTCACCGGCGGGCTGTACGACCGGGGCTTTTTCATTACCCCCACCATTTTTGAGACGGAACACGGCACGCGCATCAGCACCGAAGAAATCTTCGGGCCGGTGCTCAGCGTGATCAAGGTGGATAGCTACGACGAGGCCATCGCGGTCGCCAATGACGTGGAGTTCGGGCTGTCATCGTCGATCTATACGCGCGATGTCAACCTCGCCTTCCGCGCCATCGAGGAACTGGACACGGGGATTACCTACATCAACGCGCCGACCATTGGCGCAGAGGTGCATTTGCCCTTCGGCGGCACGAAGAATACCGGCAACGGCGGGCGAGAAGCCGGTACGGTAGCCATCGATGAGTTCTCGGAAATCAAGACCGTGTTTGTCGATTACAGCAACCGGCTGCAAAAGGCCCAGATCGTCGACGAAAAATAGCGTCCTGCCGCACAGTCTGTCGCTTCCCCCGCCCGCACACGGCGGGGGTTTTTGCGTTCAAGGGGCAATGGTGGTAGCGTGCCTGCTTGGTGTACATTATAAACGAGTGAAGGGCGCTCGCCCCTCGGCATCTAAATCTAAATAGAGTCTTACGGAGTTATGATGATGAATTCTATGATAGAGCAATTTTTGAGCGAAGAACACTTGATGCTGCGCGACGCGGTGCGCGAATTTGCCCGCCGCGAGATCGTGCCCGTGGCCGCAACGTTCGACGAAAGCGGGGCGTTCCCCGTTGAGACGGTGCGCAAGATGGGCGAAATGGGCTTGATGGGCATCGAGATTCCCGAAGAATACGGCGGCGCGGGCATGGATACCATCGCTTACGTGCTCGCCATGATCGAAATCGCGAAGGCCGATGCTGCGCACAGTACGGTGATGAGCGTGAACAACAGCCTGGTGAACTACGTCCTGTTGCGCTATGGAACCGAGGAACAGAAGCAGGAATACCTGATTCCGGTGGCATCGGGCGAAAAGGTGGGAGCCTACTCACTCACCGAACCGCAAAGCGGCAGTGATGCTGCCGGTATGCACAGTCGGGCGGAGCCGAACGAGGCAGGAACGCACTACATTATCAACGGGCGCAAGAGCTGGGTCACGAGCGGGCCGGTCGCTGAAGTGCTGATTGTGTTCACCGTCACCGATCCGTCACAGGGGCATCGGGGTGTCAGCGCCTTCCTCATCGAGCCGGATCGCCCTGGCTTTGAGCGCGGCAAGACCGAGCCTAAGCTGGGCATCCGCGCCAGTGCAACGTGTGAATTGATTTTCGATCAGTACGAGTGTCCGGTCGAAAACATGCTCGGCGAGCCAGGCATGGGCTTCAAGATCGCCATGGCTGCGCTGGACGTGGGCCGGATCGGTATTGCGGCGCAGGCGGTGGGGATCGCCGAGGCCGCGTACGAAGCTTCGCTTGCCTATGTGCGTGAGCGCGAAGCGTTCGGGCGCAAGATCGGCCAGTTCCAGATGATCCAGCAAAAAATCGCGGATATGAAAACGCGCCTGGAAGCCGCACGGCTCTTGACGTTCAACGCGGCACTGGCTAAGATGCGAAGCGCGGAGACCGGCAAACGATATACCACCGAGGCGAGCATGGCCAAGCTGTTCGCCAGCGAAACGGCGATGTATATCACCCACCAGGCTGTGCAGATTCACGCTGGGATGGGGTATAGTAAGGAAATGCCCCTGGAACGGTACTTCCGCGACGCGAAGATCACCGAAATCTACGAGGGTACGAGTGAGATACAGCGGTTGGTGATCGCTCGCAACGAAACGGGGCTACGCTGATTGATGAGTCGATGCGCGGTGACGGGGCGCGCTGCGTGTGTTAACGAGGAGTTGTCGATGACTGATGAAGATGTCCGGCGCGAAGCTGGTAATGATGAGGAGCGCGCCGGGTATGACCCTATCGTGCGGGCCATGCGCGACATGCCGCGGTTGCGTGCCGTTGAGAGACCTGCTGACGAAAAAGAGTACCTGCCGCCTCCGCCGATGGTCAGCCGGATCGGCGGCATGGCGCAAGGCTGCGGGAGCGTGTTGCTGACGATCACGGCGGTCATGATGTTGCTCACGGCGCTGTGGTTCGGCTATTACCTGTGGGGGCCGGGCTTGCTGCTGGCCGGGGGCCTGTTGCTGGTGGGTGGTACGGTGGGTGTATGGCGCGGGCGTCGCGTGCCGGTGGTCGTGTCGATTGTCTCGCTTGTCGTGCTGGCCATCGTGACCTATTTCTGGCATACGTTCGTGCCCGCGGCGGGGGCGCTTTCGCCGCTGGGTGGGATTGGGGTCTTTCTTGGCCCGCTGTCTCTGTTCGTGGTGCTGATCCTGGGATCGGCGCTGGTCATGCATGTGATCAGCCTGTTCTACTGGCCCCGGTTGGCGGCGGCTCAGTCGCGCGCCATGATGGTATGGGGCGTGATCGCCGTTGTCCTGGTGGGGTTGGCGCTGGCGTTCCATTTTGGGCAGCAAAAGCAGCGTGAGACCTGGCTGGAAGAGCGCATTGACACCTGGTCGACCGAGGCGGCAATCGACTCGCTGGCGTTGGGGCAGACGATGAACGTCACGCTCGGCTATAGCTTTGTGACCGCTGACGAGGACGACGACGACCGGCTGGATGTGCGCCTGGCTGAACTGGATGCGGCGCTAGACGCGGGCGCAAGCGTGATCCGCCTGACGGCAAGCGGGGATATGCGACTCGAAGCAGGTGATCCGCGCATCTTCAAACTGGACGAAGACCAGGACCCGGCAGAAGAACGGGCGGAAGCTGCTGCCCGTGTCGAGCGGCAGCGCGCCGTCGAAGCGCAGTTCATGCAGCGTGTGGTCGATTCCGGCGCGAAGTTGATCTTATCGGATTCGCAGTATTCGCCCTACCTGCTGGTGCTGGCGAGCGATGAAGAAAAGATCACGTGGGAGGCGTTCACGAAGGTGCAAGAAGAGCGGGTGCGCTATTACGCAGGACTCTACCAGCCCTATGCGTATGAAATCGTGACCGAACCGGGCGCGTACGAGCAGTATAGCGGCCTGGACGCGATCGACGAGGACGAGAAGCTTGATCTGTGGGTCGCTCAAACCGAAGAACTGGCCGCCGCCGTGCGTGAGGAAAGCCCGGATACGCGCATCGGTGTGACCGTGTCGCTGTCCGAAGGTTTCGATCTCGATTACTACGAGCGTGTCCTGGCGATCGAAGGCGTGGACTTCATCGGTGTGCGGTTGTTCTCGCCTGCCGCGTTTGAAGCGCTCGAAGACCTGCTCGCGGAGCGCGGTCGCCCGTCTGACGCCGGCAAGGAACTGTGGGTGCTGGAGACGTGGTACGGCTACTGCCTCGCCCCGCAGCGCAGCATGGACCTGGATGCGACCTGGCTGGAAACGGTGATGACCTTCGCCGCCAAAGAGGGGATACCGACGGTGCTGGTGAACGACTACGGCTGCTTTTTGCAAGAGGGCGGCACGCTATTCCAAAGCGCGGTCGATCTCGATGGCCGCACGGATGTATGGAACCAGTGGCATGCGCTGGTGGAGGCATGGCAGCGCGGATCGTGATGGCCTGCGGAATGTGAAGTTCGTCCGGCGGGGATGTGACCCCTGCTGTTGCCTGTGAGGAGACAATGATCAAACGGATTGACCATGTGGCGATAGTGGTCGAAGACCTTGAGGCGGCTTTGGCCTTCTGGCGTGATGCGTTGGGCCTGCCTTTGCACAAAACCGAGTCGAACCCCGCCGAAAACGTCGCGATCGCGTTTCTGCCGGTTGGCGGCAGCGAGATCGAACTGCTTGAGCCTACGGATTCGGAGAGCGGGATTGGCAGGTATCTGGCACGCAAGGGGCAGGGGATGCACCATGTATGCCTAGAAGTCGATGACATTGACGCGGCGATCCGGCGGCTGGTGGCGCATGGGGTGGAAATGATCAACGAGACGCCGCGCGTCCGCGAAGACGGGACTCGTTATGCCTTTGTGCACCCCAAAAGCGCGTGCGGCGTGCTGGTCGAGTTGTACGAGGTAGCGGGCGACGCCTAGCACGACGACTTAGACGCTGGAAAATTACCGGGAACGTGTGCGTTGCCATGCGTTCCCGGTTTTTTCATGGGCGGGGCCGCGTAGATGTCACGGTGGGGTGGGGGCCGATCGGGTAAAATAAAGAGCGTGGCTGTTGTTCGGAAGGAGAATCACATGAAAGACCGGCGCTACGCTGCGGCGAAAAAACGTGTCAAGCAGATCAAAGAATTCTATACGCATTTTGTCGTCTACGTGGCGATCATGATCATGCTGCTCGCAATCGATCTGCTGGACGGGACCGGGGGGTTGGATTGGGTCTTCTTCCCGCTTGTGGGGTGGGGGGCTGGCCTGCTGATTCACGGTTTCAATGTGTTCATCATCGAGGGGTTCTTTGGTCACGAGTGGGAGGAACGCAAGATCATGGAGCTGCTGGGCGAGAAGCAAAAGCGCGGTGCGCTTCCGGTCGATGAGGACTTGCTCACCGGTGAATTGGACGATCAGGAGCTGTCGCTGGCGGAACTTCTGCCGGATGACGAGGTTGCCCGGCACGCCAGATCGTTCGAGGACTGAGATGTGACGATGGCGTCGTGACCTGAAAAGTCTTTAGAATATGGCAAGACTCCCCTCCAAAAAGATGTTGAAAGGTTGCTTACATGATTGATCCAAAACACTTAGACGATTTACGCGAAGCGATTGAACGCTGGGAAGATTCCACGCTGGCCGAGGCCACGGCTCGCCGCCCTGAGCGCCGCGAGACTTTCACGACGATCAGCGGTCGCCCGGTCGGGCGCGTGTATACGCCGCTTGATGTGTCGGAGATGGACTACCTCCGCGACCTGGGACTGCCCGGCGAATACCCCTTCACCCGCGGCATCCACGCGACCGGTTACCGGGGGCGGTTGTGGACGATGCGGATGTTTGCCGGGTTTGGCACTGCCGAAGAGACAAACGCCCGCTATAAATACCTGTTGGCGCAGGGCAATATGGGGCTATCGGTGGCGTTCGATCTGCCGACGCTCATGGGTTATGATGCCGACGCGCCCGAAGCGCTGGGCGAGTTCGGCAAGTGTGGGGTCGCGGTCAGCAGCCTGCGCGACATGGAGATACTCTTTGACGGCATCCCGCTCGGCGAGGTCAGCACGTCGATGACCATTAACAGCCCGGCGGCGATGCTGTGGGCGTTTTATATTGCCAACGCGGAGAAGCAGGGCGTTCCTATGGCGCGGCTGCGAGGCACGATTCAAAACGACATCCTCAAAGAGTATCAAGCGCAGAAGGAATATATCTTCCCGCCGGAGCCGTCGATGCGACTGGTCACCGACACCATCGAGTTCGGCGCGCGCCATCTGCCGCAGTGGAACCCGATTAGCATCAGCGGCTACCACATCCGTGAGGCAGGGGCAACGGCGGCGCAGGAACTGGCGTTCACGCTCGCGAACGGCCTGGAATATGTGCGGTGGGCGTTGCGGCGCGGCCTGGATATCGATGAATTCGCCCCCCGCCTGAGCTTCTTCTTCAACGTTCACAACGATTTCTTCGAGGAGATCGCCAAGCTGCGGGCCGCCCGGCGCATCTGGGCGCGGGAAATGCGCGAAACGTTCGGCGTGAAGAATCCGCGTAGCTGGTTGATGCGCTTCCACACGCAGACTGCCGGGGTGAGCCTCACCGCGCAGCAGCCGGAAATCAACGTTGCCCGCGTGGCGCTTCAGGCGCTTGCGGCGGTGTTGGGAGGAGCGCAGTCGCTTCATACCAACAGTATGGACGAGGCGCTGGCGCTACCGTCGGAGCACGCGGTCACGATTGCGCTGCGCACGCAGCAGATCATCGCTCACGAGTCAGGCGTTGCTAACACGGTTGATCCATTGGGCGGTAGCTATTTCGTGGAAAGGCTTACCACCGACATCGAGGAGGAGGTCTACGCGTACTTCCGGCGGATCGAAGACCTGGGCGGGGTGCTGGCGTGCGTCGAAAACGGCTTCTTCCAGCAGGAAATCGCGGATTCGGCGCATCGCTTCCAGCTTGAGGTCGATAGAGGAGAGCGTACCATCGTCGGCGTCAACGCCTACCAGAACCACGAAGCGCCCCCCATCCCGATTCTGCGCATGGACCCGCAGGGCTACGAGCGCCAGGTGGCGCGGCTGCACGAGTTGCGCGAAACGCGGGATCAGGACGCGGTGCGGCGCGCGCTTGACGCATTGCACGAGGCGGCCCGCGGTTCCGACAACCTCATGCCGCCCATCCTTGAAGCGTCCCGGGCTTATGCCACGCTGGGGGAAATCACCGGCGTGCTGCGTGATGTGTTTGGCACGCACCGGGAGCGGTTGATCATTTGAGTCCGGTGCGTGGCGCTCTGCATGCGTGTGTTCCGGATGGACAAAGCGCCTGTGCTGCGCGAATAGCCAGCCCTGTAAGGCAAACAACCTGTTTTCCTGGTGTTCCCGGCACGGTACACTAAATACACGGGGTTGATCGTGCTGATGGGAGGAGGGTGCATGACCTTGTATTTCCGGCAGTTGCTGGGTGCTATGCTCGCCGTGCTGGTGGGCGCAACCGCGATACCGTCGGTCGGGACCGCGTCCGGCCAGGCTGGCGATGTGGCGCTGGCTTATGT
>CAZSXY010000128.1:0-10132 GCA_964611395.1 uncultured Anaerolineaceae bacterium | reverse complement strand
TGAACTTGACCCCTCAGCAGGTTCAAGCTCTCACTGTTATCCCGAACTGAGGTTTCCATAATCGTCAGGCACAAACCGGTCATTTCCTGATGCTGGCGAACGTCTTGCAGCACGCGGCACGCGGAAAGTGCCGAAGGAATACCTCCACGGAGTGATACCGCTATGGTATACTTCGCTGGCAGAGAATTGCGGACTTAATCATTTGTATCCTAAGGATTTACCAATGCGAGCGATCGATATCATCGAAAAGAAACGCGACGGGGGTGAATTGACCACTGAGGAAATCCGGTGGTTTGTTAATGGCTACACGGAGGGTGAAGTTCCCGATTACCAGGCGGCTGCGTGGCTGATGGCCATTTATTTCAGGGGGATGTCGCGACGCGAAACACTCGATCTCACCCAGGCAATGGCGGAAAGTGGTGATTTGCTCGATCTGTCACATGTAATCGATTATGCAGTGGACAAACACTCGACAGGCGGCGTGGGCGACAAGGTATCGCTTGTTGTGTTGCCGCTGGTTGCCGCGGCGGGCGTGCCCGTTGCTAAGATGAGCGGACGCGGCCTGGGTTTTACGGGCGGCACGCTCGACAAGCTGGAGTCGATTGCCGGGTACCGTGTGACGCTTACTGACGACGAGATCGTGCGCCAGGTGCGCGAGCACGGGATTGTGCTGTGCGGGCAGACCAAGAGTCTCGCCCCGGCAGACGGGAAACTATACGCGCTGCGCGATGTTACGGGCACGGTTCCGAGTCTCCCGTTGATCGCTGGCAGCATCATGAGCAAGAAGCTGGCTTCGGGCGCAAAAGCGATCGTGCTGGATGTTAAGGTTGGGCTGGGCGCGTTCATGAAAACTGTGGAAGAGGCCCGCGCATTGGCGCAAATGATGGTTGACATTGGAACCGGAGCAGGGCGCGACATGGTGGCATTGCTCTCTGACATGAACCAGCCGCTTGGACACGCGGTCGGAAATGCGCTTGAGGTGCGCGAAGCGATTGAGGCGCTGCGCGGTGGTGGCCCGGCTGATCTGCGCGAGCACTGCCTGGTCGTTGGCAGCCACATGGTGCGCATGGGACGTCGCGACACACGGGCCGGCGCGCTGGAAGATGTGATGGATGAATTGGCGAGGTTGCTGGATAACGGGCAGGCCTTCGCCAAGTTCCGCGAACTCGTCGCCGCGCAAGGCGGGGATGTGTCTCAGGTGGACAACCCGGAGAAACTCCCGCAGGCAAGCATTGTCGAAACGATTTATGCCGAGTCGAGCGGGTACGTGGCGCAGATGAATGCGTTATGTGTGGCGCATGCCACCCTCGAACTTGGCGCAGGGCGCGCACGCAAAACTGATGCTATCGATCCGGCGGTTGGCGTGGTCGTGCACAAGAAGGTGGGCGACTGGGTTGAGGCAGGCGATGTGCTTTTCACAGTGCATGCGAATGATGCGGAGAAGTTAGCGCGCGCCAAAGCGCACCTGCATGATGCTCTGGCGTTGGCGGACAGCGCACAGGCCCCGCTGCCCACGTTCTACGGCACGCTCACGGGACCGTCTGGGGACTAAGTTCGCTCCTGCGGTTGCTGCAACGGCTCGCGCCGTTCTGCGTACAGATCGCTAGACGGAGCTTGTAACACCAGACCGGCACGGAAAACTAACCTCATGTGGAAAGAGTAGCATGGCGATCTGGCGGACAATTGGGATGGTAAGCAAGACCTTGCGGGTGCTGACGGCTACTGAAGGCTTGCTAGAACTCACGGATTCAGATCATCAGCGGAAGCAGAATGAGGAGAGGCCCATGAGCGAAGAGAACGGCAAACGCACGGTGTTCGAGGAGATTGAAGTCGAAGGGCGGCATCTGGTAGAGCGGATCAAGGAGTTGTTGCGCGAAGGCAACGTGCGCCGGTTGCGCATCAAAGACGCCAAAGGGAAATATCTGCTGGAAGTGCCGCTGACGGTTGGCGTGGTAGCCAGTGGGGTGTTTATGATCGCTGCCCCAACGCTTACGGCGCTCAGTGCGCTCGCGGGTCTAGTTGCCAATGTCAAAATCGAGATCGTTCGGGACGTTGAGGATGACGATTCCGGAGACGATCAGACGTAACTGGCGATCGACAGGTTGGGTGGTGGGCGGCCTGCAGCATTCGCAGGCCGTTTTTTTGACAAGGCACTGATAGGAGTGTGTGAGTTTATGACTTCAACGGATGGGGTCTTGGCTGGGTTGCGCGTGCTGGATTTCTCACGGATTCTTGCCGGCCCGTTCTGCTCCATGATGCTTGGAGACTTCGGGGCGGATGTGATCAAGGTTGAGCAACCGGGAGTAGGGGACGGCACGCGCCAATGGGGGCCACCCTGGTACGGAGAGGGAGAAGACGCACTTAGTGCCTACTACGTGAGCGTCAACCGCAACAAGCGCAGCGTGACTCTCAACTTGAAGACTGAAGCAGGACGTTCCCTTGCACGCCAACTTGCCGGGCATAGCCATGTCGTAGTAGAGAATTTCAAAGCCGGACAGATGGCAAGCTTTGGGTTGGGATACGAGGACCTCAAGGCAGTTAATCCTGCCCTGGTTTATTGCAGCGTGACCGGTTTTGGGCAAACGGGGCCATACCGGAATCGCCCTGGGTACGACTACGTGGTGCAGGGCATGAGCGGTTTGATGTCCATCACCGGGCCGGTTGAGGGGCCTCCATACAAGATCGGCGTGGCAATTTCAGATGTAATCGCAGGGCTTTTCGCCGCATCGGCAATCCTGGCTGCTGTACGCCATAGCGAGCGCACCGGCGAGGGACAGTACATTGACATTGCGTTGTTGGATGTACAGATTGCTGCGCTGGTGAATGTGGTTAGCAACTACTTGGCTTCCGAGCAGGCCCCACCGCGCCTGGGAAACCAGCACCCGAACATTGTGCCCTACCAGACGTTTAGCGCATCGGATGGGGACTTCGTGCTGGCATGCGGCAATGACCGGCAGTTCGGGCGTTTGTGCGAATTGGTTGGCCACCCGGATTGGGCCTCTGATCCCCGCTTTGCGGCTAATCCGGCACGCGTGGAGAACCGTGATGTGCTGGTGCCGTTGCTGCAGGAGGTGTTCGCGCGGCGCACTTCAAAAGTGTGGGTTGAGGCGATCCTTGCCGCCAGCATTCCGGCTGGCCCCATCAATGACATTCCAACGGCGTTAAGCGATCCACATGTGCAGGCGCGCGGGCTGGTTGTTGAGATTGCAGGGATCGGAGACAGCCTGCTGAAGCTGGTTGGGCCGCCAGCGCAACTCTCGCCAAATTCGGCCACGGTGCGATTGCCGCCGCCTGCGCTAGGGGAGCATACGGAGCAAGTGTTGCAGGAGGTGCTGGGGCTTGATCGCGCATCCATCAATGCTTATCGGGCTGACGGGGTGATCTAACCCGCCTATCCTCAATGCCCAGGGCGGTGAACACCCATTCCTCAAACAGGGGGAAGGAGCAAGTCTGCCAGCCACACAAAGGCGCTGGGATGGTCGATTGGTTGCCCGCGAGCGCAGCCATTACGTGCAGTCACGGACAGGTGATCGCTGAATGTTCGGCCAGCGACGTCGAGAAGATATGCGTCAGGTCGTCGCAGGAACGGAAGTAAAGGTATTCCGTCGGAGCCGGGTTCAAGACGGCGTTGATTGCGGCCATGCTGGGCGAGCATATCGGGCCTGGGGGGAGGAGGTCAGCAATTGGGCTGCCATCCTGCTTGAGATAGGTATTGTAGGCATAGTTGGCCTGCACAGTGTCCAGCGCATAGTAGTCGGCCTCTCCACTTAGATGAGGCCACCAACTGCCGTCCCGGAAGCCAATGGCGTATTGAACGGTGGGGTCTGCGTCGAGCTTCATGTTGCGGTGCAGGCGGTTGAGGTATACGGAGGCAATGAGCGGCGCTTCCTCGATCACGACGGCTTCGCGTTGCACGATTGAGGCCAGGGTGAGCGCCTGGTACATGGTCAGGCCTTGTTGCGACGCCTGCTGGATCATAGTGTCTGTAATGGCTTCGTCGAACGCTTTCAAAAGTTCTTCTGCCAGTCCCTGAGCAGAAATGCCTGGTTGCAGTTTGTATTCACCGGGGAAGATGAAGCCTTCTAACGATGGCGGTCTCCCGTCGCTGAGCAGATCGGGGATGCCGAAACGCATTTTGAATGCGGGAGAAAAGTTAGCCCCTGGCCCGGCAACCGCCAGGAATTCCGCGCCATCAAAACTTAGTAACGGGTTGCCATTGATGGCATTTTGTGCGACTTCTTCCAGCCGCCAACCAGCAATTGTGCCAAAAGCGATCGACGCGGCGCTGGCATCCGTGAGGGCATAGGCAATTTGTTCAATGTTCTGCGTTTGCTGGAGGAAATAGGTGCCCGCTTCGAGTGAGTTGTCCAGGCGGTGGTAGCGAACATAATCCACGAATAAATTGGCGTCGGTGATCAGTCCGGCGGCTTCCAGATTGAAAGCGATTGTGGAAGCTGTGTCACCGGGCCGAATTTCAAATTGCCGGAATTGCGGATCGGTGCCAGCAGGTCTCAATAGTTTATCTTCGTGCTGTGCAAGCCGGACGCGCAGCCGGATAGCCGTGAGGGGATCCAGTCCTTCCTGGCGCGCCCACAAATACAGGCCCCCGCCAACCACGCAGGCTACAAGAGTTCCCCCCAAGACCAGGGCGAAGATCAGGGCCAAAATGCCGCGCGTAACGCCTCGATTGTGCATGTTCTATCGCTTTCAGGTAGGTGCTGCGCACATCACAGAATTATAGGCGCAAAACGGATGGGAAGAAAGACGATCAAGCAACGTCAGGCTGGTCACTGATCGACGAGAAGCTACCTCATGCATGATCCGCGTCCGATTCTGGCACTGGGGATACCGGGGCGGGCCAGGGAATGCCTTCATCCCGTATTGTGTTCAAGAATGACTGTAAGATGACTGCGGCAGCTACGGCATCGACGCGCTCCGGTCGCTCTTGCCTGGTCTCGGTGAGTAGTTCTTCTGCTTCCTGAGTGGAATAGCGCTCGTTCCACAGGTAAACGGGCACGCTGATGGCTGAGGCAAGCCGCGAGGCCCATAGTTGCACGCGATCCGCCTGTGTATAACCCGTTACGTCTGGGGGCGAGACCGGCAGCCCAACGACCGCACCTGCGATTGCCTGCGCCTGGATGATGGCCTCAATTTGAGCGAAATCGGCGCGTTTTGAGGTGCGGTGAATCAGCCCCAGGGGCCGGGCGATCAAACCGGTGGGGTCGGAAATAGCCAGCCCAATGATCTTCAGGCCGTGATCAATGCCGAGCAGCCGCCCAGGAAATTGCTGTTCGCTCATGGAATATGTATCTTGACCGAGATGCGGACGGGCAGCAGGGGCACGCGGTTGTACCAATCGGGCCAGGTGTCGATCTGGGGGGGAGCGGCTGGGTCCAGCAAGAGTTCATTTTCCAGGCGACGCCGGGCTTCACTTACACTCAAGCCCCGCGTGCGTTCGCGGACGTAATCTTCGTCGATGGATACGGCAATACTACCGCTTACTGTCATCAGGAACGTCACGCGCCCGTTGGGAGCGATCTCAAGAATGTCCCCGCGTGAAAACGACAGCGCGTTCGGCGCGATTTCGAGGCCTGGCTGGACGTATGGTGCCAGCCCGGCATAGGCAACCTGGCGCGCTATTTGCTCGTCGACAACCACAGCCTGGACTTCTGCACGAAGGTCCAGACTCGCACTTTCGGTTATGTCGCCAACCAGTGCGCTGAAGATCGTCCATTCGGGGCGTTCGGAGATGATTGAGACTGATCCCGGAACGAGAAACTGATCACCGGTGAGCTGGTACAATAACGTATCACGTGCGCGCTGTAAGACTTGCTGTCGGCCTAGCACCAGCAGGCGTTCATGGTCTTGGGGCGCGACCACAGCGCGTTCCTGGATGGCGCCGCCATAGGTGGCGTTCGGATTGGTCACCGTAACCCCATCCGCGAACTCGCTTTCGACCCGGTTGATGGCACCCGGTGCGACATTCCCGTCCGCGCCGGAGTGGGCTTCGAGTGCTTGGATTGGGACTTGAACACTGGCCTGATTGCCAGCGGGCAAAGTTGTCTCGACCATAGTTTCGAAGCGGATCGGGTATGTCCCGCTTGTTGAGACGATGGTTCCGAGAGGGATCAGCAGCGGCTCCTCTGTCTTATTATGGAAGACAACCAGCCCCTGGGCGCGCGTGGCTCCGGCGGTTTCCCTACCGGATGTTTCCACCGTCACATGGCTTGTGGCTTGCAGCGTCACCACGGTGGCGGGCATACGGAAATGTTCTATGTCAATGTCGCGCAATTCGGGGTCGGCGACGATGGATACAGTTTCAAATACCTGGCGACTGGCCGGAGTCAGGGTGATGGTGGCGCTTGGAGCGGCGAGGAAGAAACCGGCCACGACGGATAACACGCCGCCGATGAATATGAGCCAGCGCAGCACATTGCGCCAGCGTGTTGAGGCCAGGGAATAAGGTGCGCGTTTTTCGAGGATGTGGTCGGCCAGTACAAGCCCGTGAGACGGATCGCGCGGCGGGATGAACATTTGATCGCGGGGGCGTTTCCAGGCGGCGCGAGTGGCGGCATCTACGCTGTTGAATACCGAGATATTCAGATCGCGGGCGTGCTCGATGACTTCCGGATTGGGAGTCACGAGAGCAATGCGCATGCCCAAGCGGGTGGCCTGCCGGAGAACCAGCAGCAGATCGAGCTTGCGCCTGAGCACGTTGCCGGACTTTGGCCAGACGAGCAGTACGCGATGGGCTTTGACGAACGTCAGACGATCTCGGACCGAAACCGAGTCGTCAAGAGGTTCCAGGTAAATGATATGCGGTTCTGCCGGCATAATGTTCCAGACTATCCGGCGTGCAGGGGCGATTGTGTAACCCTCTGCACGTGAACTGATGTTACGAACTGAGCGCCTTCATGATCAGGTCGGCGGCGTGCTGTAAGGCTTCGTCGAGTTTGTTCGGGTTCTTGCCTCCGGCCTGAGCCATGTCCGGACGTCCCCCGCCACCACCTCCGACGATCTGGGCAGCCGCTTTGATGATCTGTCCGGCGTGGATTCGCCCGGCCAGGTTCTTGGTCGTAGCGGCGATCAGTTGCGGTTTGCCGTTGTCGGCCACCATGCCCAGCACGACTACGCCTGAACCAACTTTGTCGCGGAACCAGTCGGTCATTTCACGAAGCGTGTCCGGTGACGTGGGGTTAACTCGAGCCACAAGCACTGCCACGCCGTTTATTTCCTCAGTTTGGTTCAGCAGGCTCTCGAATTCCAGCCTCGCAATGTGCCTGCGTAACCGGGCATTTTCGTGTTGTCCGGCTCTCACTTCGTCTTGCAAGGCAACAACGCGGTTGAGCACAGCATCAGGTGTCGTGCCAAGCGTAACCGCTACGTTGTTCAGTTGGCGCAGGCGGCGTCGAATGTACGCTTCAGCACCGCGTCCGGTCAGGGCTTCAATTCGGCGAATGCCCTGCGCAACGCTGCCCTCAGACGTGATCACGAAGGGGCCGATGATGCCCGTTCGTGAAACGTGCGTGCCGCCACATAGTTCGTAGCTGTAGCGCTGATGGTCATTGTGCCAGATATTGACGGTGCGCACATGCTCGCCGTACTTTTCGCCGAAGAGCGCCATTGCGCCTTCACGCTGTGCTGCCTCGCGATCTTTCCACTCGGCGGTGACGGGCAGGTCAGCGAGGATTGCTTCATTAATAGTGCGCTGGATGATGTCCAATTCTTCCGACGTGACTGGATCGTCGTGGCTGAAGTCGAAGCGCAGTCGATCCGGTGCGACAAGCGAGCCTCGCTGCTGCACGTGAGGTCCGAGGACGGCACGCAACTGCGCATGCAAGAGGTGAGTGGCGGTGTGGTTGCGCATGATATCCAGGCGGCGGTCACCATCCACTGCGACGGTGCAACGTGAGCCGGGCGTGGGCTGCCCTTCGACCACTTCACCGATGTGGACGATGAGGCCGCCGATAGGCTGGCGAGCATCTTCTACGTCGATAATCCAGTTTTCGCCCTCGATGACGCCAGTGTCGCTTACCTGACCACCGGATTCCACGTAAAACGGCGTTATGTCGAGAACAACTTCCACCTGGTCACCCACTGACGCATGGTCGACCATTTCGCCGTTATGGAGAATGGCCAGCACATGGGCATCACGACTCAGGGGGCCATAAGGGTCTTGTTCGACGCCACGGTCAACTAACCCCTGCTTGCGGAGCGTTGTCAGCGTCCGCTGGTAGGCCTCGCCTGTGTCAATCGTGCCGAATGCCCCGCCGTCCTTCCCCCGGCTGATCGCTGCATGCTCTTTCTGCGCGGCACGGAATCCCACTTCGTCAACGGTAAAGCCGCGTTCGCGGGCAATGTCGCGCGTGATCTCAATCGGCAAGCCTTTCTCGGCGTGTAGCCGGAAGGCTTCGTCACCGGGAAGCTGGCCCAGCAAGACCAGACTATCGCGCAAGACGCTGTCTGGGGCGAGCGCATCAATGATGTCGCTTAGCTTGACATTCTGTCCCAGTCCATCGATCAGACCGCCCAGGACGTTGCGCGCATCTGACCCGGCCAGCATGTTGTCAATCTGTTGCAACTGCTCACCGAGGCCGTTTCCCGGTGCAGCCGGGGCACTGTCGCCCGCACTAAATGCCGGAGCCAGAAGTTGCCGAAGTTCTTTCCTGGCGTTTTCGGCCAGATCATCGAGGAGCGCATCGAGATCGGCCAGCGCACGATCCATCGCACGACGGAAGCGCACCTCCTCATTAGTGATGGTGCGGCGAATGGTCTCGCGATTATCGAGGAGTTCCGGATACGCTACGCTCATCGTATCGATTACGGCATCGGCTACGTGTGCCAAGAAGGGTTCATCGAAACCTAGCTTGCTTCCAAACCGAACCGCTCGCCGAATCACCATGCGACACACGTAATCGCGCCCGGTCGCCCCTGGGCGAACCCCGTCGGCGATCATGAAAGTCGCGGCACGCATATGGTCGGCGATCACGCGGTAGGGCACAGGGTTCGCGTCGCGTTCTGTATCCGTGTGCCCCGTCATCTCCTGCACCCGTTCGATAATGGGCATGAACAGGTCGGTTTCGTAGTTGGCGTCAACACCTTGGAGGATGCTTACGATCCGCTCTAGACCTGCACCGGTATCGACTCCGGTGGACGGCAGCGGTTCGTCCCACTGGCCAGTATGTTCTGGATCGGGCTGGGTGCGGTTAAACTGCATGAACACCAGGTTCCAGATTTCGAGAAAACGATCACTTTCGGCCTGCAGCGCTTCGATGATGGTGTCTGCTCCTTCTTCGGGGCGTAGGTCGAAGTGAATTTCGCTCGTTGGGCCGCAGGGGCCGGTTTCGGCCATTTGCCAGAAGTTGGTGTTTGGCCCCAAACGCGCAATCCGATTGACAGGAATGCCGATCTCGTTGACCCAGGCGTCATAGGCCTCGTCGTCGCTTTCGTACACGGTGAAAGCGAGGCGGTCGGGGGGAATCTCGTAGACCTTTGTCAACAGATCGTAGGCGTACCGGATCGCCTCGCGCTTGAAGTAGTCGCCGAAGCTGAAATTGCCCAGCATCTCGAAAAACGTATGATGCCGGGGCGACGGCCCCACGTTTTCAAGATCATTGTGTTTGCCGCTAACGCGCATGCACTTTTGGGCTGTTGTTGCGCGTGTGTAGGGGCGTTTATCCAGGCCCAGAAATACATCCTTGAATTGGACCATGCCCGCGTTGGTGAAGAGTAATGTCGGGTCATTGCTGGGCACGAGAGACGAAGACGCCACTCGCTTGTGGCCCATTTCTTCGAAAAAATCGAGGAAAGCCTGGCGTACTTCGGCGCTGGTCATCTTTTTCATGGGTGGTGTATCTCTCTATGGTGTTCTATGGTCAATGGAACGCTGCGATTATAGTGAAGCGCCGTCCGCTTGGCAATGCCGATCGATTGCCGCTTTTGCGATCGTACCCTTTGCGATCACTTTTGAACAGGTTTATCAACAGTTTGTGGATAACTCATTGGCAGACATGGATTGCTGTCACCGGCCGTATTCTCTCGTACCGCGCTATTTCTCTCCGCTGAACGGCAGACGGGGTATTCCGCTATTCGCGCGATTGTTATGGTATTATACGACCATTCGCTCATAGAC
>CAZSXY010000127.1:0-10248 GCA_964611395.1 uncultured Anaerolineaceae bacterium | reverse complement strand
CTAGTGATCGCGCACTACCGCACGCTCTGCTAGCATGCGTAATTCACCGACTGCACCGGACTCAGGCAGGCCGTCCAAATGCGCAAGCGCACGTCCGATTAGTTCGTTAGCTTTCGCGCGCCCGATCTCAGCAGCAGTTGCCACAGACTGCCCGCTGAACAGGCTGTTTTGGAATGGGGCAGGGGCCGTATCCGGCGTGACTTGAACCGGCGCTTGCGAAACCATGGATGCCACATCCTGTCCGTCTTCATGGATGGCTGCGATGCCTCTGCCTTGTGCCAGGTCAATACCCGCGTCCTTGCCGAGCGTTGTAGCATCCCCCACTAAATCCAGCACATCGTCGATGATTTGGAATGCTAGTCCGAGGTTGAAAGCGTACTGGCTGAGAGCTTCGACCCATTCCTGTGGGGCATTTGCGGCTGTGGCCCCAAGCTCCGCACTGGCAACGAACAACGCCGCGGTCTTCTTAGTGATTATTTCGTAATACGTTTCCCGATCCAAGGAGCCTTGTTTGGCGGCGTGGATTTGGAGCGTTTCGCCTTCAACAAGCTGAGTGGCTGCTTGCGCGAGAATACGGTTGAGCTGAGGGGGGAACCGGGCCATAATCTCATAGGTCTTGGTAAACATGTAGTCCCCTGTAAGCAGGGCGATGGTGCCCCCCCAACGCGAGTTAACAGTTTCTCGCCCCCGGCGCATCGTGCCGCGATCGTTGATGTCGTCATGAACCAGTGTGGCCGTGTGGATGATCTCAACCGCGGCGGCTAACGGAACGACCTCGTCAGGAGTTGTGCCACCAGCAGCGTTGTAGGAAAGCAAGACCAGGCGTGGCCGAAGGCGCTTGCCACCTGCTGAAAGAATATGAGCGCTGGTTTCGCTCAATAGCTGGATGCTGCTCTTGGTGACAGAGAGAAGTAATTGTTCTACAGCCTGAAGTGTGTTGTCGATAGCCATGCCGCCTCACGCGTTGTGATCATAGCAGACACGTATGCGACCCAGAATGTTTCTGGGCCAGATTGTATCTTTTGGAACTTTCAGAATGGATTATAGCCATTCCAATTCGCTTGCGTCAATTGCTCCGATGGCAGGGCGATCGCATCACATGCGGAACTGACTGTGCCCTTCTGGCGCGAAGCGGACTGCTGCCTGACCTTACCCTTGTCAGTCAATGTTGATGTCCGTACGCGATCACAATCGCTCGTTCCTCACCGCTTTCAATTAGAAGGAGCAACTGGCTGCAAGTTGGCGTCACGGACGCGTCTTTCACCGCCAATAGTTTGATGCAATCACCCTGGCTCCGAGAGCGCTATTCAATGTCGATTCGGCTAATATGTCCGGCTTCTGGCTGTTCCTGGGCATGCTCGATAAGTGACATCAGCAACATTTGGGCAAAACGAAAGAATTCCTGAAGCTGTCCCAACCGCTCGATGTAAAACTCCGCCAGCGCGCGATCGTTGTCATTCATCTCCGGAAGCGCTTGTTGGAGCTGTCCTGCATTGTCATCCAGCACACGCAGCGCTTCGTTGACATCGCGCAGTTCCCTACTTTGGAGAATATTCGAGATCATGCGCCAGAAATCATGTTCTGTCCGATAAAACTTCCGGCGATCGTCCTTGATCCAGACTTCACGCACAATACCCATGTGTTCGAGCGAGCGCATGTGCGTGCTGACACTCGCTTTTGAGATGCCCAATCTGTCCATCAAGTCGTCAAGGCTCAACGGGGCTGGACTCAGCATCAAAACCCCAAAAAGCTGACCCATTGCTTTTGAAAAGCCGAAATAACTGGCGAGCTTTCCGAGGCCGTCAATGATGATGGTTTCAACCGACTGAAATGTTTCATGCACCGGCGTTTTACGCGTTGTGTCTTCCATGCCCCATGCCACCATGTTGAACAGCAAACGAAAGGCGGTTCTCCAACCCGGCGATTGCATCCGCCAACAACCGGGTTAGTCACTCCAATTGAGCGCGCCGAAGATTAATCAAAATGGTAACAGGCACGTGCAGCCCCCGCAAGTTCACGTTCGGTTGTAGGGGGAACATTCGTTGAGGATCGCTCGTTTTTGAAATCTCGCTCTGGTATAATGAAAAGTGTCGAGGAATGGTTGTCCTCGCAATTGAGGGGGATTATGCGTTCGAAAGTAACACTGGTTGTTACCGGTGTTTTGCTGGCAGCGTTGATGATGGTGGGATCGGGAATCAACCCGGTACTGGCGATTCCTCGCCCCCCTGACACGCCTCACCTTCCCGAATACGTAGGGGTCTACGGGGAAATACCAGTAGCCGGCATGCAAGCCGCCACAACCAAATGTCAGACTAAGTCCACTGTCTCTGCAACAATTACGGTGGATGGATTCCTTTCCCCAGGGGCATTAGGGTTGCCGGGCGAAACCATCACCTGGGTGATTACGGTATCGAACTCAGGAACATTGCCTAACACCGATCTCGTCGTGACCGATACATTGTACGACGGCTTGCATATTGAAGAAGCTCTAACCGAGCGCGGTGAAGCTGTGGTGAGTGGGCAGACGGTCGTCTTCACCCTTCCGTACCTGCATCCCGGCGAAACAGTTCGAATGGAAGTGCGCACAACCGTCGTGTTTGGGCCTATCAACGGACGGTTAGTCAACCAGGTGACGCTGGCCGGTACCAGCCCTCAAGGTACCTTTGCCGAAAGCGCAGTCAGTGAATTATTTCTGCCCACCGGTTTGCCCGCCACTGGATACCCGCCAGACCAAGCCTTGCCCGGCGAGGGAGAGCCGTCTGTGTTTGTCGTTGGGGTCTGGGCATTGGGGATTGTGTTGCTGGCTGCATTGCTCGTCTGGTATCGGGGTCGACGGCGGGTTTGGCGATGAGATGATCAGGGCATGTCTCGAGCATGACAGGTGTCCCAGGGTGGGGCGCTTTTTGATTAGCCGCTTGCTTGATCGGGCAGGGTGTCGTCCGGTGATTGGTACCCACCCGTTCCCAGCTTCAGCCCGGCGGACGCAGCCAGCATGGCCAGGAAAGGCACCATGTTGCGGCCTGGGCAATCTGTATAATCGTTGAAATCGCTGTGCCCGGCCAGATGAGTGAGTTCGAGTCGTAGCGCGAGCCAGTTGATAAGCCTGCGTCCTGCCTCCAATTGGGTTGGGGTAGGGAAATCCGCCCGGAAGTCGCCGAGAAAGACCACGCCGACACTCCCCGTATTGAAGCGTTCAACATGTGTGCCGCGTGTGCCTAGCGCACGGCCTTCGAAAACTCCTCCCTGTTTTCCGACACCAAAATGGTATGCGAGGTCCGCCCAGTGGCGCATATCCATGTGTTGTTGCTGGATAGTACGCATGGTGGTAATATCGTTGGTATCATAGATCACGGAATGGTGAATGACGACCGTGCGATAGATTGATCGCAGATCACCTTTGTACACGCGCCAGCCTTCGGGATTCACCGGGCTGAAGAACCCCTGCTCATTAGCGGCGTCGTGCTTTGGAGATAGTGCGCCCCAATCCTGTCGCGTGATGATCGGGGGGCGGTCAATTTGCTTGATCTGGGCAAGGCGAGGGAGCGTTGTGGGTTCCACTGGCTTGCGGTGGCGAGAGCTTTCCATTTGGCTCACAAGCCAATAGCCAAGCACGCCACCAACGCAGCTTAGGCTTCCGCCCAGGGCGAGCATGCCTGCCAGGCCCAGAAATTGGCGGCGCGACGTTCGCCGAGGTGATTGAGGGTTGCCCATACGTGACGTCCCAAGCCTTCCATATAGCGGAATCTTAGCAGGCGCAGCCGATCGGGACAATGTTCACGCGGGGATTTTTCTCATATACGCATTGTTTTTGTGCAGGAAGCATGCTAGGATTGCAATACAATTCACAGGTGTAAATATTATTATCCTTTTGGCCAATCAATCGCGAGAGAAGGGAGCCGCAGCCGGATGGGTAACAGGCCCAATATTCCAGACATCGTGATCGGACGGTTGCCGATCTATTTACGCGCGTTGAATCGCATGATGCGAGAGGAAAAAGAGTTCACCTCCTCGCACGAATTAGGCGAGCGGCTGGGCATCAGCTCAGCGCAGATCCGAAAAGATTTGTCGCACTTTGGTGAATTTGGCAAGCAGGGGACAGGCTACAACGTCGCGTTTCTCCACGAACAGATTCGCCAGATACTTAACGTCGATCGCGAATGGTTGATGGCTATCGTCGGTATCGGCGATCTTGGGCGGGCCATTGCCCACTATCGCGGGTTCGTTCCTCGAGGGTTCCGGGTGGCGGCATTGTTCGATTCTGAAGCCAGCAAAATCGGCGAAAAGATTGGCGATTTGACGGTGTGGCCAATGGATCAACTAAAGACGAGAGTTCAGCGTTTGGGCATTCGCATTGCCATGATCGCCGTACCTGCTGAGGACGCGCAAGAGGTGGCCAACCAGCTTGTTGAGGCAGGCGTAAAGGCGTTGCTGAACTACGCGCCGATTACGCTAACCGTACCGCCCGATGTCCGCGTACAGTATATCGATCCGGTCGCGCACTTGCAGCATATGACATACTACCTGACACCATAACTAAGGGGTCGCACACGGTCTTATCAGGGCCATCAGGCCCTTTTCTATTTCCTGACTGGGAACAAGCTGCGCCTGGTGACACGGTGTGCGCGTTCCAGGAAATTCCGAAGATGGAAGCTTTGAGGCATGGCGATTTTCCGCTAATATTGGCGGACATTCGACACCAGCAGCATGAGGCTCAGCACACTGCAAGCCAACAACTGCGCTCGGTACAAGGGTTTGCACCTATTTCAAGACATTGTTGCAGATGCGAACCCGGGGAATCAGCGCGCAATTTTGAGCGATGCGGGTCTATGAGTGCCAACTGGGTTTGGTGCGTGGTACACTCGTGGCCCGAATCAATTGCCGGCAGCGATGATAGCCAGGGGAGAAACTGATGTTTGAGGATGTCACTATCGCATTCATTGGCAGCGGCAACATGGGCGAGGCTATGATTCACGGCCTGGTCAAACAGAACCTGGTACAAGCTGAGCAGGTCATTGCCGCCGATCCGCATGTTGAACGGCTTGAAGAACTGGCGGAGCGTTACGGCATACGCTACACCACGAACAACCTTGAAGCGGCGACTCAAGCGGATATTCTCGTGCTTTCGATCAAGCCTCAAGTGCTTGATGAGGTGCTGCCGGAAGTCCGGGGAGGAGCGCGAACGTGTTCACTCGTGCTGAGCATCGTAGCCGGGGCCTCGATCCGGAAGATTTCCGATGGGTTGGCGAATGCGTCTGTTGTTCGTGTAATGCCCAATACACCGGCTCGCATCGGGCAGGGGATCAGCGTGTGGACGGCGACTGCCGAAGTTCCCGAACCACAGCGCGAGCAGGCGCGGACGTTGTTAAAGGCATTGGGCGAAGAAATTTTCGTTCGTGACGAGGATTATCTCGACATGGCAACGGCACTGAGCGGCACCGGCCCGGCTTATATCTTCCTGTTTATGGAAGCGATGGTGGACGCCGGGGTGCACCTGGGCTTTTCACGCCATGTCGCAGAGAAACTCGTTTTGCAAACCATGCGGGGATCGGTCGAGTATGCCGCAAAATCGGGGGATCATCTGGCGATGTTGCGGAATGAAGTAACAAGCCCCGGAGGCACGTCCGCAGAAGCGGTCTACCAGTTGGAGAAGGGGGGACTTCGCACAGTTATTGCGCGGGCGATATGGGCGGCGTACCAGCGTAGCCTGGGGTTGGGCGGAGGAGCCAAAGTCTCGCGGTTAGCTGGCAGGCATCCTGACGACAACGATCACGATAACGGAGCGGATTAGCAGGAAAGATTTCTAGCGGGATTGCCCCCGCGTTCCAGACTGACGAGAAAGTATCATAATTTTTTGAATATTTCCTTTAATTGTACTATATTTTACAACATTCTGAGTGAGGGGCTGATCCTCAGCCTTACGCATCTTATCTGATTTGGACATTTGGTCGTTTAATTTCTCTTGAAGGACCCTTTACGATCACCTTCCCTGGCTGCTAGGAGAGCAACATATATGGCGGAGCTGACGAACGAGATTACGAAGGGCTTATTAGAGCAGATCAAAGGTTATGAACGCGAACTCAAAGCCGTGGACGTGGGTTATGTCACTGAAGTCGGTGACGGTATTGCCCGCGTTGCGGGTCTGGACAAAGTCCGCGCCCAGGAATTGGTACAGTTCGCCAATGGCGTGATGGGGATTGCGTTCAACCTTGAAGAAGATAGTGTGGGTGTAATCATCATGGGTGATTACACGCACATCAAGGAAAACGACGAAGTGCGCGGGACCGGTCGCATTGTGTCAGTGCCGGTCGGTGATGGGTTGATCGGGCGCGTCGTCGACGTGCTGGGGAACCCAATCGATGGGAAAGGCCCGATTGACGCGGCGACCTATTTGCCCATCGAGCGGATCGCTCCCGGCGTGGTCGAGCGCCGCAATGTCGATCGTCCCGTGCAGACCGGCGTGCGTGCGATTGATGCGATGATCCCGATTGGCCGCGGTCAGCGCGAGTTGATCATCGGTGACCGCCAGACAGGTAAGACGGCCATCGCCCTGGACACGATCATCAACCAGAAGGGCGAGGACTTGATCTGCATCTACGTCGCCATCGGACAGAAACGCGCGCAGGTGGCGGGCGTGGTGGCGACGCTCGAAGAGTACGGCGCAATGGATCACACCATCGTTGTGGTTGCGTCCGCGTCCGATCCGGCAGCGCTGCAATATTTGGCTCCCTACGCGGGTTGCGCCATAGGCGAGTATTTCATGGAGGATGGGCGCGACGCGCTTGTCATCTACGATGACCTGTCCAAGCATGCGTGGGCTTATCGCCAGGTGTCACTGTTATTGCGTCGCCCACCCGGACGTGAAGCGTATCCCGGTGATGTGTTCTATCTTCACAGCCGCTTGTTGGAGCGTGCTGCGCAGCTTTCGGACGAGCGAGGCGGCGGAAGCCTGACGGCGCTGCCAATCATCGAGACCCTGCTCGGCGATGTATCAGCGTACATTCCGACCAACGTGATCTCGATCACCGACGGGCAGATTTACCTGGAAAGCGATCTGTTCTACTCCGGAGTGCGTCCGGCGGTGAATACTGGCTTGAGCGTGAGCCGCGTGGGTGGTGATGCGCAGCGCAAGATCATGAAGAGCGTTGCCGGTATGCTCCGGCTGGACATGGCGCAGTTCCGCAGCCTAGCGGCGTTTGCCCAGTTTGGGTCTGATCTTGACAAGGCGACCCAACAGCAGCTTGATCGCGGTATGCGGTTACAGGAAATCCTCAAGCAGCCTCAATACCGGCCAACCTCATTGCTTGACCAGGTCGCGTTGATCTTTGCCGGTACGCGCGGCAAGATCGATCATGTCCCCGTGCCGCAAGTCAAGGAATGGGAAGAGGAATTCCTCACCTACCTGCGTAGCAATTACCCGGACTTGGGCGAACAGATGAAGGCGGCGGGCTACACGTTGACGGACGAAATCGAGGCCACATTGCTGGAAGCCATTGATGGCTTCAACCAAACATGGGCCGATCTTCATGAAACCGCATAATGGCGGCGTCCTTCGGAATGAGAGCGAGGTAACGCATGCCTACAACTCGTGAGATTAAACGCCGCATCCGCTCGGTCAAGAATATCAATCAGGTGACGCGAGCGTTGGAGGCGGTATCGGCATCGGCGGTGCGCAAGTCTCAGGCTGCGGTGCTGGCCAGCCGGCCTTATGCCCAGCATGCCTACGACGTGCTGGTTCACATCGCAGCACAGACAAAAGGAACGCCGCAGCACCCCTTACTGGAGGTTCGTCCTGATGTGCAGCGCATCGGCGTTGTGCTGATCACGGGCGATCGAGGCCTGGCTGGAGCTTACAACGCAAACATCGTGCGGCGAGCGATCCGGTTTGTGGAACAGTACGAACGACCGGTACGCTGGATCACCGTTGGGCGCAAGGGCCGGGACTTGATCCGGCGCTACATCGCCCGCATGGAAGATGATGAAAATGCGCCCGAATACCTGGTCGACCAGCAGATTGTGGCCGAGTTTTCGCGCCTGCCCGCCGACCCCGATCTGGGAGACATCGCGCAGATTGCGCACATTGTGTTCGATGAGTTTTTGACTCTGGCGGTGGACGAGGTATTCATTGCCTACACAAATTTCATCAACACCATGACGCAGCAGCCCCGTGTGTTGCCGCTACTCCCGCTGCGTCCTTTTGAGGCTCGAAGCCGCACCATCATGGAGTTAGTCGAACCCGATCCAGAAATCAAGCATCGCAACCGTGATTACATTTATGAACCGAGCGCATCCGCGATCCTGAGCGAAGTCATTCCGCGGTTTACCGAATTGCAGATTCTGCAGGCCGTGCGCGAAAGTCTCTCCAGTGAGCACAGTGCACGCATGGTTGCAATGCGTAATGCATCAGAGAGCGCTGAGTCGCTGTCCGGTGTGCTCCAACTTGAATTCAACAAAGCACGCCAGCTTTCGATTACAAGCGAGATTCTCGACATCGTCGGTGGTGTCGAGGCGCTGAAATAGTCGGGCGCAGGGTTAATGGCCCGGCAGTGCATTGAGGAGACAAAAACACGTTATGGTAGCGAAAGTTAAGCAAGAGGTCGAAGGGACGATCGCACAGATTCTTGGTGGGGTGGTAGATGTGGCTTTCCCGCGCGACGCCGACCTGCCCGAAATTTATGATGCGATTCGCGTTCCTCGTGATGGACAGGAAGACCTGATCTTAGAAGTTCAGCAACACCTTGGTAATAATCGCGTGCGCTGTGTGGCCATGGATGCCACGGACGGGTTACAGCGTGGAGTGCCCGCTCTGGCAACCGGTGCGCCTATCATGGTGCCAGTAGGCGACGCGGCACTTGGCCGGATTTTCAATGTGTTGGGACGTCCCATTGACGATAGAGGGCCGGTTGAAGCCGAAACATATTATCCCATCCACCGTAACGCTCCGGCGTTCGAGGAGCAGTCGACTACTATTGAGCTATTCGAAACCGGCATCAAGGTGATCGATTTGATCGCGCCGTTCCGCAAAGGCGGCAAGGCCGGTATCTTCGGCGGGGCGGGCACTGGCAAGACCGTTATCATCATGGAACTGATTCGATCGATTGCGTCGGAGCATGAAGGATTCTCGGTCTTCGCCGGAGTAGGTGAACGCACACGCGAAGGCACGCAGCTTTATGGCGAAATGGAAGAAAGCGGCGTGTTGAGCCAGACGGCCATGGTCTTCGGACAGATGAACGAGCCGCCCGGTGTGCGCTTGCGTGTGGGACTGAGCGGCCTTGCCATGGCGGAATACTTCCGCGACCAGGGGCGTGACGTTCTGCTGTTCATCGACAACATTTACCGCTTCTCGCTGAGCGGGTCTGAGGTGTCGGCTCTGCTAGGGCGTATGCCGTCGGCTGTGGGTTATCAGCCAACGCTGGCGCAGGAGATGGGCGACCTGCAGGAGCGCATTACATCAACCAAGCGAGGGTCGATTACGTCCTTGCAGGCGGTGTATGTGCCGGCTGATGACTACTCGGACCCCGCGCCGGTTGCCGTATTCGCCCACCTGGATGGTACGGTTGCTCTTGACCGCGCCATTGTGGAACAGGGTATCTATCCGGCAGTTGATCCGTTGGCCAGCACGAGCCGCATCCTCGACCCCAATATTGTGGGCGAAGAACACTACCGGACGGCGCGTGACGTTCAGCAAGTGCTTCAACGTTACAAGGATTTGCAGGACATCATTGCCATTCTCGGCGTGGATGAGCTTTCGGAAGAAGATAAGGCCATTGTTGCCCGCGCGCGCAGGATTCAGTTCTTCCTCAGCCAGCCGTTTTTCGTTGCGCAACAGTTCACCGGTCGCGAGGGACGTTACGTACCGGTGAAAGAGACTGTGCGTGGGTTCCGCATGATCTTGGATGGCAAGCTGGACCACATCCCTGAGCAAATGTTCTATATGGCCGGACCTATTGAGGATGTGCTCGAACGGTACGAAGAATCCCAGGCGGAAGAGTAGGGCGCAAGCGCAATCCCCCCGTGGGAATAACGGCGATCCATGTGCCTGGACAGTACGGGATTGCCCGAATGCAGGGAGAAAGACAAGATGCCGTTAGAGGTCGAAGTTGTTTCGCGTGTGCGTAAGCTCTACCATACCGACAGGGCCGATATGGTGATCATTCCGGGAAGTGAGGGAGTGATGGGGGTGTTGCCAAACCATACTCCCGTGCTAACCACACTTACTTTTGGCGAACTACGTATCATCGAAGGCGACGA
>CAZSXY010000126.1:4816-10881 GCA_964611395.1 uncultured Anaerolineaceae bacterium | reverse complement strand
CGCGAGGTCTTCGCTGTTGCCACCAAAAGGCGCTGACGTTCGCGCCGGTTGCAGCACCCCCCTTGCTCCCATACCCCCCTGCAGGAGTCATTGAGTCAATTGGCTGGAAGCTGACTGGGCGCTTCCCAGCCTGAGTTTCTCCCCTCTCTGCTTTGATCCGGATGCTCATCGAGCACGCTCTTCCGGCTCTCAGGGCAGAAGGGCCTCTTTTCATAGGCTTTCCACCGCCGCGCTTGTGATTAAATCCAAACAGGCATACACTGATCGTGCTTGATTGTTTCAAAGTGTGTTACTGTATTCTCGTTCTGACGAGGAGCACTATCTGCTACACACTCCCCACCCTGCTGTCCGCGAAGTAGAAGGGCGAACGTATATGACCCAATGCAGCCGATTGTAGGTGGTTTACGCGCACGTATGCGAAACAAGCATTATTGAGGAGGCAGAAATGGGTTCGAAACGAATGGCCGGTCGGTTGGCTGTATTGCTGACGATGGTTCTCGTTGGCACAATTCTTGCGAGCTATGGCCTAGCCCGGATTGCGGCACAGGACTCGGAGGGGGACCCCGTCAACGGAGGGCTGCTCTATGATAAGTGGTGGGTGGTGACCGGGGCCAGTGCTCCCGACACCGATCATCCCCTGTGGTCAACACAAAGCACGAACACGCGCAGCGGGGCCGACACGTGGCGTTGCAAAGAATGTCACGGTTGGGACTATAAAGGGGCCGATGGCGCGTACGGTTCGGGATCGCACTTCACCGGCTTTCCTGGCGTTTTCGATGCGCAGGGGCAACCCGTTGGGGATATCCTGGCGGCGCTGAAGGGCGGGACGAATCCCGATCATGATTTCTCAAGCGTCATGGACGAGCAGGCATTGCAGGACCTCGCCGCGTTCATCTCTGAAACCCTGATCGATACCAACGCGTTGGTGAATGAAGATAAAACGTCAACCGGCGATGCTGATCGCGGGAAGGCACTTTTCGGAATGTGCACCAGTTGTCACGGCCCGCAAGGCAATGCGATTGCGTTTGGTTCGTTTGATGACCCTGAATTTGTCGGGAATCTCTCCAACGGCAACCCGTGGGAGTTTATCCACAAAGTGCGTTATGGACAGCCTGGCTGGCCGATGCCCTCGACGGTGGCGCTAGGACTCTCTGATAGTAATGTCGCCGACATCCTGGCCTATGCCCAGACACTCCCAGCAGAACCCGCACTCAGCGGTGGCGGTTTGCTGTATGACAAGTGGTGGAAGGTTCTGGGTGTCGCCGAGCCGACCGAGGATCAGCCGCTCTGGGCGACGCAAAGCACAAACACGCGCAGTGGGGCCGATACGTGGCGCTGCAAGGAATGTCACGGTTGGGACTATAAAGGGGCCGATGGCGCGTACGGTTCGGGGTCGCACTTCACCGGCTTCCCCGGCATCTACGATGCAGCGTCGATGTCGGCTGAGGAATTGGTCGCATGGCTAAACGGGGAAGCGAATCCGGATCATGACTTCTCGGCTTTCATGGACGAGTTTGCGTTTGATGCGCTGGTCGCCTTCATTCAGGGCGAAATGCTCGATACGTCTGCCTTTGTTAATGCGGACAAGACGGTGAATGGCGATTCAGATGCGGGCAAGTCTTTGTTTGCTGCCACGTGCGCGCGTTGTCATGGTGCGGATGGCACAGCGTACAACTTTGGCAGCGACGACGAATCTGTATATGTTGGTACGCTGGCGAATGACAATCCCTGGGAGTTCTTCCACAAAGCGGCTGTTGGCCAACCCGGACAACCTATGCCGGGTGGTTTGGCCCTTGGCTGGACGCCCCAGGCGATCGCCGACGTCGTCGCCTACGCCCAGACATTACCTGTCGAATAAATAATTCTTGTTCACGAGCAGAAGGAACCTATCGCCCCACAGGCAATAGGCTCCTTTCTTGTTCTATGCGTTTAGGCCTGGCTTTTGGCGGCCACAAGTGGGGCCAACATCCGGCCCAGCGCGGTGTAGGAATAGTGCTCCAGCGCGACCTGGTAGTTGTGTTCGGCCATCGCAAGGCCTTTTTCGGGGTGATCGAGAATGTCGCGCACCTGGGCCACGGTTTCGTCGGTCACCGCCCCATCGATCTCGACAAACTGGAACTTCAGCGGGGCGATGTCGGCCTTATACACGCTGTAGCGGTTGATCAACACCGGCTTTTTGAAGTACATCGCTTCCAGTAGCGCGTTGCCGAATCCTTCGTACAGGCTAGGGTACATCACGAAGTCGGCATGCACGTAGGCATCCCACAGGGTATACACTTTCTTGCCGTCCCGCATGCCGCGCTCCACACCTATCTGATCCGTTACCAGGCGCAGATCGACCTCGCATGCTTCTGCCTGGGCCTGTAGTTCGTCCAGGTATTCTTGTTCCAAATCGTCCACATGGGTGAAGACCATCTTGCAGTGCGGGTCGTTGAGACGCGCGACGGTCTCAATCGCCAGTTCCAATCCCTTGCGACGGATGATGCGCACCGGCTGGAGGATGTAAAAGTCCTCGTCGCTCAACCCGATGGCCGAGCGGAAGTCGGCGTTGTAGTCGTCGATGGCGGGCGCTGGCGTCTCGTAGTCGAACACATTGGGCACGGCTACCGAGTCGATGCCGCGCCGCCGCTTTAGGTCGGTGACTGCCGGACTGTTGATGGCTACGTGAGTGATCGACGGCAGGTTGGGCGGAAAGAGCGAGTCAAGCACATCTTGAACGCAGTTGATCGAATAAGCCGTGCGTTCCCAGTAGTAGTCGTGATTGTGCGCAATGGTGGCGATGTTCGTTTCGGCGATGATCTCGGCCAGCGCCAGCGCCAGCGGGATTTGCAACGGCACAGCGAAAATGTTCTGCGGGATGAGCAGGTCGATGCCGTAGTCGTCGATGAATTGCTCTAGCCGGGGCTTGATGGTGGCCTTCAAGCGTTCGATGCGCGGGCGCAAGTCTGGGTGCGCAACGGTGGTGTTATAGGTGTGCTGGCGGATCCACAGGTTTTCTTCGGCGGCGAAGTGTGCTGCCGGGATCAACATCCCTGGCGGGCCGTCGGGATCAAGCTCGCCCGCGCAATAAAACACCTGGTGGCCCTGGCGGCGCAGCACCTCGGCCCACTTAGCCGTTTCGAGTGTCACCCCGTCATGCCCGGCCAAACGTGTTGAGACAAAGCCGATGTTCATCATCGTTCCTTAATCCAAACCCCTTTCAACGTCGGGGATTGCCTTTACAATTTTACCCAATCCCCGGCAGAACGGTATCCCCAAAACCCCGGGGGTAGTTCCCCTCGTGCGCGCGGTGCACCGCAACAGTGCGGGCGGGGGCGTTTGCCCGGTGTTGTGGTATACTTCCGCGCGTTGGAGTTTTACGAAAGCGCCCAAACCAGGATGAATGCCCCATGCTAACCGATCTGACGCTGGCCGAAGCACAGACCCGGCTCCGGGCGGGGGAGACCTCTGCTGTCGAACTGATCCAGGCTCATCTGGAACGCATTCAGGCTATCGAGCCGCACGTCAAGGCATACCTGACGGTGACCGCCGAGCAGGCACTCGCGGCGGCGGCAGAAGCCGACCGTCGCCGCACCAACGGTGACGAGTCGCCATTGTTGGGCATTCCACTGGCCATCAAGGATGTGCTGACGACGAAGGGTGTGCCCACCACCGCCGGATCGCGCATTCTCGAAGGGTTTGTTCCGCCGTACACCGCTACCGCCGTGCAGCGCCTGCTGGATGCCGGGGCGATCATGCTTGGCAAGACCAACACCGACGAGTTCGCGATGGGGTCATCGACCGAAAACTCCGGATATTTCACGACGCGCAACCCCTGGAACCTGGATCGCGTACCGGGGGGCAGCAGCGGGGGCAGCGCGGCGGCGGTTGCCGCCCGCATGGCCATGGGGGCGCTGGGCACGGATACAGGCGGGAGCGTGCGCCAGCCGGCGGCATTCTGCGGGGTGTGTGCGCTCAAGCCGTCGTACGGGCGCGTGTCGCGGTACGGGCTGATTGCCTTTGCCTCGTCCCTGGACCAGATCGGAGTTTTCGGGCGCACGGTTGATGATCTGGCGGTGCTGCTAGGGGTCATCGCCGGGCACGATCCGCGCGACAGCACGAGCATGGACATACCGGTTCCTGATTACTCCGCCGCACTGACCGGTGATATCAGCGGGCTGCGCGTCGGCGTCCCGCGCGAGTATTTCATCGAGGGGATGCAACCGGATGTCGAACAGGCGGTGCGGGCGGCTATCGACCAGCTCGCCGCGCTTGGCGCTGAGATTCGCGAGATCAGCCTGCCCCATACCGATTACGCCCTGCCGGTGTATTACCTGATTGCGCCATCGGAGGCATCCGCGAACCTGGCCCGCTTTGATGGGGTGCGCTACGGGCCGCGCCACGCGCAAGGGACGATGTGGGGCACGTACAAGGCCACGCGGGGGCAGGGGTTTGGGCCGGAGGTTAAGCGGCGTATCATGCTGGGCACGTATGCGCTCTCGGCGGGGTATTATGATGCTTACTATCTCAAAGCGCAGAAGGTGCGCACGCTGATCAAGCAGGACTTCGACCGGGCATTTGAGGACGTGGACGTCATCGCGGCTCCCACCGCGCCGACAACGGCCTTTCGCATTGGCGAGAAGGCAGACGATCCGCTGGCGATGTACCTGTCGGACATGTTCACCCTGTCGGCCAGCCTGGCGGGGATCACGGGGGCCGTCGTGCCTTGCGGCTTTGACCGCGACAGCCTGCCCATTGGCCTGCAGATCATCGGCGCGGCGTTCGACGAACCGACCGTTTTACGCGTGGCCCACGCGTACCAGCAGGTCACCGATTGGCATACGCGCCGCCCGTCGCTATAACCCTGCGACCGGTGCAGTGAGCCGGTCTCTGGCAGACCGGTTTTTTCAGGCGGGTCAGTCGCCGGTTTCGAGCCGGTTGAGAGCGTCGACGATGAGCTGGGCGGCCAGCCGGTTTCCCGCTTCGTTCCAGTGCAGGTCGGCGTAGTTGTAATATTCTGTGCCGTCCATCGTGCGCCGCCAGAACTCGCCGGTCAGGTTGAGAAACGCGATCTGGTGGCTGGCGGCGAATGCCTCCATCATCTGCATCTGATCGTCCACAATGTCTGAGAATTCCTCATAACTGAGCAACGGTACGGTGAGTTCCAGGAAGTGCCCGATGTCGGTCTCGTCCCAAAGGCGGCTCCAGTAAAGATGCTCTTTGGACGGGACATAAACCAGCAAAAAGCGCCCGCCCGCCGCCTCGACATCGTCGCGCAGAGCCAGGATCGCCTCGGTGGCCAGCCGCCATTCTTTCGAGCGGGCGATTTGCTCGCGCGACCAGCTTAGCTGCGCGATATGCGTGTTGAAGAAGATCGTTTCGAAGCGGTTGGCATTGGTCGCCACCGTCATGGGGTAGCGGCAGGTGGTGGGTTCCGGGCGCAACAGATGCCACAGCGACGCGCCCCAGTAGCGCAAGATGTGGGGCATGATCAGGCGTTCTGGCGGGCTGACCAGGTGTAGCTGGTAAGTGCGCCAATCCAGGCCGGAAGCCCTGCGGCGGGTGTATTCGCCAACTTCGAACAGGTCATTTCCCTCGAAATACAGCAGGATCACCCAGCGCGGTGATTTGTCCAGGCCGTACATGCGCACCGCTTCGACCTCAGCCAGCGTGCCCCAGCCATCCATCCCCAGGTTGAGCACACTCATGCCAGTTTGGTCGCGTAGCAGGTCAAGCCACCATACCGGCGCGTAGGTGCGCGTGAACGAATCGCCGGTGACCACGATGTCATACTGATCCTGCCAGGGCGAATCATTGCCCACGAACCCGTAATCGTCGGCGTGGAAGGTGTAGTGGAACGTGTGATCCGGCCCCTCGCGGCATGTTTCGGCTTCGGCGTCGATCACGTCGGGATCGGCGGGATTCCATGCGCCATCGAACGTATACCCCGGCTTGAAGATGTAGCCCAACCGCAGGGGGTAGTCGTAGCGATACGCATAATCGCAGTAAGCGTGGGCCAGGGTCAGGGAAGAACGGCACGCTCCCAACGGGATGGCTTGCGGCACCAGGCGAAAGCCGATTTCCAG
>CAZSXY010000126.1:0-4716 GCA_964611395.1 uncultured Anaerolineaceae bacterium | reverse complement strand
AACGGCACGCTCCCAACGGGATGGCTTGCGGCACCAGGCGAAAGCCGATTTCCAGCGCGGCCAGCGCCGAAAGCAAGCTCAACAGGACGATGACGAGCGTACGAACCCATCGCCGCCGTGATCGGTTACGGTGCGCAACCTGTGTGTGTGCCGAAGCGGGGATCATGGTCGGTGAATCCATCACAACACGCGAATGACCCGCATGGGAGTGCGGGCCATTTTCGACAACAGATCATGGGAGCTTAACGCTACAGCGAGAAACTTCCGCCTGGGTCCAGCACGACCGGTTTGGCCGCCGTTTCGTCCTGGACGCGCCGCACCCACTCGGTCACATCCTGCGCGATGGGGTCGAAGGTGTTGAAGTGCATCGGAATAACCGCCTTGGGGCGCAGCAGTTCAATCGCCTTCAGCGACCCATCAATGCCCATCGTGAAGTAGTCGCCAATGGGCAGCATCGCCAGGTCGATCCCTTCATCGCCGATAAGCTGCATTTCCAAAAAGACCGCCGTGTCGCCCGCGTGGTACAGGTTGGGGCCGCTGTTCGTCTTGATCAAGATGCCGTTTGGCTGCCCGCCGTACGAGCCATCCGGCAGCGACGAGCTGTGGTGGGCGATCGTCAATTCGACCCGGCCAAAGGGCAGGCTGACCCCGCCACCGGGGTTGATGCCGTGCACGTTTTCAAGACCCTGCCTGGTGCGCAGCCAGATGCCGATCTCGTTGTTGGCAACGACCGTCGCGCCGGTGCGCTTGGCAATCGCCGGTGTGTCGCCCACGTGGTCGCCGTGTCCGTGCGACACCAGGATGAAGTCGGCGGGGACTGTGTCCGGATTGGCCGCCGCCAGCGGATTACCGGTTAAAAAGGGGTCAGTCAGGACGTTATACCCGTCGATGTTTAGCAAGAAACCCGAATGGCCTAACCATGTTACCTGAATCGCCATCGTATCAAGCTCCCTTCAGCCAACAGCCATGCATGGCAGTGAGTATCACCCGTAAGATGGTAGCAAGCCTATGTCTGAGTATACGCGGAGCCGTGTTCTGCGCCAATTCGACCGGAATCGCTATGCGGGTATGTGCGCGTGGGGGATCAGCGAATGCGGTTTTTCCAGGCCGTGCGCTTCCATGAAGGCCGCGTCGTTCATGAGGGATCGCGGTTCACCGTCCGCCACAAGCCGGCGATCATCCAGGACCAGCACGCGGTCGCATACTTCCAGGATCAACTCAAGATCGTGCGAGGCAATGATGAACGCCTGCGCCGACTCTTGCAGAAAGCGGATCAGGCGGCGGCGGGCACGCACATCCAGGTTGGCATCCGGCTCGTCGTACAGGATGATGTGCGGCTGCATGGCCAGCACCCCGGCAATCGCGACCATGCGTTTTTCGCCGCCGGAGAGGTGGTGGGGCGGGCGGTCGGCCAGTGCGGTAACCCCGACCATATCCAGTGCCGCCGCCACACGCGCCGCGACTTCGCGTGCTGGCAGTCCCATGTTCGCTGGCCCGAATGCCACATCGTCGCGTACCGATGGCGAAAATAGCTGGTCGTCTGCGTTCTGAAACATCAGCCCGATCTCCGGGCGAAAATCGCCATAACGCACGGGCGATCCGGATAGCAACACGTCGCCCGACGCGGGCTTGAGCACCCCGCTGATGGCCAGGAATAGCGAGGTCTTGCCCGCCCCGTTCGGGCCGATGAGGCCCACGCGCTCGCCGGGGGCGATGGTGAAGCTCACCTCTTCAAATACCGGCTCCCGGCCTGGATAGGCGAACGCCAGGTTTGACACGATGAGCAGCGGATCGCCTGTTGCCCAAGCGCCGTCAGCGTGCGCTTGAATACTTCTTCCGTTGTGTCCGTACCCGCGTAGTTTCATGGCTTTATACACGCGCTCCGCTTGCTCGAAGCTGCGGATCAACAGGCTTCCGGCGAGGGCGGCCAGTGTGCGCAGGCCGCGCCAGCTCAACCGGTTCGCCCGAAACCCGCGCAGCCGCATTGCCGTTTCCATGCGTGCGAGGTTGTCACCGATCTCAAATAAATACCGGAACGATAGCAACGTCATGTTCGCCAGCAACGGGGGCAGCCCCAGCCGTTGCATGGCTTTGACCGTGGTAGTGAAGGGCGCGGTGCCAAACAGCACCAGCCCGACGGTGAGAATGCAAATGAAACGGCTGGCGACCAGGGCAAACGATAGTAACCCCTCCTCCCGCACGGCCAGCGGCCCCAGGTCTAGCAGCACCGTGTTTCCGGCAAAAAGGGGCAGGAAAATCGCCATGATGGCCAGGAAGTAGCCGGGAGTGCGCAGCCGGGTGACCAGGAAAGATAGCGGCAACCGGGACAGGGCGTACAAAAACCCCGTGGTGGCGAACATAACCGGCACGAGTCGCAGATCGCGCACCAGTGAGAACGCGAATGCCACCGCCATGAGCGCCACCAGCTTCAGGCGCGGCTCCAGGCGGTGGAGCGGTGAATCAAGATGCGCGTATTCGTCAATCCACAGCCGCATGTGCTTCGATCAGGTCTGGTTTGACTCGCAAGAGATAGGTCACGAGCAGCGCCGAGAACGCCCCTTCAATGAAGGCCAGCGGGATGTGCGCAAGCGTCAGGGAGTAGATCGCCTGCCGCTCGGCCTCGACATCAAGCAGCGTTGCGGGTATCGTCGCGATCAACAACGTCATTGCGATTAACGCCGCGAGAAGCAGCCCCGCTGCCCCACTGGCAAAGGCGAAAACACCGGCCCAGCCTACGCTGTTTAAGCGCAGGCGATGGCGCAACTTGAACAGATGGTAAGCCAACAACGCGGGAACGCCCATCATCGTTGCGTTGACGCCCAACGTGGTCAGCCCGCCGTGTTGGAACATCACCGCCTGAAAGAACAGTCCAATCAGAATGGACGGGACGGCGTAATAGCCCAGCACCACGCCCAACAACCCGTTTAGAACCAGGTGCACGCTGGTCGGCGGGAGGGGGATGTGAATCCAGGTGGCGACGAAAAACGCCGAGGTGAGCAACGCCGCTTTGGGCATATCGGCTTCGGGATCGTCCGCCTGATTGATCTTGCGCAGGGCTACCCACGTCAGCGCACCGGCAGTGACATATCCGGCGGCTACCACTTCGGTGGGCAGGATGCCATCGGGGATGTGCATGCTAGTGATCTCCTGTGGTGCGCCGCCGTGACATATACAGCGCCGTGCCCACCAGCCCCCAGATCACGCTGCCGGACATGAGAAGTATCTGCCCTGTGCTGAACCCGCTATCTCCGCCGGTGAGACGCCCGCCGCCGTCCGCGATGCGGAGCGTTTGAACGGCCTCGCCGGTTCCGGCAGCGTTCGTTTCGACCACTTCGATCATGTCCGGCTCCAGCGCGATTTTCAGCCATTCGCCATGCCCCGCTTTGCGCACCTGTATTTCCCACGTGCCCGGCTTGTTCAGGTCAGCAGTGAAGACGAACTGGCCACGGTCATCACATGCGCCGGTTAGCCAGGGCGTTTGGGGATCGTCCGGGGCGTACACGGTGACCTGCGCCCCGGACATCGCCTCGCCGGATTCAAACGCGGCGTCCAGCGCGACCTGGACGGTGGTTACTTCCCTGGCCGCGTAGGTGAGTACCATTCCCTGCGCCGAAACGGTGACGCCCTGGCTGAGGGCAATCCGCGCGTTCCCCGGCGCGAACTCCACCGGCAGGCGCACCCATGCCCGGCGCTCGTCCTGGCTGACGCGCACTTCCCATACGCCGGTGCGGCTGGCATCGGGAAGGAATGAGAAATGCCCGTTGTCATCCATGGTGCCGGTGTTCCAGGGGGTGGCGGGGGCGTCGGGCGCGTACACGGTAACGATGGCCCCGGCCAGCGGCTCACCCGCCGGATCGGTGGCTTGCAGGTCGATCTGAAGCGCAACAACCGGCGTGATGGCGTAGGTCAGTTCCACACCATGCGCGGCGGCCTGGCTCGCCGGAAACAGGGCGATCACCGCCAGCAACAGCGCCAGCACCCCATGCCTCATCGTGATCCCCAATGGATTGGCTCGACGGCTACCCGTCTGTCTCATGGTCATGTGCCGATGTCTCGTAACAGTGCCCTTCACCCGTGTGGCCCAACGTTGACAGAATATCAATAAACGCCTGGTAATCGTCAGCGTCGAGCGCCGATTCCAGCATTGCCAGGTTCGCGTCGACGACGCCATCTTCGGCCAGCCCTGCGAACAACGCGAAGCCCGGCGCGGCAGTGTTCAGGTCGTCATCGGGCGGCAGTTCGGCATCGCCAAAGAGGTGATCGAAGTGGAATGTCATCTCCAGGTCGGCGGTGTCGTCCGCGCCCAGGATTCCTTTGCGTTCGTCGCCGACGTATTCGCCGCAGACATACTGGTATTCGTTCTCAATGCCGATGCGGAACTGGATCATGTCACCGTCTTGCTCGGCCTTTCCCACCAGGAGCAGGCTATATCCTTCGGCTTCGCCTTCCTCTGCGGGGATCATGCGCCACGCCAGCGCGTTGTAGCGACCGGTGGGGGCCTCGACTTCACCGACCGGGATAGGGTCGGCGTCTGCGTCGCCCTCGGCCAGATCAACGGTCAGGGGGCCGTCTAACGAAACCGAGACCTCGGCTTCCACGTCAGGGCCGGAGTCCGGATCGTAGGGGGGATCCGACTGGTAAGCGATGATATCGTCAAGGGTGATGATGAGCGCATCAAACGTGATCGCCCACCCATCTTTTGACGTGAAGCCTTGC
>CAZSXY010000125.1:0-10883 GCA_964611395.1 uncultured Anaerolineaceae bacterium | reverse complement strand
CCGGCATTGACATTATTTCCCAGATCGGGGTGGCCATCGTCCTGACATTCGGCGGCATGCGCGTATTAAACGGCGACATGTCCACGGGCACACTCGTTGCCTTCCTGCTTTACCTCAATATGTTCTTCGATCCGATACGCGATCTGGCCATGCGGCTGGACCAATTCCAGGAAGCTGCCGCTGCCGGAGAGCGAATTCTCAATGTATTGGACACCGAGCCAGAAATCCTTGATGCTCCCGATGCCATCGAACTCTCACGAATCCAGGGCGCGATTGAATTTCAAGGAGTCAGTTTCTTTTACACCAAACCGGAAAGGGTCTTAAGCGACACCTCCTCACCTGATCACGCTGGCACAATTCAAGATCAAGAGAAACAAGAACTGGCCAATGTATTACATGATATTGACCTCAGAGTGGCTCCGGGTCAGACTGTAGCATTGGTTGGGCATACCGGCGCAGGAAAAAGCACGCTGGTGCGTTTGTTGGGACGCTTCTATGAGGCCCAACGCGGTAAAATCCTGTTTGACGGCCAGGATATTACCCGCGTCACAAAGAAATCGCTTCGCGAACAGATGGCATGGGTTCCCCAGGACACAGGACTGTTTGCGACCACAATCCGTGAAAACCTGCGCTATGGGCGTTTAGACGCCACCGATGAAGAAATCGAAGCGGCTGCCCGCGCCACCGGAGCCCACGATTTTATTTCCCAATTCCCCAAAGGGTATGACACCGAGGTGGAAGAGGGCGGCTCCCGCCTGAGCGCAGGTCAACGCCAGCTTATTTCCTTTACACGTGCCTTGCTCGCTGACCCGGCTATCATCATCCTTGATGAGGCTACCAGCAGCGTTGACACCATCACCGAATTACAGATGCAAGCCGCGCTGGGCAAGCTGTTGGAAGGCAGGACGGCTTTCGTAATTGCACACAGACTGAGTACCATTGTCCGTGCCGATCAGGTGATCGTACTTGATCACGGGCGCATTGTTGAACAGGGCACACACACGGAATTACTGGCGCGGAAAGGGCACTACTACGAACTGTACACAACCCAGCTTCGCGGTAGCAGTTTGGAGGTTTGATCTTCCCGCGAAATAATAGTTTGACGATGTCCGCCTATAACCCTGGAAGTGCCGGTGACAATCGCGCGTCAGGAAATCGTAGGCCAGCAATCGTAGACAAAACGCACTTTTTCGTACAAAATAGCCCGCTAAATACAATCGAAATCGATCGGTAGTATTCCATCGCCCGGTCCTGTCACGGCACATGCGCATATCCGGGCTGGGCGACCCTAATCAGAAATTCGAAAGGACACGTTGCCGTGAACAAACGCAATATCGCAATTTTTTCGACCATCGCCATTGTGCTCGTGCTTGTCGGCCTGACACCCCTGGTAGCCAGCGCTGGCACCGCAATATCTGGCGATTTCGCCATCCGATCCCAGGATGGCCCAACCGCGACCCCCGAAGACCCGGCCTGGCTGGCGTTTGTGGTGGCTCGTGCCGCACTCGAAGAAGAAACTGGCCAGGACCTTACCTTCGTCCGGCAATGGACCTACGAAGAATACGAGTTCGTGGATGGCATTGACAGTTGCCGCGTCCTTGAGGAAGATGAGGAGCCGCGCCAGGTCTATTTTGGCTGGCGTTTCGTCATAACCGCGCTGAACGGCGCTCGATATGAAGTTCGAACCAGCTTCAACCGTCAGATCATCGCCATCTGTGACGAGGTCACGGCAGGCGATGTGCCCAGCCTCACGGTTGCCCCCGATCCGAATCTCCCGGCTCCGGTCACCGGTTCAGCCGTCAGCGGGTCATTTGAGGTTGGCGGCCAAATCACCGGTCTTTATCCGAACACCCGCAACGCACTACAGGCCGCAAAGATGAAGTGGGTCAAGCTTCAGCTCCAAATGGGCCAGGATGGTTCCGGGTTGATTGCAGAAGCTCATGCTGCGGGGTACAAGATTCTATTCTCTGTTATCGGCGACAAAAGCCAGGTCATGAACCCCGGCTATCAGGATAGCTACGCGTCCTTTGTCGCGGGACTGGCCCAAGCGGGCGCAGACGGCATTGAGATCTGGAACGAAATGAACATCGACCGCGAGTGGCCTGCTGGCCAGATCAACGGAGCCAACTACGTCCCGCTTCTGGCAAAGGCTTACAACGCTATCAAAGCCGCCAATCCCAACACATTGGTCATCACTGGCGCACTCGCACCGACGGGATTCTTTGGCGCGGCAGGTTGCACCGATCAGGGCTGCAATGACGACGTTTATACACAGCAAATGGCGGCAGCAGGCGCGGGTTTGTACGCCGACTGCATCGGCGTTCATTACAACGAGGGCATCGTCAGCCCCAAGCAAAGCAGTGGCGATCCGCGTGATAATTACCCGACCCGCTACTACAGCACAATGATAAATCGAGCCATCGGCCCGTTCGGTAACAAACAAGCCTGCATCACTGAGCTGGGTTACTTGTCGCCTGAGGGTTACGGGACGTTGCCAGGTGGCTTTGCCTGGGCACAGGATACCAGCGTGGCCGAACAAGCCCAGTGGTTGGCCGAGGCTGCGGTGCTCTCTGCCCAGAGCGGCAAAGTGCGCTTGATGATTGTCTTCAACGTTGACTTCACCTATTGGGGTGCAGATCCGCAGGCTGGCTATGCCATAATTCGCGCCGACGGATCGTGCCCGGCTTGCACAACGCTGGCTGGCGTTTTGCAATAAGCCCGACGCGCAAGCCTCCTAGGAAATGCGGGGCGTTCCTAGCACATGGGAACGCCCTATTTACCACATGCTCCCTGCATCTCAACCAAAGAATCGGAGAGTGCCAGCGAGCAAGCTTCCTTTTGGTATGCATGACAAAAAATTTATCAAATATTAATTATTTTCCCTCAAACTGGGGGTATTATTGGAACACATAGCCGAAACGATATGCTACCAGCATGAAAACCACAGCCGCCGAGATCACCATGCTGCAAACACTCAGCCCAGCACAACTCGAACCTGGCGATCGCGTTGGTGAATACCTCATCACGAGGGTCATCGGAAACGGGGGATTTAGTGTCGTCTACGAGGCCGAAGACTTATCCCTCGAACGCCTTGTGGCAATCAAGCAATTACGCCCGGAGGCTTTCACCCAGGCGGGGTCACGCGAATGGTTTATGCGTGAGGCTCGTCTCACAGCTAGCCTGACCCATCCCAACATTGTCAACATCTACTCGCTGCGCGAACAGGGCGACTCACTGTTCCTCGTTATGGAATATCTACCGGGGGATCTCCATGAGCTAGAAGGGGAACATGGCCCCCTCGACCGGAACACCCTGCTTGCCGTGGCTTCAGACATCTGCCGAGCGCTTGAGACGCTCCACGCGCGCAACGTGATTCATCGCGACATCAAGCCTGAAAATATCCTTTTCGCCCAACCTCGCCATTTCAAACTGGCAGATTTCGGGTTGGCGCACATTCACCCCACACAACGGTACGGAACCCACGATGCAACCGGCCCGCAACCGGGCACGTTGCTCTATATGGCTCCCGAACAGGCATTGGGACACCAGGTCACACCGCGTTCCGACATTTACGCACTCGCTGCGGTACTGTATGAAGCAGCCACAGGTCACAACTACCTTGACTTTGACGATGCAACCGGTGACGACGAGCAACTGATCGACCAGATCGTCAATGGTAATCCGCGCCCGTGTGAGGACTTGCACCCAACTGTTTCGACAGCGATTGAAGAGCCGTTGCATAGAGCGCTGAGCAAGTTTCCGCAGGATCGCCCGGCAACAGCCCGCGAGTTTCTCAATGAGTTTCGCAGGGCGCTAGGCGGCAAGCGACCGAGTTTGGCACGTCGCCAAACGCAAGCCAGACGCGACAAAACGCGCTCGATGTCGGATTCTCTGCGTCAGGAACTCGCCAACGTTCGGACACTTCGTGAAAACGGGCAAAACGAGCTTGCGGCGTCCCGCCTTAAGCCACTTCTCAAAAAACACCGCACCATCCCTGAGGTGCTGGCTGAATGGGGCGAAACGCTACTCGCCCTGGGGCGTATCGATGACGCACACGATGTGTTACAGGCAGTCGTCCAACAAAAAGCTACCCTCCCCTTTGCACAACTGGCCTTGGCTGAAATCTTCGCAAATTGGGACGATCATCGTGCGGCAACCGAAGCGACGATCGCTGCAATTCACGCCGATCCTGATCTGGTGTATGCAGCACTGTACGATTTCATTGTGGAATCACTGGGCGATCCGCCATCGTACAACAGCTACGTGGGTCTCTTTCGCCGCGCAGTTCTAGAGCGCCCCACTGCCTCCCGGCTTCATAACCTGGGGCTTGTGTTATCGCTCAACCCGAATCACGAAGCGGAATGCATTACCGCATTCGAAGCCGCCATTCGGCGTGATCCCACCTACGGCCCAGCCTATGTAGGACTCGGCACGCTCATGATCGAAACAGGCAACATAGAGCGCGGCATCGAGCTTCTCGAACGTGCCACACAAGCCGACTTCCCGATCCTTGCCGCCCAGGATCAAATCAAACTGCAAACAGTTTACCAACCACAGCATGCGTTTCTGGCGCTATCGGTTGCCTATGCTCAGCATGGCGAGTATGAAAGCAGCGCAATAGCAGCACGCGCCGTTCTGGACATTGATCCAACTGAATTAAGTGCCGACGCCCCTGGGCTGCTCGACGTCTACCTCCAGGCAACCCATCGCTGGCTCGAAAACGGGCAAACCCTCCGCGCTTACAAATTCCTGAACCAGATCATTCCTGTCGCTGCGTACTGGGGAGAGACCCGCGTGTTCGCCCTGCTGGAAACAACACAGCAATTGGTCGAACCGGTTCATCTTCGCCAGCGTCAGTGGGACGACGCGATAGATTGGCTCCGCTCAGGGATAATGTACTGGCGTTTTCGAGCGCCAACTCCCCACTGATCACCGCATCGCAACCACTGGAATCAGCGAACACCTGACCGGATGCTTCTATTCGTCAGCAGGCCCGATGACGGACTTTCGGCTGGCATCGCGCAACATCGCCCGTGAGCCTAGCCATTTTCCTTCTGGCGTCAACAAGTGGTGAACCAGCCCATGAGCATGAAGCCGCCAGGGTTCGCGGTTGGACTGTGACACATATTCCCAATGCACGATCCCCGTGTTATGGGTCCACACCTCTACGCGGCGATGCACACCCACATTGAAAGCACAATCACACACCGCGTCGATGACCCCAGCATGGCACACTGCAACTACAGTAGTTTCTGGTTCCCCCTCCCCATAGCGTGTTACGACATCGTCAAGAAAGGCCCCAACACGCGCTCGGAAGAGTATCCAGCTCTCACCTACATGGCTGATATGTGTGTAGGGACGCTCGGTTCCCCAAAACTCTGCGTATTGAATGGGCATCGCGTCTGGCGGAATCGGTTGGCCATCTGCATAACAATTCCCGAATTCCCGCAGCCGGTGGTCTTCGATAGCAGGAACACTGGTTGCCGCTGTGATGTACGCCGTAGTCTCCAGTGCGCGCGCCATCGTGCTGGTGTATAAAGCATCGATTTTCACGTGGTCACGCATCCACTTTCCAAGACTCTCCGCCTGCTGCTTGCCTAGAGACGTCAGGCCAACGTCAATATAACCGCCGTCCCAATCGTCCAGATTCACGAAACTCTGCCCATGTCGGATGAGTAAAAGGTGCACTCGTCTCTCCTATTTTGACACTAATGGATCACCCAGGACATTCACTTCAGCCATCACGGTTCATGGTACCCACAAACTGTATCCAGACCTGCCTTTGACGCGGGCCATCAAATTCTGCCAGGTAAACTCCCTGCCACTGTCCTAATTGAAGGCGACCGTTTTCAACGAGCACAAAGCTGCTGGCCCCGAAAAGGGAAGCCTTGATGTGAGCTGGTGAATTCCCCTCGCCGTGGCGATGTCGCGGGTCAGGTGGCACCAGGTGATCGTCAACCGTGAGCAGCATGTCGCGCCGTACGTCGGGATCCCAATTCTCATTGAGCGTCAGACCCGCTGTTGTGTGGGGGCAAAACAGGTACACGACACCATCGCCGGCATGAAGGGCCGACAATACGCGCTCCACCTCCGAGGTGATGTCTAACAGCTCCGTTTTGTCTCGCGTACGCACGCTGATCCGTTGCATAACCGGGTACTCCTTCCTATTTCCTATTTGTCGCAGCTCCGCATCATTATATCCGGCATGGTCAGGGTGCAATCAAGCACACACGCTCTTGCTAACTTGTCACAAAATCTTATTGCTAATTTTTGTAAAAATAATCTATTCATTCATTGTGTCGTAAACTTCTATAGAGTCTTGTAAATCTGATTGACTTTTTTTGCAGTTTTCCTACAATATGTACAGAGGTGGGAATTGGGTTTGGCATTGGTTAACTTTTGGTAAGTCTCTCGCGGCCAGGTGTGATCAGTCAACTGGCGCATCAAGAGATGCCTCGTGGCGTCCCACCACATAGAAACGACAAATGCGGGGGTACTTTGTGCCCCTAAATACCCGTGTTGAAGGTGCAAACTGGCGGTAGGCATTCTCCTGCTGCCTTTGCGAGCTTTCGCGTACTCGCTGTGTGGAGATATACGTAAAGCCGTCGACACACTGTATTCCAAGGTCTATTGCTCTGCCGGGCAAACCTTTGCACGCAAAGAGTCATACTATGGACTTCATTCGCCGTAACGTGTCTCCTCAAACATACACCCGATCCGCCGAAACGGTCCGAGAGCGCCTGCTGAGCGATCGTGCCATGAAAAACAGTCGCGGAAGACACACGGCACAGTCGCACCAGAAGATACTCAATTGCGTATTCCCGACACCCGGCCCTGACACACGAAAACACCGTTCACTTCCCCACCCGGGCCATCTCTCAGCGGGGGAGCAAAAACGGCAAGTACTCGAAGTTGCAAAACGATTCGATCAACACTATTTAGCATCTATCGAATACTTACCCGAACGGTATCTTACAATAGGCGCGCTGCAACCCGCAAAAGCCCGCCGCACACAAAACGTCCCATCTTACGAAATTCGCGTTGATGCTTATGGGAATGTGAGCATTTCAACCCAACATGCACCATCACGATCCCGATTCTATTCCCTGATCGTGTGTACGCTGCTAAGTTTTGGAACAGTTGCACTAGGTGTCCTTATGATCATCGTGTGATTCCACACCTCATCGCCGAAAGGAGTGTTCCGACATGCAGCATTCCGCCCTTCCACCGAGTGAATACAGCAGGCAACCTGTATTTCGGCAGGTTCCTGGTTGGCCGCCATATGTCGCACGCGCCGACGACGAGGACAATGTCATCGAGATGAATATGCCAGCTAATCGCAATCTTCCGGTCAGCCAACCGGCGCGCACTCAGATCATCCAGCGATCACACCCGCATACCATCCATCAAGCCAAATTTAGCACCCCATCGCTTCGCTGGGATCAGAGAGAAAACTCAGCGCTACCGGATGCAGAAATTCACCCTCCGTTAGACGAGGAAGACCTGGATGATCTCGATCCCGTGTACCCGTTTTATCGCCGCAAGCACGCCGCCGATACAGTGCATCCACGCCAGCGTCCCGTGATAGCACTAACCAAAACCCTATTCGGCTATCACCTGTTCATCAGTCACGAAGCGCATCGCGTCGTCAAGCGGACCGTTCTGCTCCTGCTCATCGGGATACTGGCCCTTATATTTGGCAATTCTGCAGATGCCATCGAACTTTTCTTTAGCATTTTCGTCTTCTAGCCCATAGACACAGCTTATGATAGAGTTAATTGTGGCGCAGATAGATAACCCTGGAGCAAAGCCACTCAACTGATTTCGACATGACACAGCCAGCCTCCATGTGGTCACAACGAACGGACGGGGAGCATGACTCAATTGGCAACATACGTGTTCATAAATTACGCAAATGCCGACGAAGTATTTGCTATGCGCCTGTATGATGACCTGCACAAATTAGGCCAAACCGCCTGGATTGACCGCAGAGACATCACCAACGGACAGCATTGGAATCAAGCCATCACCCGTGCTCTGCACAGTTGCACCCATATGGCTCTGGTGTGGTCGCGCCATGCCGAAGAATCGCGCGAAGTTGAAAGCGAATGGATACACTTCAGCAAACTGAACAAGCCCATCATTGTGGTCCAACTAGACGACACGCCTATCCCTTTCCAGCTTGAAAATGCCATTTCCACCGACTTTTCGCGCGATTATGCTGGCGGGCTTCGCCAATTGCTCAACCACCTGAAATCGCCGCAACGTAATCCGGAAGCGGCACTATTGTTGTTCGAGCAGGGGAACGCATCATTCGACAGTTTTGACTACACCAATGCGATCAAAGCCTATAGCCGCGCCCTGAGTCTGGATCCCACCAATGCAGCCGCCTATTTCAGCCGGGGAATGTGCTATCACAAACTCGGACATTACGAACGCGCACTGGAAGATTACGCAGAGTCTATCCGCCTCGACGGAAGCAACTACGATGCCCACTTCAACCAGGGTCTGCTGTTCCGCATTCAGGGCAAGCACGGGCGAGCGCTCGTCAGCTTCTCTGAAGCGATTCGCAATGCGCCCAACCGGGCTATGGCCTATTATGAACGCGGGCTGACGCTCGAACTGCTTGGTAAACCCGACGATGCAGTTAACGATTACACCAAAGCCATCGAACTCGATTCCGATAGCACGTCGGCGCACGCGATGCGAGGGGCCATTTATTTCAGCCAGAACTGCTATGAAGAAGCATTGGCAGACCTGGACCGAGCAATACTGCTCAACCCCACCGATGCCTGGAGCTACTTGTTGCGCGGGCAAACATACCAGGCGCTTGGGCGCGAACAGGAAGCGCTAACGGATTATATCCAGGCGATCCGGCTTGACGACACGCTGGCAGAAGCGTATCGTGGTCGCGGGATGATCTACTGCTCGTTGGGCAGTTTCGGTCCGGCGATCGATGATTTGAATCAGGCGCTGCGATTGAATCCGGCTGATGGCATCGCGCAGCTTGCACGGGGTGACACCTATTATGCGATGGGGAATTACGACCGGGCACTGTCCGATTTCGATGAAGCCGTCCGCCTAATGCCGGATAACGCATCCGCTTACCATAACCGGGGCGTAACCCGCCATGCCTTGGGACAATTAGAAGAAGCGGTTGCCGACTATAATCACGCTATTCAACTTAAGGCGGACTTTGCCTCCGCATTTTACAACAGGGGAAACGCTCATTACGAACTAGGGCGACTCAATGCAGCCCTGGCCGACTATGACCAGGCTATCAGCCTGGACGACACGGACCCCAACACCTATCACAACCGGGGCATTGCCTATAAGCAACTGGGCATGTTTGAGGAAGCGATTGCCGACTTCACCTATGTCCTGCATTTGGACCCGAACTATGCCGAAGCCTACTTCAATCGGCACCTGACCTACCTCCAGCGCGGCGCTCCAGGAGACGATCGCCTGGCTCGCCGGGACATGGATCGGTACCGCCGTCTGGCGCAACGCCGGAATCACAACAAGGACACAACGGCCACCGGTCCGCAGCTCCACAGTGCATAACAGATCGGCACGACCACTCTTGGAAAACATTGCACGATCATGATCTGGCGCGGGGGTGCCTTTGGCAAGACACCCCCCTAGCCACCAATAAAACCGGCTTCATGGATTGACGGTAACCGTGATATAACGGTTATCCTCGACATTATCCAGGCGAATCACGCGCAGATTGTAAGTTGTGGTTGCCGCAGGGCATTCTTGGCGTGACTCGTGCCCGGTCACCCCCTGGCCCTGATAGTACACTTCTTTGATCCCTTCAACGCTCCACGAGAGAGTCACACATTCACCCACGCTGATGGTATTGCGGTCAACGAGGAATTCGATCACAGTCGATGGGGCCGAGGTGGCGGCAGGCGTTGGTGTTGCTGTGGGCGGTAGCGCGTAAAACTGCACGTTGAGAACCGGCACATTGGCCAAATCAATGTTTACCGTTAAAAGTGGGCGATAGACCCACCCAACCGTCCCATTCGGCGTTTGAACCTGAACCCACGAGTTATCATAATAGCGGCCCAATATGGTAACAGGCGTGCTGCGTGGAATAGCGGTCAGAATGGCAGCACCTTCTCCTGGGTTGGCACGCACATTGAGGCTAGTTGTGTTGACGACAGCATCAGGAAGCAAGTTAGGCGTAGGAGTGGCACTGCCAATCGTCGGTTGCCCTCCCGGCCCCGCCGGAATCGGCGAAGTCAACGCGCCCGGACCGCGTTCGTCGGCCAGATCATTGGTCAATTGTCGCACCACTGCCCCATCAGCCGACACCATGTATACATCCCATTGGCCGTTTACATCGGACAAAAAGGTCAGATTCACCCCGTTCGGCTGCCAGTGAGGTTGGCGGTCTTCGGCATTGTTGCGCGTGAGCTGTCGTAAATCGGTTCCATCGGCACCCATGATATACAGTTCATAATCGCCATCCCGATCAGACGCAAATGCGATAAACTGGCCGTCAGGAGACCAGGCAGGTTCAACGTCATTGCCCGGATCATTCGTCAACTGCGTAACAAAACCCGTTTGAGGATCGAGCACAAAGATCTCATAGTTACCTGAACGATTCGACGTGAAAACCACCAGGCCGAGACCCGAATCGCCCTGGGCGAAAACCGGGGCCCCGTGGTGCGCCACAATTGCACCCAAGGCAAGGAGCAATCCCAATACTGCAAGGAAAATCAACCGCCACGTCTTCATGCTTCCTCCTTAATAATCACAAACTCACATCGTGCTCTCATTGTAAGTGATTGCTGCCAACATAGAAACCATTCACGCCCCACTGGAAGTGGATAAAGTCAAGGATATACGAAATCTCTGACGTGAGCAGGGTAGTT
>CAZSXY010000124.1:0-11033 GCA_964611395.1 uncultured Anaerolineaceae bacterium | reverse complement strand
GCCGTTGCCATGGCCGTCGAGCTTGAGTAGCACCCGGCGGCACGCAGCCGCTGGCTGTATAGATAACGAACCGCCCGGTGACACGCCGGGCGTTGCGATTCTTCGTGAAAGGCGAATGGCCGCCGGTGGGCGCTTGTGCTGTATGCTCTGTGATGGTAAACTGCGGGCAGGAATCAGAGCGGGGTGTTCCCCTGAGCACAGGCCCCCAGGAGGGACGAATAGATGCGGACGAATACTCGTCATGCGTGGTGGTTGGCGCTGATCGCGGTGCTGGCATTAGGGTTGGCGGGCTGCTACCGGTCGGTGGGCGGCAGTCTCGAACCGACGCAGCCCGGTAAGATCGGCGTGGTGCAGCCCACGTTCACCCCCCTGGACGTGCCGCCGACCGTCGAGGAAGCGACCGGGCTTCCTTCACCCATCCCCTCCCCCACCCCGTTTCCCACGCTGGCTCCGCCGACGGATGTCTCGACGCTGGTCGCGTCCGCAACGCCCGTTGCGCAGCCGACCGATGTCGTCGCCGCGCCACCGGTGGAGGGCCAGGGTGGCGGCCCTGAGGAGGGAGTAACCGCCGGTGAGCCATCGCCTGTGATTCCGCCAACGGATACGCCGGAGCCGCCGACGAACACGCCGCGCCCGCCGACGAGCACCAGCACTCCGACGCCACGCCCGACCAACACCAGGACTCCGACGCCGGTCGTGCCAACGCTAGGGCCTACGCTGACGTTTACGGCGGTTCCGTTCACGACCTTCCCGCCGTCGGCCACCTATACGCCTTATACCGTGGCGAGTCGTCCGATTGGGGGGGATGTGCTGCCGCCAGCCGAGGCTCAGCCGCTGGCGGAGCGCCCGACAGACGTGACAGGCGAAACCGAACTTGGCGTAGGCGGGCCGGTCTTTACCGTAACGCCGCCGGTGGTGAGCGAACCGGTGGCCGTGGCCCAGGTGCCGACCTTGACGCCTGTGCCACCGCTCCCCACAGAGGCCCCGGCGGTGGCGCTGCAAGCGACGCTCACGGGCGGACAGATGACGGCTACCCAGATTGTCTATGGGGCAACGGCGACGGCGGCTGCCACGCTGGGCATCCAACTCCCGACGCTAACGCCAATCCCCGGCCAGGGTGGCCCCGGTGTGATCTATGTCACGGCGACACCCTTCGGCCAGGAAGGGCAGCCGGTGATCTACATTACGGCAACGCCGGTGATCGCCGGTGGCGTGTGTGGTGAGCACCTGGTAGCACCCGGCGAGACGCTGTTCCGGCTTGCGCAGCGCTACAATGTCACGGTTGACCAGTTCGCCCAGGCCAACAACATCGTCAACCCGGACTTGATCCGGGCGGGCGATACGCTGATCGTTCCATGCACGATTCCGGCCACGCCAACGCCGATTGTGACGCCGTTTGTGCCGGACGGAGCTGGGGGGCAGGCCGGTGTGTATACGGTGCAGCCGGGTGACAACATCTATCGCATCGCGCTGAAGTTTGGCGTGTCCATGACCGAGTTGATGGGCGCTAACGGGATTGGCCCGGCGCAGATGAACTCGATTTACGTCGGGCAGACGCTGGTTATCCCGGCTTCGGCGGTGCAGCCGACGCCAACCGCCATACCCGGCCAGGGTGGAGGCCCGGTCTACATCGTGGTGACGGCTACTCCGGTCATCGGCACGACCGGGTAACACCGGATGCCGTCTTATGCGTGCGGGGGAGCGGCTATCCTGATGGAAGCGCTCCCTTTTGCGTGTGGTGATTGCCAATGAGTGAATTAGACGAAGTTGTTATGACCTCGGAACCGGTCTATCTGGGCAAGGTCGTGAATCTCTACGTTGATGTGGTGCGCCTTCCGGATGGGCAGCAGGCGCGGCGCGAAATCGTGCGGCATTCGGGGGCGGTGGCGATGGTTCCCTTGCTGCCGTCGGGCGATGTGGTGATGGTGCGGCAGTATCGCCACGCCGCCGGCAAGGTGCTGTTGGAGATTCCCGCCGGAACGCTGGAACCGGACGAAGACCCGGAGCAGGCTGCCGTGCGCGAACTCCAGGAGGAGATCGGTTACAGGCCGGGCAAGCTGACCCGGCTGGCGGGCGAATACACCGCGCCGGGATACACGTCCGAGTTGATCCATATTTATCTGGCGACCGGGTTGCAGGAGTCGAACCTGGATCAGGATGATGATGAATTCCTGGAAGTCGTCCGGTTGCCGTTTGATGAGGCGCTGCGGCGCGTCGAACAGGGCGAGATCATGGACGGCAAGACGATCATCGGCCTGCTGCTGGCTGCCCGTCGCCTGGGGCGGTAGCTGTTGCGACATGACGCCGCTTTTATTCGTATCACTGTATAGGGCGCACCCCAACCCGGCGCGCCCCATCGACCGCAGCACGCGATCACCGCGCACCGCGACGCACCGGCCCGGCGTTCAACTGCTCGCCGGAAGTGGGGGATAGGCTGAAACATGAGCGATCCGCTGATTTCGCAGACCATTGGCCAATACGAAATTATCAGCGTCCTCGGCAAGGGGGGCATGGCGACGGTGTACCGCGCTCGCCAGGTCAACATGCAGCGCGACGTGGCGATCAAGATCATGAGCGCCGACCTGATCGAAGACCCCGAATTCGTGGCGCGGTTCGAGCGCGAAGCGCACGTGATCGCCCGCCTGGAGCACCCGCGCATTCTGCCTGTGCACGACTTTGGACTCGACGGCGATCTGTTTTACCTGGTCATGCGGCTGGTGGAAGGGGAATCGCTTTACTACCGGCTGCGCAACGGGCCGGTTCCGCTCAAGAAGGTGGCAAAGTACCTGGCACAGATTGCCGAAGCGCTCGATTACGCCCACTCACAAGGCGTGATTCACCGCGATCTGAAGCCAAACAACGTCTTGATTGACAAGTGGGACAACCTGTACCTGATGGATTTTGGGCTGGCGAAAATGGTTGCCGCCTCGCAAAGCCTGACCCAGACCGGCATGGTGTTGGGCACGCCGACCTACATGGCCCCCGAACAGTGGCGCGGTGAGCCGGTTGATGCGCGCACCGATGTGTACGCGCTCGGCGTTATCCTGTACGAGATGGTGTTGGGGCGCACGCCGTTTGAGTCGGATACGCCTTTCACCCTCATGTACAAGCACATCAACGACGCGCCGCCCTCGCCGTGTGAGATGATGCCAGAGCTGCCGGAAGCGGTGGAAGCAGTCATTCTCAAGGCGCTGGCGAAAAACAAGGAAGACCGCTACCAGTCGGCAGGTGAGCTAGCCCGCGCGTTCGGCGCGGTGGTCCGCGTGGCCGGAACGCTGGCGAACAAGGCGCATGATAGCCACGTGGATGATGCCGTCGCGGAAGCGCCGGCTGGCGACTCGCCGGGGGACGACGGGGAAACCGGGGCAGACATTCCTGCGCCCGCCGAGATCGTTCCCCCACCGGCGGAGATTGTGCCGCCGCCGCCACCTATTCCGCTGCCGCCGGATGCGCACATGGCTGGCGAACCGGTCGCGCCACCCGATTCAGACCGGCAGCGCCGCCGGATCGACCGGGCGGCGGCTTCGCAGGCGTTACGCGACGCTGTCGAAGCGGTGGATCATTCGCTAGAGGCCGTCGTCGAAAAAGCCGCTGAAGCGGTCCCGCCGCTGCCCGGAAGTGAGGGTGGGGCCAGTGGTGACGGTCTGCCGGAAAATGCTCTGGCGTTTGCCGCCGTTGGCCGGGTGCTGGCCGCCGGCGAAGAACTGATCGGCGTGATTGACATTCGCGGCACGCGGCAGTGGGCCATGTGGAAGCGACTCGTGATCGGCGGGCTGGCGCTGAATATCATGGGCGGCATTCTCAACGCCGGATTGCTGAGCGTATTGGGTTGGCTGGCGTGGGCGTTTTTGTTCGTGCAGGTGGTTCGAACCTGGCGCGGCGACATCGGCCAGTATTACCTGGGCATCACGGATCGCCGCGTGATCGTGGCGGAGCATGACCCTGATGGAGTATTGATTTCTGACGAGATCAGCGCGGCGGGATGGGACGCGGTCGAACGGCTGCGGCTGACGGATCGTTATGTGCTGCTCGACATGGCGTTGGGCGATGAGGAGACGCTCAGCGTTGCCGCCCTGGTAGTAGCCCAGGGCGCGGGCGGATTGGGCGACCAGCTTCAGTGGTTGCCGGACAGTCCGGTCGCCAGGTGGATCGCCGCGCGTGGCTTCGAGGTGCGCAACTTGTGACCGGCTGGCGCGCGTCGCTGAATCCCTGTTGCGCCTGTTCGGGGCGGGGATGAGCATGGTAACCTGTAACCGGTTTGCTCGATCACACGGGTGCTGAGAACGTCATGGCGGAATTATCTTATCGCGTGCAACCGATCGGCGTGCTGGACTCCGGCGTGGGGGGGCTGTCCATTCTGCGCGAGTTGCGCGCTCAATTACCCGCCGAGAACGTGATTTACGTTGCGGATCAGGCGCATGTGCCTTACGGATCGCGCCCGATTGAACAGGTGCGCGATCTGACGATCGGGATCGCCCGGTTTTTGATGGGGCAGGGGGTCAAGCTGATTGTGGTCGCCTGCAACACGGCCAGCGCGGCGGCGTTGTACGCATTGCGCGAGACGTTCCCTGAGATGCCCTTCGTGGGGATGGAACCGGCGGTCAAGCCTGCTGCCCGCGATACACGCACGGGCGTGATTGGCGTGATCGCCACGGAAGCCACCTTTCAGGGCGAGCTATACGCGAGCGTGGTGGGGCGTTTCGCACAGGGTGTGCGCGTCGAGGCGCGGGCCTGCCCGGAATTCGTGCGGCTGGCCGAAGCCGGAGAGACACGCTCAGCGCGAGCGCGGCAAGCGGTGCAGGCGTGCCTGCGCCCGCTCCTGGCTGATGGGATTGACCAGCTTGTGCTGGGATGCACGCATTTCCCGTTTCTCAAAGACACGATTCAGGCGGTGGTTGGCCCTGGCGTGACCATCGTTGATCCGAGTGCGGCGGTGGCGCGGCAGGCGGGGCGCGTGCTGCGGTCGCGGGGCGCGCTCAACCCCTCTGCGACGCCGGGCCGGGTGACCTACTATACCTCCGGGGACGAGGCAACATTTCGCCGGATGCTCGCCGTTTTGCTGAGCGAGTCGGCTGCTGCCGCTGCCGAGGTTCGCCGGGCGGTGTGGAATGGCACGGCGAGTTTAGAAATTTCCTGACGCGACTGTGACCACCACGTGAGCAATATCTGCGGGGCGACCCGGCGCTTTTTGATTCTCGCCCTCCCCCCGCCAATCGGTTCGGGCGCTAGATCGCGCTACCGGCTTGATCGTCGATGCGGTGGATGGCAGCGGGTAGTTCCTCAAGGGAAGTGATCACCGCGTCCGGGCGGATCGGCGTGTCAGCGGGTGGGGTTTTGCCGTCCGGGTTATACCAGACGGCTCGCAGTCCGGCGTGCTTGGCCCCCACGATGTCGGTGCGGAAGTTATCCCCAACCATCACGGCGCGATGCGGCAAGACTTCGCATACTTCCAGCAGCGCGTCGAAGAATGCCGGGTCGGGTTTGGCCACGCCGAGGTCACGAGCGGTCAGGACGATGTCGAAGTACTCGTCAAGTCCGACGCGGGCAAGCGCCCGACGCACCAGCGCCGCACCGGAACCGGCGGCATTGGTCGCAACGGCCAGCCGGTAATCGCCGCGCAGCGCATCGAGGGCGCTAAGGATGCCGGGCATGACCTCAACGCGCGGCCACGTGGCCATCGGGCCGGAGAAATGGGGGAAGTCCCGCATGACAGTGTCCCCCCCGTCGAAAATCACCCAGTCAATCATGATCGCTCAGTTGACGCCGTCTGGCCCATCGAAGATGAGCGCGTCGGCGGCCCGCTGCTGGATCAACGCCTCCTGTTCGGCGGCATCCATCGGTTCAAAGCCCTGGGCAGCTTCAATGATGAGCGGCAGCAAGCCAACATCGGCGGCGCTGACAATCGCGGTGACACCCGGCTGGGACAGGACGAAACGAACGCTGGCAGCGATGCCCTGAGCATCGGCGTAGGGTTCGTACCAGGGGCCGTACGTCTTCTCGCGACCGGCCCAGGGGCCTTTGGCCACAGACTTGATAATTTGCACGCCCACGTCACGTTCCTGGCACAAGGCCAGCAGGCGCTCGGAATCGGCGCGGTACTGCGCATCGGCATAAAGGCGCGGATTGAGCGGGAACATGACCGTGTCGAGGTCCATTCGTTCGATGGCTTCAACCGCGATCGATGGGGCGTACATGCCGTGCGTGGTAATGCCGAGGAAACGAGCCAGACCCTCATCACGCGCCTTGAAGAACGTTTCTGCTGCGCCACCGGGCTTCGTGATCGCTTTAAGTTCGTCCATCGTGGTCACGGCGTGGAACTGGTAGAGGTCAAACCAATCGGTGCGCAGCAGCCTGAGTGAGTTCTCAAGATCGGCGCGGGCCGCGTCGCGCTCGCGCTCCTGCGTCTTGCACCCGACGAAGAACTTATCGCGCCGCGACTCCAGCCAGGGGCCGGTAACCACCTGGGCGTCGCCATATTGCGGTGCGACATCGATGTGATTGATGCCGTGTTCAAGCGCCAGGTCGAGGGTGGCGTTGGCCCCTTCCTGATCGATTTGCCAGAAGGCTGCCGTACCCATGATGACAACCGAACTCATGTGATTCGTGCGGCCTAAACGTCTTTGCAACATCATTTGCACTCCTTAGCGGTTCCGGGCGACTCGTGATATGGGGACGTTTGCGCCCATAAAGCGCCGGTCGGATTGGTGGCTTTGCCATGAACTGAAAGCTACGAGTCTGGTGTTCTGCGTGGCGGGAAAAGCCCTGCCTCACGTTTCATGTGCGTTAGACTTATAACTTGCAACTCGTTAACCCGCAACTCCCAACCTGTTGCGAGAAGTTTATTGGTGTAAATCAGGAGCCGCTGAGCTGGACGGAACGGCGCGACCGGCCAGCGTCACCGGGTGGCCGTTGGCCGGGTTGGCCGCGCACGGCGTCGCGGAGCGTGCGGACATTCAGGCTTACAGTGGCTTCGAGCGCTTCGAGGCGTTCGGCGTGGTCGGGCGGGGTGATGGGCAGGGCGATATAGAATGTGCTGCCGGGGCACGATTCCGGGTCGTACCGCTCGCTTTCAACCCAGATGCGTCCCCCGTGGGCCAGCACGACCCCGCGCGCGATGGTCAGACCCAGCCCCGGCCCGGCTCCCATGAACTTGGTGGTGCCGGTGGAATGAAAGGCCGGGTCCTGGGCGCGGAAGAATTTTTCGAACACCAACTCATGATTGGCCGGGTCGATGCCGATCCCGCTATCGCGAATGGCGATGACGATTTCGCTATCCTCCACGGTTCCGGTGATGTCAATCCGGCCCCCGTCAGGCGTATACTTGATCGCATTGAGGATCACGTTGCGGAATGCCTGCACCAGCCGGTACTGGTCGGCATAGATCGGGGGGAGCGCACGCAGCCCACGAGCCGATACCATGAGCTTGCGCTGGCGGATCGCTTCGGTGAGCGGCTCGATGGCAGTCCGCATCATGGACTCAATTTTCACCGGTGAAAAATGCAAATCCATCGCGTTCACGTCGATCTGGCTGACGTCCAGCATGGCGGTGATCAGTTCTTCAAGGCGGTCGGCGGCTCTGCGCATGCTATCCGTCATTCCGGCAATCTGATCCTGGTCGAGCATCCCGTCTTCGTTCATCGCTTCCATGAGGCCGGTATACCCGCGTATCTGGGTCAACGGCGTGCGCAGTTCATGGCTGGCGATGGTGATGAAATCGGTCTTGACATTGTCGAGCTTTTCGAGCTGCTCTTTGGTCAGCGAAAGCGCGCGGTTGAGTTCCAGCAGTTCCAGTTCGCGCCGCCGGAGGTCGGCAATCAAGCTGGCGCTGCGCAGGGCGATGCCGGTCTGGTTGGCGATGGTCATGAGCAGGTCGAGATCGTGGTCGGTAAACGGATCGTCCATGACCTTCGATCCGCAGCAGACGATCCCGATCATCTGGTTCTCGACGACGACCGGCGCGTAGGCGCTCATGCGCAGTTGGGCGAAAAACTGGCGCTCGGTGTCGGTGACATCCGCATAGCTGGGGTTGAAGTCGAGATCGTACTGGAGCAAAGGCTCGCGGCGTTCAAGCAACTGCCGGCAGATCGCGCTCTGGCGGGAAAGCTGCGCTTTGACCGGTGCAGCGCGGTCACCCGGCGCTGCCGGAACCGGTTCAACTGTAAGCGTATCCCCCGTCGCGGCAGTGACCAGCAGGAAGCCCCCGCGTCGCACCCGCAGCACGTCCCGCAGGGTGTGCATGGTGAGGTCGACCAGTTCGTCTAGCTCCACCACGCCGGTGATCGTTTCGCTGAAGCGATTCAGTTGCCGGGGGATGCCGGTGCTGGCCCCATTGAGAATCCGCGCCAGCGCAGCCTGGAACAGGTTGTAAACGGGTATTGCCAGCGCCGCGCCGAGCAACGCCAGCGCACCCAACAGCGCGAAACGTCCTTCGCTGGCGGTTCCGATAGCCGAGGCGACGATCGCCACGCCGAACATAAAAACGGCCACCAGCAGGGTCAACAGGCCGGTTGCCGCGGTCTGCCGCACCGTGCGGCGGATGTCCAGAACGCGGTACGTGCTGGCGCTATACGTCGCGCCAACCAATCCGGCTAATTGCATCAGCCACCCGATTTCGATGAGCACGTCTTCGCCGGTTGCCGCCAGCCCAACGCCCATAGCCACCAGCGGAATGATGGTGGCGGCAAACAGGGCTTGGTTTGCCAGTTCGGGCAGCCGGGCGCGATGGAAGGTGAGCATGGCCGCACGCATTAGAAGCATACTCCCAAGCAGCCACCCACCCAGGGCCAGGCTATTCGGCCACGCCAGCGGATCGTAGATCGCCCCGTACCAGCCGACCTCTCCGATTCCCGAAGCAGGGGTTAAGATGCTGGCGATGGCCTGCGCGGCCCACCACACAAGCCCGGCAGCAAACCAGAACATGACCCGCCGCGCTCGCAGGTAACTGAGCAGATGCGCTCCGAACAGCACCAGCATGGCGTTGGAGGCGATGATGGCAAGCGCCGGTTGGGTAAGTTCGCCGGGGAAAAAGCGTTCGTAGGAGGCCCGCAGGTGGGCATCGCGCGGCAGCAAGGCGACGGCCATCTGGATGGCTGCCGCGGAGAGCGTGAGCCACAGCCAATGGCGATCGCTCCAGGGTTCGGACGGTCGCTTTCTTGTGCCGAAGCCGATCACCAGACCACTATATGCTGCCGCTAGTCCGGCTGCCAGGAAAGTTGTTGTTTCGGGCACTGAGTGACCTCATTTTGCCGCTGAATGCGCGGGTGGTGGTCTCCGTTGGATCAGGCAGGCGGGAACCCGCCCTGTCGTGTGGCGACCCCGCAAATCTTATGATAACCGGATTTGCACCGGCTGGCGATAGGGCAACAGGACTACTCCGGTGATCACGGGCGCATCAGGGCAGGATGTAATATGCTTTGCCGCGCGAACCGATGCGCCGCAGGTATCCGGCTTCAACCAGCGCGGATAAATCGCGCAGGAGCAGTTCGGGGCGCGTCATGGGGCGGAGGGTGCGAAATTCATGAAACGTGATGCTGCCATGCGCGCGTGCATAGTCGAGCGCCTGGCATTGCCGTTCGTTGAGGGTATCTTCGGGCGGGAGCGGGGTGCTTCCGGCGTCGGCGCTTGCGGGGTACAGGCGAACGGTCACGCTATACGGCCCAGTGGTGATCTCCGGCGGCCTGTAGCCGCGCCTGTCCATGGCGTTGAGGATGCGCACCATGCCGCCGCCCGTCCCCTGCACATAACCCCACAGGGCCAGCACCCGCGCCAGTCGTAGGTTGCGGCTGTAATGCCCGCCCACCAGATGAGTGAGCGTCATGAACGCGGGCAGACCGCCCGGACTTGAGACTTCGAGGCAGTCAGCGTATAGCCGCACGGTGACCCGGTCGCCCCGCAGCCGGTAGTCGCGGTGGCACACGGCATTTGCCAGCGCCTCACGCACCGCCACTTCCGGGTATGGCCGGGCATCCGGCGACGTTCCCGGCGCGGCCTGCCACTGGGCACGAAGGGCATCCCACAATTGGTCGAGCTGGCGCGTCAGCGAGCCATCGAAGGTTTGCTCAAACGCCACGAGCGCGTTTTGATCGCAGCGCCCGACGTAACGCACGAACTGCGCGCCATTCTGAGGGAGCCAGTGCGCCGGTTCGCGCCCAAAGAGCAGCAACCCGGCGACGGTGACCCGGTGATCGGGAGTGATAGCGCCCAGGGTTTCGAGCGGCACGTCGCCGCTGTGGGTGCGGCTTCCGCCCGACCGCTGCGCCAGGGCCAGCATGTAGTCGGCCAGCAACGCCGGGTCAAGATCGGCGATCCGCGCGCCGGGGACGACTTCGGCTTCGAACTCGCCGTTGCTGCGCGTGGTGATAAGCCCCCGGATTTCATCGCCGTCCAGCACGCGGTTGCCGAACAGTCCCCGCACCAGGACGCGGCCATCTGCCAGCGCGTGAACGCCGCGCCCGCGTGGCACACGCACGGCCAGCGCCGGGCCACCCGGCGTGCTGATGATCTCCGGCGTGCTCAAGGGCATGGCCGGGATGCACTGCGCGGTAGCCTCGCGTAATATGCGGGCGACAGTCGACCCGTCGAGCGGGCCATGATAGCCCCCGTTTTCGTCCAGGCCGAGCACAATCGCGCCGCCGTCGGTGTTGGCCAATGCGACGGCAGTGATCGCCAGTTGATCCGGGTCCGGTGTGGGGACAAAAGCCAGTTTTGGCCCCGGCCCGTGTTCGAGTTGGATGGGTTCGGTGAGCATGGGGCAAGTGTACGGCACGGGAGCCGGTTTTGCCATAGAAATCGCGCGTTGTTGGAAGATTCAAACCGGTATGGGAGGAGTGGATCGGGGGGGCTGGAAACGGAATGCTGTTGTGGGGAGTACGTGATCAAGAACACCTTGATCATCCCACTCCCCTGCTTGTCTAGCACCTTGAAGGAGATGCGATAACGCTGGGGCAAGATCAGGACAGGCCGAACAACGTGAGGCCAAAGAGTGAGGCACACCATGAAACCGAACTCAGGTTAACAAGCAACTCACTGCACGC
>CAZSXY010000123.1:0-11038 GCA_964611395.1 uncultured Anaerolineaceae bacterium | reverse complement strand
ATTGGCGTCCTGAGCGCGACCATTCACAGCGAGCTTACGAAGGCGGTCCGGCAACAAGAAGTGGGGGAAATCCTGGGCCTGGCGTCCGCACTGGGTAGCATCACCCGCATCATTGGCCCGGCTGCCGGCGGCGCGATGCTTGATCTATTGGGCACCTGGGCACCGGGGATGTTTGGCGCACTGTTGATGGGGTGGGTCATCCTCTATGGCTGGCGACATCTTCTCCAGCCTGCCAACAGAGCTTTCCCCGAACTGGAAGGCACGAGTTCGCACGTGTGACCCACACCCCTTATACCGCCTGCATGTTCTCGCTGAAGGTCACCGCCAGGGTCACGATCCGTTTGGCGGGAACCTGCACCGCGATGGCATGCCTATCGCCCAATTCAAAAGGCAAGCCGGTAGGCTCCTCCAGCAAGTTGGTGGGGATCACTCGTTGCAAGGGCAGGCCAAAACGCAAACAACCCGACACTTCGCGTTCGCTGCTGTTGTAAAAGCGGACGATGATACCCTCGCCGGACTCGGCAGGCTTGATCGCTGTCAGCACCAATTCGCCCGGCTCAATCGTGACAAATTGCAGCGACGGCGAAAACGTTCCGGCGGATACTTCGGTCGCCACGCCTCGCAGCGGAGCGGTATACGCATAGGCCACCTGCGCAGCCGCCGTAAGATCAAATGCGTCGCCGCCAAACGGTATCAGGCTGTATTCAAAAGTCGCTGGCCCCAGGCATTGAGCACCCGGCGTGCTCCGTTCTGGCCCCGCGTGTCCCTGGCGACACGAAAGATCATCCCGCGACAGCCATCCCACCGCACGCAGCAAAGTGAGCGCCAGCGTAGAACCGGATTCGGTCGTCATGTGTTCAACTTCCGGCAAACCCCGCGCGGCCACCAATAGCCCCTGGCCCCTCTCCTCCAACGCCGTGAATGTGCGCTGAGCGTGCGTAGGTTCGGGTTGCTCCGCCCACCCCTCCGTGTCAACAGCCGGGACCGGCCACCGTTCTAACCGGTCGAAGTGCCCGTCCACAATCGCGCGTTTGCTTGCCAGACCGGTTGGGAACAACACACGAAAGCGGTGATTTAGGGCACGGTTGGTGAGTTCAGTTCGTATGTCAATGCGCCGCACATCCGGACTCAGGCGCACCGTCGTCGTCACGGAAATTTCAACTGTTTCGGGCACTCGCGCCGATCGGTCTGGCGTCAAGTCCTTTGGAATCGCGTAACGATCCTTGATCACCAGCGATTGCCCGAAAACGCCTTCGTCCCAGGCTTCGATGACCGGCGGGTGGGCAGGCGTCGTCACGAGCGTGTCGCTCGCGGGCGCGCAGTAGTTGTACTCGTCACCGCGATCGCCGCCGTCCTGCACGCGATTCAGGCCGGTATAGGTGCGGCCAGTGGCCTTATCCGTAACAACGAGTGTGCCATCCTGAGGGTCGGCCACGACCTGAAACCATTTATTTTCCAGCCGCGGTGTCCGCGCCGGTCCGGCAGTCGCTCCAACTGACGCATCCCCCCGCGCGGGCATGTTGACCAGCCGGTAGGAACGATACCCCACTCCCGGAATATCCCGCGCCATGAACGCCAACCGGTAATTTTCCGCCAGATAGGTCGTGAGGCGGCAGCGCTTGACGGCACGCAACCGAGGATCGTTCCGCAGGGTTTTCACGAACTCAGCGAAATTTCCGATCTGGCCCGTATGATATTCGGGTAGCACCATCTCCAGACGCGCTTCGTCCCCATCAATCCACAAACTCACATTATTGATTAAGCGGCCCTTGTAGAACCCAACTTCGATATGGTCAAAAAGCGCCGGCAGTTCATCCGGTGCGATGTCGCGCACCTCGAAGATAGTTTCGTCCCCTTCCAAAATCCAGTAGGGCACTTGCACGCCATTCTGATCGAATAGCTGGTAATGACGCCTGGGGCCTGCCCAGGGAACCGTGATCTCGACGGGGCCGGACTGTTTCGTCGGCACGGGGTTGTATACCAGCGCAACCATATCGGAGTGGGTTGACGTGACGGCATATGTGGGCGGGTTATCTGGTGGAGGAACAGGCGGGGCAGGCAGTTGCACACAATCGACCTGCTCTGCCAGATAGCGCAACCCGGCTTCTGTCACTTCGTCAGCGAGTTGTTTACTCCAATCGAAGCGCGTACGCATCTCGTCATGAACCTGGTCCACCGAGCACCCACAGATCGAATCGTGCGGGTGATTCTCGATGAGATAGCGCCACGCCTGCCATAGTTCCCCCGAACGGTCGGGGCCGCCAATGATGCGCACCAGCGCACTCACCGCCTCGGCGTATCGTTCCAGCGCAACCTCACACGCATGATTGGCCTGTTTGATCCACATACGCGCCGAATAGACGCCGGGAAGCACAGGCGAACGCTTCGAAGATCGCAACTCACCGCGAACGACGGGAAGTTCAGCGTTGTCCCCCAGGTACTGGCGCACGGCGGATACATGGGCGGGCAAAGTGCCGTGCACAATGTGCGCCCGACCTTGCAGGCGTTCGTTTGCCTGGGCGATCAGCGCTGGCAGTTCGGGTTGCGGCATCATGTGGTCAGTGCCATTCAGCAGCAACAGATACGGCGTATGGGCATGAGGGGCCAGCAGATTGATCTGGCGCTCGACTGCACGCGTGAAAGCATCCGGCGTCGTGGGAGCCCAGGCCAGGTTGCCATAACCTGCCCGAAAGTAGATCGTTAGCATGCGCGTCCCATCCGGAGCTTCCCACCACAGTTCTGTGGGTTCGTCCGACAGGCCACGTTGCAGCGCAATCGCTTCGAGTCCACAACCGGCCAGAATCTGGGGCAACTGGCTGATGTGTCCAAACGGATCAGGCGTATACCCCACCGACATGCGCGCGCCAAACCGTGCAGAGACCTTCGCGCCTAACATCAGGTTACGCACGGTTGCTTCGGGACTCACCAGGAATTCGTCGGGCAAGATATGCCAGGGGCCGATCAGCAATCGACCGCACTCAACATGCCGTTTGAGATCGGCTTCTCGTTCGGGCCGGATCGCCAGGTAGTCTTCCAGCACAACTGTTTGCCCGTCCAGCAGGAAGCTATGGTACGCCGGATCGCCATCCAGAATATCCAGCAACCGATCGATCAATTGGACGAGATGAAACCGGAATACCTGGAACGGCTGGTACCATTCCCGATCCCAATGCGTATGTGAAACAATTGTGATCTGGTGGGGTGTGTCTGTCATGGAGGAATTCACTGCCTATTCAATGTAAATGGGATTGGTCAACGCGCGTACTGCGCCGGGTTGCGTGTCTGTTTCCGTCAGTTGCGCCCGGACGTATGGCGTCCCCTCAACAGGCGCTGCCAGCGTGAAAGTCTGATCGTTTTCGGTAACACCAGCCTGGGATAGTAGCCCACCTGCGCCGTACAGCTCCAGGCGCAACCCCGCCCCCTCGACCACGCGCACGGTCGCTTCCAGTCGCCCTGAGGGGGGGCGTGCAACTGCATCACCCATCCACGCATTCCCGCTTCGCAAATAAAGTCGGGGGCCGTCTGGCGCATCACTTATAAAGGCGTGCCCTGCTCGCAAGCCTTCCAGCAAAGCGGAAGCCGTTGGACGCTCCGGGCAATAAATCCACGTCGTCGGAGTGCCAAGCCGGGCAATGTGCGGCTGTGCGAGGAAATGAGCATCACTTCCCCCCACAGCAACCACATGCTCTCCGGCCTGCAACCGGCTCTCCCAATAAGCCAGGGCTTCCGAGTTGAATAGCTCCCAGGGGCCATTCCAGACCTCAACACAGTGCTGGTCGGTTATTTCCGCGAACTCCCAGGGAGGCCCCGCCGTGCGCGGATGGTTACACGACGTCAGGTAACCCAGCGCGACAGCCCGTTGAATGGACTGCCGCATCAGTTCAGGGGTCAGGGTACGGAAATCAATCCATTCCGTGAGGCCCCATATATTCCAATGCCCCTTGTAGGTTGTGACCTCGCATCCTGGAATGAGCACCAGGTCACCGGGATCAAGCGTCGCCTGGGCAGCCAGATGGCTGATAGCATTGTGATCGGTGATCGCCAGAAAATCAAGCCCCAAAGCCCTGGCGGTGGCGATCAACGCGCTCGGATCGGAATCGCCGTCGCTGTGGTACGAGTGGCAGTGGAGATCGCCGCGATACCAGCCACTTTCTCGTGCCGCCAAGGTAGACGCGCTGTTTTCCAGGGTGAGCAACACGGGGAACCTGCCTGGCGAGGCGGTATCGTCATGAAGAAACCGCAGCATAACCCTGTAGTGACACCCCTGAGGCGAACTCTTATAGAAGCCGAGCAGGATATGCCACCGTCCGGGGGCCAACGGCCCCGGCAGGTAACCCGGCGTGGCTTCGTCGTGGCTGACGAAGAACTCACGCCGGGCGCTGCCGCTCCAACCCCGAAAGCCTGGGCCTGGGTACTCCGCGCCTCGTTGATCGAACAAGCCGATGTCGAGGGTGTTACCGCCGGTCAGGTGAGGGTCGGAGCCAATCGCCTGATCATACGTATAGCGCACTTCCATCCGGCACACGGCGGCGGGCATGTCGAACGGTACAGTGTGGTACTGTCCAGCCATGTCGGGTGCGAGATAGCCCTCTAAAATCTGCTCGGACCAATACGCACCACTCATTGGAGCAACTCGCCGTCCTCGTCGTACAAGAAAGTGCGCTCAAGATCGAGCTTAAGCCAGACGTTCTCTGACAACTCTGGCGCTTCATCCTGGAACAACCGCACCGATACCAACTCATCGCCAACCTGGGTAACGACCAGCCACTCTCCCCCCAGGGGTTGAATGACGTACACCCGGCTGGGAATTGCCCCAGGCACTGCGGTGGGGCTGATCGTGATATTCTCCGGTCGCACGCCCACGGTCACATTCCGTTTGCCTGTGATCACCGGCGCCCACCGTTCGCGGTGATCGGAGATATCCAGCGTAGTCCCTTGCTCAAAAACTATCTTACCCGCATTGATATCGACCCGGCAGGGCAGGAGATTCATGGGAGGGCTACCCATGAACGCCGCTACAAACGTATTGGCCGGGCGACGATACACTTCTAGCGGAGGCCCCACTTGCATGATCCGCCCCAGGTTCATCACGGCGAGACGGTCTGCCAATGCCATCGCTTCGGCCTGATCATGGGTCACGTACACGGCGGTCACGCCGATCTCTCGCTGCAAATGCTTGAGGAAGGCGCGTGCTTCGAGGCGCAACTTGGCATCCAGGTTGCTCAACGGCTCGTCGAACAGGAAAACCTGGGCCTGGTGCACCAACGCGCGGGCTACTGAGGCACGCTGCTGCTGGCCGCCTGACACCTGCGCCGGGCGGCGTTCCAGCAAGTCAGCTATTTGCAGTTCTTCCGCCACATCCCTGACACGACGCGCCATCTCCGGTTTTGAAACGCCACGCACTTTGAGGGGATAACCAATATTATTCAGGAGCGTCATATGGGGATAAAGCGCATAATCCTGAAACACCATCGCGATATCGCGATCACGCGGCGGGAGCTTGGTCACATCCTTCGAACCAATATGGATGCGCCCTTCGTTTGGCACTTCCAATCCCGCAATCAGCCTGAGAGTGGTAGTTTTGCCGCACCCGGAAGGGCCTAGCAGCGCTATAAACTCACCGTCGTTCACCTCCAGGCTCACCCGGTCAACGGCGGTTAGTTCGCCGAACTTCTTCGTTACGTTCTCAAGTTGGATTTTTGCCATCGTATTCCTACACCTAAGCGGTCAGCTTTTGATGCCGCCAAAGAAACGAAAACCAAAGCGCCAGTTAACCAGCAGGTACAGTACCAACACTGGCAGGCCATAAAGGAATGCATACGCCGAGACCAGGGTATGAACGGGGGTACCGGCCTCACTATAGAACGAATACAGCGCCACCGATGCCGGCATGTTCTCCGGGCTGCGCAGCATGACAACCGGGATCAGAAAGGCTCCCCACGCATTCACAAAAGTCCAGATGGCCACAACGGCCACGCCGGGGCGCACCAGCGGAAACGCAATATCGCGGAAGATGCGAAAAGGGCTGGCACCGCACACCAATGCGGCCTCTTCATATGAACGCGGGATCGAGTCAACGAAATCGCGCATCATGAAGATGGCTGCGGGAAGAAATCCGCCGGTCATCACCAGGATAACGCCCACATGCGTGTCAATGAGGCCAAGATTGTGCGCCAGCAAGAACAGCGGAACCATTGCTGCCGTGCCACCAACCACAGAGGAAAACAGCATCAACACGTAGACCAGGACATCCTTGCCCGGAACCCGTGTGCGCGACAATCCGTAGGACGCCAGGGTCGAAACACTGGCAACCGACAGCATGGCTCCCCCCGCAATGATCAGGTTGTTGCGGAACAGGGCACGGATCGCAAAGCTATTCTTAAAGACCATCCGGAAGTTATCCAACGTCGGGTTAGCCGGAATCTCGACCGAAAGCTTGGTCATCGGCGTGAAGGGCGCGGTGAGCAACCACAAGAGCGGCAACGCGAAAAAAACAATGCAGAGCAGTGAAAACGCGATCAGCAATGCCTTCGACCACGGGGATTCATAGTGTCTCATGGTTACACCTTCTGACGTCGTAACATGATGAGATAGCCCGCTGCGAGTGTGAAATTGATTGCCATCATCACAACAGCGATTGCGCTTCCCTTCCCAAATTCAAAGAACTTGAACGCGGTCCGATAGGTGTAGATCGAGACCAGCTCAGTCTTGAACGTTGGGCCGCCTCCTGTTAACAGGAAGGGCGTGAACACGTTGAAAGTCCACAACGTAACGAGAATTAAGTCCGTCAGGATGTGCCCGCGCAGCAACGGGAACAGAATATCGCGAAACTTTCGCCAGGTCGAAGCTCCCACCACATCCGCAGTCTCTACATAGGATGGGGGGATCGTTTCCAGCGCCGAGGAAAACAACAGGATCGAAAACGCAGACCCGCGCCAGGTGTTGAAGATGATGATCGTAAGCAACGGGTATTCGAACAACCAGTCGGGTCGGCCTAATCCCAGATTCGCCAGGACCGTATTCAGCGTGCCGTTATCGACATCCAAAAAGGCGCTCCAGGCAAACGCGACCACGACTTCGGGAATGATCCACGCCAGCACCGCAAGGGTGAACACGACCTCCCGCAGCACGCCCTTGCGTCGATAAAAAGCCCATGCGACGGCCAGCCCTACGACCGCCTGGCCCAGCAGCGCCGAACCGAGGACAAACTGGAAGGTGATCTTTAGCGCGTTGCCAAATTCGCCAAATCGCATCCACCGCTCGAAATCGAACAGTCGCTCGTAATTGGCCAGTCCGACAAATTCCGGGTGCGCTGCCGTGATCCCGGTTAACGTGCGATTGGTAAAGCTGAGATAGAGAATCCAAACGAATGGCAAAAGGAGAAAGATAGCAACAAAAAACAGAGCAGGGGTTAAGAAGACGAACCCTACCCTACTTGAGAACACTCCGGGACGCTTCTCCACAATTCCTCCCCAAACAGTACCAGGTAAAAGGATACCGGGATGCGTAGCACCCCGGTACCCGCGCCTGTGTATCTAACGAACTACTCCACCGGAATTGTCAGCACATTCTCTTCGCCGACAAGTTCGGTGACCGCTTCGGCAAAGGCTGCCATTGCCTCTTCAGGTGACATTTCACCCGAAACGACGCGCTCGGTCATCAACTGGGCCTCGTAGGAGATCTTCGGATACTCCGGCAACATGGGCCGCACGGTCGTCAGGGGGAGCAACGCCTCGGCCATTGCCGACATAACCTCGTCCCCGGCCACCGGCACATCATCACGGAAGTTGATGCGCGGTTTCATCTCTTCCCAAACCAACTGCGATTCCTTGCTCGACATAAATGCCAGCAACGCCCAGGCTTCTTCGGGATGATCGCTGTTCGGGTTGAGGACCCAGCCCGTACCGCCAGAGATGGTCACAAAATCTTGCCCATTGTAACCGGCTCCAGGCTCTTTAGCTGGCATCTTCGCCCACGCGACCACTGCGTCACGGGTTTCCTGATCCATATGGTTGAGGATCGCTGACCGCCAGAACCAGTCACCCTCGACCAGGATGGCGATCTCGCCTTCGGCAAACCCGGCAAACGAGCGATCGCGCCCGTCGGCGGCAAGCTGCATCCGGGCATCGCCCAATTCCTCATCGCGATAGATCGTCTTATAGAGGTTGAGCGCGTCCAGGATGGCGGGGCTGCTGACGATCCACTTACCTTCTTCGAAATCATACATATGGTGTCCAGCGCCCAACAGCACCATGAACCAGCCTTGCATCGTCGTGGCTTCGCCCATGGCCGTACCGGCATTGATCTGGAGCGGGGTTTCGATCCCGGCTTCCTTCAGTTGGCGGGCCGTTTCCAGCAGTTCTTCCCAACTGGTGGGCTGCCATGGCAGTTCAATTCCGGCTTCCTCAAAGATGTCGCGACGATAGAAAGCCTGGCGCACATCGGTGCCAGCGGCGATGCCGTAGACCTCACCCTGATATCCCAGAATGGCCTGGATACCAGGCGTGATGTGATCCCAGCCTTCCCATTCGTTCACAACGTCACCGGCCACCTCGGCCAGCGGCTTCAGCAACCCGGCGTCAACGAACTCAGGAACCCAGAACCCATCGAAGGCGAAGAGATCGTGGCCAGAACCAACACCCAGGTCCAGTGCGTACTGTTCCTTGAGTTGTTCGTCGCTGCCACCGAACTCGACCAGCTCAACGCTGACATTCTTCCCCTGCTCAGCCATCGATGCTTCGAAGTTGGGGATAACATAGGTCGTAAGCCAGTTGACCAGCTCACTGTTGACACCATCGGCAACGCAGCGGCACGTGATGGTCAGTTTGATCTCGTCCCCCTGCGCCATGACAGCAGAGCTAATCGATCCCATCAGGAGTACAACGATCATCAATCCTACGAATAGCGTTCTTTTCCTCATCGTGTTTTCTCCCAGATTCACTCGCGTATGCTTAAGAAAGGTCTTTTATCCACGAAATTATGATTCGAGTGAGCGTCCTCCACCTCCTTTCAGAATGCCACGAAGCCATGCAAACTCAGCCGCGTGGCGCAGCCGTTGATTCACGAATGATCAAACGGGTTGGAAGCAATGTGTAAATGTCTAACGGCAGTTCGCCGTCAATCAAGGCAAACAATCGCCTGGCGGCTTCCCTGCCCATCAACCGTGTGTTTTGCGCAACGGTCGTCAGCGCAGGCAACACACGTTGGGATAGTTCCAGGTCGTCAAAGCCAACGACGGAAATGTCCTGGGGCACCCGTAACCCCGCTTCGCGCGCAGCGCGAAGAACCAGCGTAGCCACCACATCGTTCATGGCGAAGATCGCGGTTGGCCGGTCAGGCTTACTCAGGACATCTGCCAGATAAGCCACATCCTCGTGCGCTTCTTCAGCATAACGCTTGTAGTTGATGGCTTCCTCCGGCTGGCCCAGTTCGATCACGGGGTAGAAGGGGAGACCAGCGTCCACCATGGCACTCCGGTAAGCCCGGTGGCGTTCTGCCACCGGCAGCAAATCCAGCGGGGGCCAGGCGGCAAAGGCAATATGCTTATGCCCCAACTCAAGCAGGTGGTGCATCGCTTGAAGTCCACCGTTATAGTTCTGGCTTGTGATGCACGGCAACGACACCTCAGGAATCGGGCGATCCAGCAGCACCACCGGCACCGAGCAGGCAGGACTGGTTACAAACCGTTCTTTCCCCTTGTCAATGACCGGCCAGAGCATAATACCGGCGACACCTTCCTCGCACATACTGCGGATCAGGCGATTCTCCTCATCGACGTGCCGTTGACTCTGGGCGAACAAGATGCGATAGCCCTCTTCACGGAGAAGCTCTTCGGCCCCATCAAGCACGCTGCCGTCGAACGTGTAGCGGAACTCGGCCATAATGCAGCCGATAAACTTGGTCTCCGAAGACGTTTTCTTCAACTCGCTGACAAATGTGCCCTTGGCCGGGATCCGGTAAATCAGCCCCTCCTCCTGGGCCGCCCGCCAGGCACGCTGAACCGTTGAACGGCTGATATTAAGCTGCGTGATCAGGGCGTACTCGCCGGGCAACTGCGCATGGGGTTTGAGTTTGCCGCTGAGAATCGCATGACGAAGCTCGTTAAGAAGCTGGGTATGGAGGGGTATAGGGCTATTCTTAGAAATTGTAAACATTTACCAAAACCGGTCTTACTTGTCGTGACTTGTACGGACAAGCTATAATTAGAATAGCATGATTCGCACGAGCAAGTCAAGGGTTTTTGCCAAAAGGAAGTATGCTATTCCCTAGGCAGGCGTAGTACGATGGCTTCTCAGCCACCGATCGCAACGGTGACCGGTAACATCACGACAATGAGAACCGGAGGGAGAATCACACCGCCCAATTAAGAGGATCGGGCTTTCGCTGTTTTTGACGCTCGTCGCGCCTAAACCTGAATCTCCGCATCAAACGGAGGCCGAGAGCCGGAGATTCGCGCGATTTTGTAGTCGATCTGGCGCACCGTAGTTTGCGCGTAGCGATCCACCAGCGGGAACGCGAGCCATACCGCCCCAACCGCAAACAACAATCCACTAATCAATCGCATCCACGAATTGAACGACCCCAACGCATCACCACGATAGAAGTTATCGGAAAACGCATGTCCGGTCAGAACGGCCAACCAGTTATTGTGATAGCGGAAGCCCGTCGTCAAACCGCCCAGGGTGTCGCTGATCATATGCGTGCCGCCATCAAGCGCTATTGGCAGTGCAAGCAACCCGAATAGCCAGATCGAGATCGGTCGCACCGGGCGGATACGCGATAACGCCCAATAGACCACGCTGACCAGCCAAATGCCGGTATACATCGACACCATCCGATCCGACCAGGCGACCTTCCAGCCGAGGACATCATCGCCGCGAAAACTCCGCAGGAGAAGGGTATCCGCGCCCGTGCGTCCCGTTAGAGCGACGGGGATTTGGTCAAGGTCATACATGACACGCTCGCCAAATAGAAAGAAGGATCGCTGCGCCATCTGGTGGCACAACATCGAATAGAAAGTGTATATCGCGTTGCCCCC
>CAZSXY010000122.1:0-11132 GCA_964611395.1 uncultured Anaerolineaceae bacterium | reverse complement strand
AGAGGGCAACTGGTGACCTGTGGGCGGGCACGCCAACGGGTCTTGCTGGTGGGCGCTGGCCTGATCCGCCCTGGGCAAGTCCCGCTACGCTACCTTCGCATGATCGCGCTCCCTGGCACTATGCCGGGGGCGTTTTGCTTCTTATGAGCGCGTAGCGTAACGGTTATGAGTTCTGGCCCTGGGCGGACGATAGTAGATAAACTCATAACTCCAAACCCATTACTCACAACGTCCAACCCACCAGGCGCGCCAGCCTGAAAGGAGACGTGATGGTCGAACATCCAATTCCCTACGCCTATTGGGTCACGCCGGGCAAGTTGCTGGCCGGCCCATACCCGGCAAGGATGGATCAGGAACTGACGCGCGAGCGATTGGCGGCCTTGCTTGACGCGGGGGTGACGGTCTTTGTCAACCTGACGGAACGGGGGGAACGACCGGATTATCTGGAGCCGCTTGAAGCAGAAGCCACGCGGCGGGGCGTCCTCGTGCAACACCACCGGTTGCCAATCCCCGACTTCGACGTGCCCCACGATGCTCACATGGTCCGCATCCTGGACACCATCGACGCGGCCATTGCCGCCGGTCGGACGGTCTATGTGCATTGCATGGGGGGCATTGGCCGGACGGGAACCGTGGTTGGGTGCTACCTGGTGCGACACGGGCTGGTAGGCGACGAGGCGCTGGCAGAGATCGCGCGGTTGTTACACGCGGGATCGCCGGAAACTGAAACCCAGCGCCGGATGGTGCGCCGCTGGCAAGCCGGGCAGTAGATTAGACGGCATCCAGCAGAAAATGCTACATCCCCGGTGGTTGCCAGCCGTCTAGAATGAGCGCCAGCCCGGCGTTTACCTCGTCTATGACATGATCGGCGACCGGGGCCAGGGCTGCTTGTTTATCAGCATGCGGGGAAACGCCCACCCCTGTCACCGTGACATCCAGCCCCGCACGCACAAGATAATCGACCGCATCACGCACCGCGCGAATCCCCCCCGCCGCATCCTCGAACACGACGACGCGCGTAGCGCCATCCCGCAGTCTGGCGAGCGGGCCGGTGACCGTGCCCTGCTCATAGAGCGCGGCGGCAGCGAGCAGCGAGTCGGTTTCCGAACCGGACAGCGCCGCGCCGATCGCCGTCAACGCCTGGACGGGCGACGGTTTGATATACTCCGCTGCCGCGCGACCGTTACGCCATGCCAGCCAGCCCACACGCCCCTGGCCGATCAAGGGCATTTTCTGCGCCAGCCCCACCAGTTCGGCGGCCAGTTCGGCTTCTGGGGGATACCCTGCCGGGGGATCGCCAATGGGCGCTTCGTGAGGTAAATCGGCAGGCGGGCCACTTGGACGCGCCGTATAGATGGCCGCGCCGTGTTGCGGCATGGCCGCCCAGGCCAGTAATCGTTCGCGTGTGGCGGCGTCCAGCAGGGCTATATCGCGCGTGGTGAGGTAGCTTTCGCTCTCGAAGGCTGCCGGATGGCGATAGGCCCTGGCAAAACGTTCGCTACCCAGCACCAGGGTTTGAAATGCATGCGTCGTCGGCGTATGGATCACTGCGTATACATCGCCCAGCAGTTCGCGTACCAGCGCCAGGTGCGTTGCGTCGGTGCGCCCCGCGAGTAGCTCCAGGAAATGCGCCGCCGGGTAGCGCCCGTCGATATTCTCGCGGGCGATGGCGCGGGCCACAGCCGTGAAATCGGGACGGGGAATCGCCACGCCCGCCGCCTTGATCGCTGCGAACGTCTCGTCAAGCGTGTCGCGGCGCACCTCAGGGCACGCTTCCAGTGCAGCGAGCAACAGCACGCTGACGCACACCGCGCCGGAGTCCCACTCGTTGGTCAGGCCACACGCTTCAAAGACCGCGATCTCATCATCGGTCGGGCCGTAGGGCGGTTGCCCCATCCGCGCGGCAAAGTGATTGACCAGCGTATGCAGCGCGGTTTTGTACCCGACGGGCTGAACGAGCACGCCGTCTACGTCGAGAAGGATCAGAGTGCGTTCTGGCATGGCTGGCGTCATTCAGGCTTCGGGGGTGGTGGGGGTCTGTGACGCCAGGTAGCTTTCGTAGTCTTCGCGCTTGACCAGCTCGCCGCCCACAATATCAGCAGCGATCAGACGGCGGTTCTTGTCGAATTGAAACTCGGCTTCGATGCGCTCAAAGCTCTTTTGTCCCACGATCATTTTGCGGGCAAAGTATCCCTGCATGTCTTCGGTCAGGGACAGGTCATTGCTGCGATTCAGGCGCACTTTGATAACTTCGCCGGTGTTATCCGCGCGTATATAGAAGTACAGGCCGTCTGGATCACTCGACTTGCCGCCACCAAACAGTTTTTTGAGAAAGCCCACGGGCATACCCTCCTCAACATCAATTTCCCAGGGCAAGGATACCACAGACTGAGGTTGCCGACGATGGTTTTTCGCGCGAGAGGGGGCGTACGGTTTCTTCATGAGATTGCTTCAATACTTCCTGTTTGTTTTCGCTTCCCCCGGAGCGTTATGATTTCCCGCAAATGGAATCAAATGGATTTGAAAGAAAGGGTTGTGAATGATAAAGATCGCTGTTGTAACCGACGATGGACAAACGATCAGCCAGCACTTTGGGCGTGCCCCGCACTACCTGGTTTTCACGGTAGATAACAACCAGATCACCGGCAAAGAATTGCGCGACAAGGCGGGACACCGGCAATTTGCCACCGAGCCACACGATCACGACGCTCACCAGCATGATTCACGCGGTCACGGGTTTGGCCCTCATGCCGACCAGAAACACGCCCGCATGGTTGAAACGATCGCCGACTGTGAGGCGGTCATTGTGCGTGGCATGGGGCGGGGGGCCTATCTGGCCATGCAGGCGGCGAACATCAAGCCTGTTGTCACCGACATCGCGGACGCCGAATCCGCCGTCCAGGCCTACCTTGCCGGGGACATCGTCGATCATATCGAAAAGTTGCATTGAGGGTATGCCAGGGGAGGAGGCAGCTCTCTGCTTGAAGGCATGCGTTTGGGGCGCAGGGGCTCATCGCCACGAAAAGATTGCCGGGTTTGAGTTCTCAGTTTTTGTTGCGCAGTGTCCGAATATGTGCGGGGGCCACATGAAGACCGATAACTGATAACTGATCACTCTTAACCGAGCACTGGTATGACTGACGCACTCCTTTTGCAAAAGGCGCGTGGCTTGTTCGCCTGATCGGTCAATGCTGCGCCAGATGGCCTTCTGCAAACGCATCAAAGGCCACCGTGTTGGGACCCTGTGGGATCACCTTGAGCGACAGCGCCAGCGTTTCGCCCGGAGCCAGGCGGCGATGCGTATCAAGATATTCGCGCCGGAAACCGGTCACCTGCCCGACTTCGTCAAGTAGCGTCATGGTGACGGCAATGCCTTCGACCGGATAGAGACTCTTGTTGGTGATCGATACCGTTACCTGGTACTGGTCGATCACAAATGCGCCGGAAACTTCCTGCAGGGCCAGCGATGCGTAACGGTGTTCGATGTCGCTGGCAACCTGCCCGGTTTTGACATAGGGGCGCGCCCACAGGTATTCCGGGGGAACCGGGTCGAAGATGATGCGGTAGGGGCCGGTTGCGCCTTCCGGCAGCACCCACCGGGAGATGACCGCCTCTTGCGCCGCCAGGAGCGTGCCGTCACGCGCCAGTAATTGCACGCCGACCGCCACCTGCTCCACCGGCTTATCCAGCGGATTGTACACCTGGCCCAGGCAGACCAGGCTGCCGAGGGGTGTTTCGTAGCACGCTGGATTGCTTACCCTTAGGAATAATGCAACAGACGACGCGCCCACGCTGGAGCTTTCCGTCCCAATGAGGGGCGTACCTGTAACCCCTGGCCAGAGGCTCTGGGTGGGTGTCGGTGGCAAGCGGGTATAGCCCAACAAGGGTAAGGTGGGTTCGCGTGTTGAGGATGGGGTGCTGTTTGACGACCAGAACTGTCCACATCCTGCAACTAAGACCCCCACCCAGATCCACAACCACCGCCAGGTGAGCCGTTGCATGGAAGGAGCGAATATCCCTCATTATCCAAAAAGGCGGACTAAGTATCCCACATTATAGCGGAAGACAGGTTCCTGGGCAGTAGCAAATTGGCCGAATTCCGTGTTTTTGATGAGACGATAACAAAAGAAACCGTTTATGTATCATTGAGTGACGTGGTGGTTGGGAGCTCGTTTGGAGTCGGTACGGATGGGCCGATTTGCGCCCTTCTATGGCTGGGTGTTGCCCCATTCTCCGCCTGTTTTGAGGGGGGTGGGCCTCGCTTGACAAGGGATCGGCGCTGTGCTACAGTACCGGCAAGTCAGGCGTTACTTACGCCTGTTTACTGTCTGTGGCGAGCAGAATCTCCATTCTTTCTGATGACACAATTTCGACAGGATACAAGCCCAACACGTCAGGAGAACCACGTTGGCCAAATCACGTAATGATCTGTTAGCAGAACGCCTGCGCGATTTGCAGGTCAGTTCCCCCGATGTTGAGGCGGCGGCAATTGTCAGCATTGATGGCCTGAGCATCGCTTCTTCGCTGCCAACCAATATTGAAGAAGACCGTGTCTCGGCCATGTCTGCCGCCATGCTCGCGCTGGGCGAGCGCATTGCTAGCGAGTTGGGGCGAGGGAGCCTCGAACAAGTCTATGTCAAGGGCGAAAACGGATACGTTATTCTGAGCGCCATCGGAGAAGAAGCTGTGCTCACGGTCATGGCACGCCAGAAGGCCAAGCTGGGCCTCATTTTCCTGGACATGTCACGCGCCGTCAAGGAACTGGAGAAACTGGTTTAGCACGCTCTTCCGGCATGCTTCGCCGCGGGGCTGGCCCCTGTCAAGATGTGTCGCGCTCGCGCTATGATAGCCTTCCATTGAGGATTTCCCCGTGTCAGAAAAGCCTCGCATCCTGTTCGTGGAGGATGATCTCGACCTGTCTGAGATGTTGACTACTTTTTTTGGCGGGCAGGGATATGAGATTCAAGCCGCAGCCTGGGGGGAAGAGGCATTACACCTGGCGCACGATTTCTTGCCCGACCTGGTCGTGCTGGATATCCGGCTGCCAGATATTGACGGTTTTGAAGTCTGCCGCCGGTTGCGTGCCCAGCACCGCACGCAGCATGTCCCCGTAATTTTCCTGACCGAAAAACGCGACCGGGTCCATAAGCTGTCGGGGCTTGGGTTGGGCGTCGTCGACTATATCACCAAGCCGTTTGACATCCAGGAACTACGGCTTCGCGTTCGCAATGTGTTGCAGCGCACCAGCAAAACGGCGATCATAAATGCCGTCACCAGGCTGCCAGAAGGGCCACTGGTTGACGAGCGGCTGAACATGATGTTGGGGAGCGATGAAGCCTGGGCCGTGTTGCTCATCCGCCTCATGGGGCTGGACAGCTTTCGGGACTGGTACGGGTTTGTGGCTGCCGATGACGTGTTGCGGGCGGCTAGTCTGTTGATCCGCAATGCCGTGCGCGGCGCGGGGACTGGCGCGGACCTTGTCGCCCATTTGAGCGCTCACGAATTCCTGGTCGTCACGGACGAGATTCACATCGGCCCTATACGCGAGCGCATCGAGGCCCGCCTCGCGCAGACGATGGCCTATTTTTACCCTCTCAAGGACCGTGACAAGGTCCTTCAAGCGCAACAAGACGAACGCCTGCGCCTGACACTAGGGCAGATCAGCTACGCCTCGCGGCCATTCGATTCCCTGGATGCGCTCAAACAGACGTTGCGCCAGGCGTGTGACGCGTCCGCTTGATACTCCCGCTACACCCTCATCGCTTCCAGGGCCGTCAAAATCGCGCGAAGGGACACTCGCGCCAGAACCACGCGACAATCTCCGGCCCAGGTCTGTAGAAAATTGTATAATACCTGCATGTGAACCCGCCCGCATCGCGTCCGCCCAGGGAGTGATTGTTGTGGCATACCCCGCCCTCACCGGCAGGAGCAGCACAGGTTAGATAGCTATGAGCGAACAAGATCACGCTACCGTACTTATTGTTGATGATGATCCTGCTGTACGTGCGTCGCTGCGTGAAAACGTCTTTTGGGCCGGCGACTTCTTGACCGTCGAAGCCAAGGACGGGCCGGACGCATTGACGCAACTCGGCCAGCAGCCGCCCGATCTCGTCATGCTAGACCTGAAATTGCCGGGGCTGAGCGGCCACGACCTGCTGATTGCCATGCGCTCAAGCGGCTATCAAGGGCCGGTGATCGTCATGGATGGCGACGATGACCTGCGGGCAGTGGTTGAGGCGTTCCGGCTGGGGGCGACCGATTACGTCACCAAGCCCATCCGCGAAGCCGAAGTCGCCGCCGCCGTCGAACACGGGCTGGCCGAAGTCCGCCTGCGCCGCGAACGCGACTCGTTGATCGCTGAATTGCAGGACACGAACGAACAGCTCACCGGGCAGGTCAACGCCCTGACCACGCTCTACAACATCGGCGAGACCGTCGTGGCGCTGCGAAACCTTGAAAACGTCTTCTCCCACGTACTGGAAGGGGCCATTGAACTCACCGGCGCCGATCACGCGTTGCTGCTGTTGCGCGATGATCGTTCGGGTAACCTGATTTTGCGGGCCGGGCACAACCTGCCGCTTAACTTGCTGGACCGGCTGGGCGGTGTCGTGCAGGATGAGCTGGCCAACCTGGTGATGCACTCGCGCGAGCCGCTGGTCGTGGCGGGTGAGGGGTTACGGCGGTTCAAAGTAGGGCGCGATCTGTTTGCTGTGGCTTACGTTCCTCTCACCGTGCAAACGGCGTCAATCGGTGTGCTGGCGGTAGGGAATCACCAGACCGAAGCGCCCTTCAGCGAAGAAGATGGCTGGTTGCTCAAGACCCTCGCCAATTTTGCGGCTATCGCCGTTGTCAGCGCCCGCCTATCCTATATGCTGGAGCAGCGCAACACCCAGATACAGCAGGCGTACCAGGCGCTCAAAGCGCAGGAGGCGGAACGCCGCGAGCAATGGCTCGGCCTGCTGGTGACATTGCGCGAATCATTGGATAGCGCCGAGGAAGAATTGCAACAACTCGCCGCAGGCGTGGCCCAGTTGTCAGATCAAGCCATTGGTCACCGCCTGGACGTCGTTATGGAACACATTCATCAGATGACCGCGCAGATTCAAGCGCTCGAACCGGATCGGAAAGAATAGCCGCCCACCCGTCGAGCGCCCGCGTATGGATCGCCAAGGAAAAGGTTCACCGTGGCCGGAGAACGCATACTGTTAATCGAGGACGCCGTCCACTTGCGGCAGCACCTGGCTGAAAACGTATTACGACCCGCCGGCTATGAGGTCTTGACCGCAACCGATGGGGCCGAAGGCCTCACCCTGGCACGCGATCTGGAGCCTGATGCCATCCTATCCGGTTACGAAATGCCGCACACTGACGGGTTGTCCTTGTTGGAGACGTTGCGTGCCGACGGGAGCGACGCCCCCTTTATTCTGATGACACGGGCCGGGTCAGAACTGCTGGCTGTGCGGGCATTACGGCTCGGCGTGAGCGATTACCTGATCAAACCGTTCCGGGATGACGAACTGCTTGAGGCCCTGAAGCGTACCTTGCAGCGGCATTGGACGCGTCGGATCACCGAGCACGTTCCCCAACAGCTCTTGCACGCCAACCGCCAGCTCGAACAACGCTTGCGCGAACTGGATACGCTGTTTGCCATCGGCAAGCGCGTGACCAGCCAGCTCGATCTCCAGCAAGTGTTGGCGGAAGTGGTCAAGGCCGCCGTCGAAGTGTCGCGGGCCGAATCGGGTTCGTTGATGTTGTTGGATGAGGAGTCCGGCGAGCTTTACCAGTATGCTTCCACCGGCGAAGCTAAGAGCGGCAAGCCCTTTCGTTTGCCCGTGTCGGACAGCCTGGCCGGGCAGGTGGTGCGGTCGCGCCAGCCGCTTGTGATCAGCGGGGATGAACTCCAGAAAATCAAGACCCACTATTACTTCCGCGCCCTGGCTTACATGCCGATGATCGTTAAAGACCGCGTGATTGGTGTCCTGGGAGTCACCAGCCGCATTGAAAGCACCACCTTTGAGCCTCACACCCTGCAATTGTTGAGCGTGCTGGCCGATTTTTCGGCTATTGCTATTGAGAACGCGCACCTCTACGCGGCGACGGAGCAAGAGCGCAATACGCTCAACACGATTCTGCGCGATACCGAAGACCCCATCATTGTGGTGGATCACCAGAACCGCGTGCTGTTTTGCAATCCGGCTGCCAGCCGAACCTTCGACATCGACGGGGACACATACCGGGGGCAGCCCCTTGCCGAGGTGATCACGCACCGCGAAGTCGTCGAACTGTTCTCGAAAGAGGCGCGCAGCGGGCGCAGCCGTCGCAGTGAAATTGCCCTGGACGATGGGCGCTACCTGAACGCGCAACTGACGATCGTGCGTGGCGTCGGGCGCGTCGTCGTGATGCAGGACATCACCCATTTGAAGGAATTGGACCGCATCAAGAGTGAATTCGTCACCACCGTATCGCACGACCTCCGGTCGCCGCTAACAGCCATTCTTGGTTACGTGGAGTTGGTCGAACGCACCGGAACGCTCAACGAGCAACAGCAGACGTTCATCCGGCGCATAGTCTCCAGCGTCGAGTCGATCACTTCGTTGATTTCCGACTTGCTGGAACTGGGGAAGATCGAGGCGGGCTTCGATGAGGATCGCGAACCGGTTTACCTCAGCCCCATCATCCGTCAGGCTATCGAAGCATTCCGCCATCAGTGGGAAACCAAGCACCAGACGGTACAGGTCCGCCTGCCGGATACGATTCCCCCGGTGTTGGGCAACCCCTTGCGGCTGCGGCAGGTGGCCAATAACCTGATCGAAAACGCGGTCAAGTACACGCCCGATGGCGGCCAGATACGCGTCCTGCTCGAAGCCGATGGCGATTTTCAGATTCTGCGCGTGGCCGACACGGGCATCGGCATCTCGCAAAAGGATTTGCCGTATGTTTTCGACAAATTCTACCGGTCTGACGAAGCCATTGAAAGGTATGCCGGAACGGGGTTGGGCCTGTCGATTGTGAAAGGCATCGTCGAACGTCACAATGGACGCATCTGGGTTGAAAGCCAGATCGGAAAAGGCACGACCTTCACGGTGATGCTGCCCAGTTACGATCCCGATGCCCCACCGCCCAACGAGACTTCTGATCACGAATAACCCCAACGAAGCGGCATCATCGGGCGCTCGTCTTTTGTTCTGCTGGGCGTTTCCGGTAAGTCTTCCTGCCGCCTTTAAGTGTGCGTGGCCTCGCTCAAGATTACCCTCATTCTATTAAGTCAAAAATCAACTATCGCCCTAATAGGTTTTTTTGCTATACTAAAAGTTGGTCTGTCTACATACTTGCGGTGAACTCTTGATCCTGGGGCCTGTTTTTCGAGCAGGTGGTGGGGGGACAATGAATCATCATAGGGCGATGCAGTTCAATGGTCGTTTCAAGCATCTTCGACGCGCAATTCCTCTCGCTTTAATAGATAGTTGCATCCTCGTAATAGCCTACATTGTTGTCTACATGGTGCGTCACGCTGAGGCTGCGCTCACACTGGGAACGCAAGGCCGGGTGTTCATGGTGCTGGCGGTCTCGCTGACCTTCTTCTTGCTCTACATATTCGGCGGCTACAATCGCATCTGGGCGCGCACCAGCGGGCATGACGTGTCGGTGATCGTCGGCGCTATGGCCCAGGCGACAGTTTTGTTAGCCATCATTGACTGGCTGTGGCGACCTCGCCCGGTGCCGCTCAGTGTGGTGCTTGTCGGGAACCTGGTCGCGACTATGGGTTTTGTCGCCGTGCGCTACCGTTCACGGCTGATCAGCGGGTTATCCTGGCGCTGGCAGGCGGTCTGGCACTACCAGTTCCCCAAACCTGAGATGCGGGTGTTGGTGGTGGGGGCCGGCGATGCCGGGCAGACAACCGCCTGGCGGCTGAAACACCGCGCCCCGCGGGGGAAATTCGCCGTGGTCGGGTTCGTAGATGACGACCCACACAAGCAAGGGATGTACATCGAGGGCTGTGAGGTTCTCGGCACGAGGGAAGACATCCCTCAACTGGTCGAAAACCATCGCGTCGATTTGATCGTAGTCGCGCTGCACAATATTTCAGGCGCCGATTTTCGTGAGATTCTGTCCTACTGTGAGAAAACCAACGCGCGGATCAAGCTGATCCCCGACGTGATAGCGCAACTTGACGCAAACTCCGCTGCTCCCCTCCTGCGTGATGTCCAGCCCGAAGACTTGCTGGGTCGCCAGTCGGTGACATGGCACGAGGGCGTGGATATCAGCCCCGTAAGGGGGAAAGTGATCCTGGTTACCGGCGCGGCGGGGTCGATTGGCTCGGAGTTGTGCCGCCAGCTTTTACGATACGAGCTGGATAAGCTGATCATGCTGGATAACAACGAAAGCGAGTTGCACGAACTGTTCGTTGACCTGTGCCGCGATCACGACCAGTCACGCCTGGTTCCCTGCCTGGCGGACATCACGAACCGCGCTGCGATGACTCGCGCGTTCGACGCCCATCACCCGCAGGTCGTGTTCCATTCGGCGGCCTATAAGCACGTGCCTTTGTTGGAGCAATTCCCCACAGAGGCGATCCGGGTGAACATTGGCGGCACGCAACAGGTCGCGGAACTGGCACGCGATTATGGGGTTGAACGCTTTGTCCTGATCTCGACGGACAAGGCCGTGAAACCCACGGCGGTGATGGGCGCTACCAAGCGCATTTGCGAGTTGCTGATGCACGCCTTCGCGCGGCAAGGCGATCACCGGACGCGATTCACGGCGGTGCGCTTTGGCAACGTGTTGGGGAGCCGGGGAAGCGTCGTGCCGATTTTCAATCGCCAGATCGAAAACGGGGGGCCGGTCACGGTGACCGATCCGGAGATGATGCGCTATTTCATGACCATTCCGGAAGCGGTTAACCTGGTAATCCACGCCGCTTGCCTGACGAAAGGTGACGACCTGTTCATGTTGCGCATGGGTGAGGAAGTGCGCATCGTCGATCTCGCCGAGCGCATGATCCGGCTGCGCGGGCTGCGCCCCTATGAGGATATCGCGATTATCTTTACCGGCAAGCGGCCCGGCGAAAAACTCCGTGAGGAATTGCACGACGAGCAAGAAGAAATCGTGCCGACGGTTCACCCGCATATTGT
>CAZSXY010000121.1:0-11332 GCA_964611395.1 uncultured Anaerolineaceae bacterium | reverse complement strand
AACTCACAACTCCAAACCCATAACTCACTAATGCGGTTTCCGCCCAACGAACGCGCTGGTATACCCGTTGTCGTGCGCTTCGAGCACGTCCCAGCCGGGGAAGAGGGACGGTAGCTCGCCCGGCACGAGCAGATGATCGGGGCAGAAGGTGGGTCGCCGTTCCAGTTGCCGGACGTTGAAGGTTTCGTAGATGACCAGTCCGCCGGGGCGCACCCGCTCGCGGATGGCAGGGAACAACGCCCTATCCAGAAAGCGGAACACGACCACCAGATCATAGGCATAACGGGGCAGTGGGAAGTGATCCAGGTCTGCGATAATGAAGTTGACGCCCCTAAGCCCGCGCCGCACCATGTTGGCCCGGCCACGCCGCAGCGCCGCCAGGCTGATGTCGAGCGCATCGACGGTATAACCCTGTTCGGCGAGCCACAAGGCGTTGTGCCCCAACCCGCACGCCAGTTCCAGGACACGGCCTGCTGAGCCAGGCTCCACATGACGGACTAGCAGGGGGTGTGGCCCCTCGTTCAGCCGGTGGTTTGGACTCGCGTAGCGACGATCCCAGCGTTCGCGGTCGGATGGAGCCATGTCTGCCTCGCTAGCGGTGACTCATGTAAACGGGGATGTATGCTGCGATGTCCGGCACAGCCGCCAGACTCTCTTTGTCCCCCGGCAGCATGGCCATGCGCGGGTAACGCTCGCGCATGCGCAGCGCGTGGTAGGCATCGCGCACGTCATCCCAGGCAGGGACGCGCCAGTTAGCAGGCAGCGCCAGCACGCCCGCCATAGCCCGCACGCGCTGCCCGTGGACACTATGCCAGATGTCGCGTCCCCCGCCCATAAAAACGGCGCGTGCCTGCTCCTGTTCGGCGCTGGCGTCGCCGGTCTGGCGGGCCAGCCGTCCAAACAGGGTGTCGCTAAGCCGGGCAACGATCGCGTTTGCTTTCCCCGCGTCCACGCCTTGCGTGCGGGCCAGTTGTTGTAACTCTGGCGGGAGCGCATCAGCGCCGGGGGTGGCATCCTCTTGCGCCTTCGCCGGAAGTTCACCGGCCAGAGCACGCTTGATGTCCGCGGGGGTCGCGCCGTCGCGCAGAAATGGCGCGAAGGCTTCCGGCGTTTCATGCCGCGTGCCACCGGCATATACCGCAAACCCGCCGCCGTCCCCGGTCAGCCATGCCGCCAGCAGCGTACCGCCTACGGCGTTGCTGAGTGCGGGCAGCAACCCGGCGTCTACTTCGCCCAGCACGCGCACCCAGCCATCCCGCGCGGGCGCGACAAACAGGCGGGCCATCGTGCGCAGCCCTGGCGGTGTGCCCGTGCCCCCCGGAAACGGGTCATAGGGGGCGTAGTCGTGCGCTGCCAGCAGGGTGCGCAAGGCTTCGGCCACAGACTCAGATGTGGCGTGAGGGATGTAGAGGCTATGCCAGCGCTGCGACATGGTGGTTACCTTTATCCGGCTGCATGGCGTTCCGGCCCTGGGTGGGTTGCAGGGGTGCACATCGAAGTGGCCCCCCGGCCGCGCATGTTCACCGGGCCTCATGCGTGTAAGTGAGCATCCTGGCACCAGTTTAGCGGATTTTGGCGCTTATGCCATTGCCGGAGAGCGGGCCGCCGAACGAGGCGGGGGAAGGGGTTACAGGCGCAGCCGCCAGTCCAGCGCGCTCCAACGGGCGGCGATGCGGTCGTTGCGCACGGCGATGGCGATTGCTTTGCGCGTGCCGACCAGCACGACGAGCTTTCTGGCGCGCGTCACGGCGGTGTATAGCAGGTTTCGCTGGAGCATCATGTAGTGTTGGGTGACGACCGGCATCACCACGCAGGGGTATTCGCTGCCCTGCGAGCGGTGGACGCTGATGCAGTAAGCGTGCGTCAATTCGTCGGCCTCGGCAAAGTCATAAGGCACATGGCGCTCGTCCATCCGCACGATCATGACCTGGTTGGTCATGTCGAAGCTGTACACGCGCCCGATGTCGCCGTTGAACACCTCTTTTTTGTAGTTGTTGCGCATCTGGATGACCTTATCCCCGACGCGGAACAACCGCCCGGCCAACCGCCGTTCCGCTTTGCGACCGTGCGGGTTGGGGTTCAACTGCGCCTGGAGCACCTCGTTGAGCGCCGACACCCCGATCGGCCCGCGATACATCGGCGCGAGGACCTGGATATCTTCCAGCGGGTCAAGGCCGAACCGGGCGGGGATGCGCTTCTGCACAATGTCCACCAGCAAGTCGGCGGCTTGTTGCGGGTCTTCTTCGACGAACACGAAGAAATCGTCGCTCTGGTTCGATGTGTCCGGCAATTCACCCTGGTTGATGCGGTGCGCGTTGCGGATGATCTGGCTGGTTTCCGCTTGGCGGAAGATCACATCCAGCCGCGTGACCGGCCCGACGTCGCCGCGAATGACGTCGTGCAGCACGTTTCCCGCGCCCACGCTGGGGAGTTGATCCACATCACCGACGAGCAGCAGGTGGGTATCCGGCGGGGTGGCTTTGAGCAGGTTGTAGAACAGCACGAGGTCGATCATCGACGCTTCGTCCACGATGATCATGTCGGTATCGAGCGGGTTGTCTTCGTCGTGGGTGAAGTCCCAGCGTGATGGGCTGAAGCCAAGCATCCGGTGGATCGTGCTGGCGTCCTGTCCGGTCGCTTCGCTCAGGCGCTTGGCGGCGCGTCCGGTGGGCGAGGCGAGCAAGAAGCGGTGGCGGGTGCGTCGCAAGACGGCGATCACGGCGCGGAGCGTCGTTGTCTTGCCGGTGCCGGGGCCTCCCGTCAGCACGCTGATCTTGTGCGTCAGCGCGGCCCGAACAGCGCCCTGTTGCTGGGGCGTGAGCGCCACCGGCCCCCCGGCCACTGCATCGCGCAGCAGGGTGGCCCAGTCCGCCTGCTGCAAATCCGACAGGCGGCTGGCGGAGGTGGCGTTCATCCGTTTGAGTCGTTCTGCTGCGCCGGTTTCGCTGAAGTACATGGGGGGCAGGTAGACGGCTTCGACGTGTGCCAGGCCATCAGGGACGGGCACAGGCTCCAGCTTGACATCACCGCGCCCGGCCATGCGTTCCAACGCCGCCTCGACGTGGTCGGCTTCTACGTCCAGCAATTCCGCTGCGCGTTCGACCAGCACGTCGCGGGGCAGAAACACGTTGCCGTCGTCGGTGGCCTGGCTCAGGGCGTAGCGAATGCCCGCCGTGATGCGGCTGGGGGCATCCGGGGGCAGGCCGAGGTCTTGGGCGATCTTGTCGGCGGTCTTGAAGCCGATGCCGAAGATGTCGGCGGCCAGACGGTACGGATCGCGGCTGACAATGGGGATCGCCTGGTCGCCGTATTGTTTGTAAATCTTGATGGCAAGGCCGGTGCTGATGCCGTGCCCTTGCAGGAACAGCATCACCTCTTTGATGTGCTGCTGCTCGATCCATGCTTCGCCGATCAGGCGGGCGCGGTGTTTGCCGACGCCGGGCACTTCGAGCACACGCTCCGGCGTGCGATCGAGCACGTCGAGTGTCTCCTCGCCGAAGTGCTCGACGATGCGCTTGGCGGTGACCGGCCCAATGCCTTTGATCAGCCCGCTGCCGAGGTAGCGTTTGATGGCCTCGACGCTCGCCGGGCGGATCGTGGTGACGACCTCGGCGCGAAACTGCCTCCCGTGCCGGGGGTGGTTCATCCACTGCCCCTGCAGGCGCACGCTTTCGCCCGGCTGCAATTCTGGCATATTGCCGACGACCGTCACAAGCTGGTCGCGTCCCAGCATGAGTTGGTCGGGCCGCAGGCGCAGCACGCAATAGTTCGTTTCGTCGTTGTAGTAGGTGATGCGCTCAACCGAGCCGGTGAGTGTGTCTGGCGCGTTCATCATGGGCCGTTTTGTGCGTGTCGGATTATACGCCGCGTTGCTAACTTGCGCGGCGGCGCGTGTCTGGTATTCTACCGCACAGAGCGCAGATGCGGCACACACCCAACAGGAGGAGGCGATGGCGCAGACGGTCACCCTTCATTACGCGGCGCAGGGCAGCGGGCCGCCCGTCGTGCTGCTGCACGGCTTCCCGTTTGATCACACCATCTGGCGCGGAACGGTTGAGGCGCTCCACGATGCGTACCGCGTCATCACGCCAGACCTGCGCGGGCACGGGAAAAGCCCCGTCCCGGACGGCGTTTATGCGATGGAGAGCATGGCGCGTGACGTGATCGCGCTGCTGGATGCGCTCGGCGTGGCGCGCGCGGTGTGGGTTGGCCATAGCATGGGGGGCTACGTGGCGCTCGCCGCGCTGCGCGATCACCCGGAGCGCGTGGCGGGGGGCGTCTTGCTCGCCTCGCACCCGTTCGCCGATTCCCCCGAAAAGGCCGAAAGCCGCCGCGCGATGGCGCACCAGGCCCTTGCTGAAGGATCGGAAGCGGTCCTCTCTGGCATGTTGCCGGTGTTGTTCAGGCCGGGCACGAATTTGGAGACGATCCCGGCGCACATAGTCCGCACGATCATGCTTAACACCGCGCCGGAGGGCGTGGCCGGGGCGTTGCGCGGCATGGCGGCGCGGCCTGATGCCGTGAACGTGCTGCGGGAACCTGTTCCGCCGAAAGCGATCATCGCCGGGCGCGAAGACCAGATCGTCAAACTGGATGATCTGGAGGAGCTTGCCGCCGCGATGCCTCACCTGGCGTTGAAGGTCGTGGACGGGGCGGGGCATCTGCCCATGATCGAGCAGCCCCAGCCGACAGCAGCGGCGCTTCGGGCGTTGCTTGACGCATGGCCTGCCTGGTAATCCGGCCCCTGTTGCGGTGTAGCATTTCTATGCCGAGCGGCGGGGCCGGGGGCGTGCTAGCGGAACCGGTAAAAATGGTACAGCTTGTTCTCCGCCAGCACGTACATATTATTCCGCACGACTGAGTCGGCGTAAAATCCCTGCACATCCTGGAAGGCATCCGGCATATTGCGCGGGCGATACCCCTGGTTGAATGTCCCGGCCCATGACGTCTCGTAAATCGCCTGGTTGTCCACGTCCACGATATACAGGCTGCGCGACGCGGGGTCGTTGTCCACGAAGATCGCGGCTCCGCTGGTGATCGCCCCTGGGGGACGCTGGCGGAAGTCAAACGGCTGCTCCTCAACGATGCCCTGGATGTTACGCCGGTAGCGGCGCACCGTGCCATCCTCGAACAGGATGTACACCGCGCCATCATCGCTGATTCCAAAGTCAACTGCGCCGGTCAGGTCGGGCAGTTCGTCGCCGTTGAAATATTCTTCCGGCGCATTGGAGTAGCTTTCGGCTCCGGCGGGCGGCACATAGCGCCAGATCTGGTGTGCGTCCCGGTCGAGCACGTACAGGTTGCTGCGGAACGCCGCCAGCGCGATCGGTTCCTGCCACCGCCCCTCGATCACAAGCTCCTGGGCGCTGGTGAAATACGTCTGCGAATAGGCCACCAGCACGCCATTGCGATCCAGCGCCACGAGGACGTTTTTCGGGCGCGTGCCGCCGTCTGCCAGCCACACGATGTCGATGATGTCGGCGACAATGAAGTTACCCGTCGCGCCGCTGATCGTCTGTCCTTTCCAGATGACCGGCGTATTGCCCGTGTCGGTCAGGCCATTGCCGGAAGCGTTGAGCGTGTTGTGGTACACCACGCTGTTCCTGCGATCCAGCGCGTACAGGTCGACGCCGCCGTGCACAATCAGCGTGACCATGTCGGTATCGCGGGGATAGGTGTGCAGCAGCGTCAGGTCGCGGCGCACCACGCCGTCGTAGCAGTCCAGGTAGTTCTTTGCGTCGGCGTTGATGGTGAGCGCGGTCGTGTCGTTCGGGCGTAATTCCTGCGCTTGCTCGGACAGGCGCAGCACCTCGACCCATAGCGGGCGCAACGCCTGGTTATCACAGCTTCCGTCCGAAAGTTTCATGGCTTCGGCGTGCGCGTTCTGGGCGCGGTCGAGATACGTTTCAAACTCGCTTTTTTCCGCGCCGAGCAGCGCCATGCCAACCGCCGCCATCACAATCACCACCGGGATCATCACCGCCAGCCCGATGGCGACATTGGTTGGGATGCTGGAGCGCTTGTCGTCTTCGGGTTCCGGCACCAGGCGATTCAGCACGATGACCAGGAAGTCGAACACCGCGACCAGCCCCACCAGGATCGCGCGCAACGCCTGACGCCCGCGCCGCGCGATGGCGGCTTGCGCCTTGTTGAGAATGCCCGGTGTGCGCGGCGTGGCCTCCTCTTGGAGGAAGTCGTCTTCGTCCGGCGTCGGTTGCAAGATGGCGGCGATGGCGGCGAAAGCGCCGCGCACGCGTTGCGCCAGCGCAGTACGCACCGCCGGTGCGCTATCCCGCGCACCGGGCGCGTCTGGTATCTCGTCGCTTGCGACAAAAGGCGCGGTGGGCTGAATCTGTCCGGCAGGTGGCGCGGCGGTTGCGTCGCTGAACGGTGAGACGGTTGCCGGTGGGGCCTCCGGCGCTGCATAGGGTTCCGCCGGACTGGGTGGGGCAGGCTCCGCGCCCGCCCCAGCATCGGGCGGAGTGACCTCAACGAACGCATCCGCGACCGGCGCGGCACTTGCAGCGGCGACATCATCCGGCACCGGCACCGGTTCGTGGAGCAAGTCTTTTTCCCAATCGACCCTGGTGCTACTCGCCGGTTCGGGCATCGACGCGGGAACGACCCGCTCGCGGTCGGGCACCGGCACGGCAAAATGCCCCGGGTCGGGCGTGCTGGGCCGGACGAACTCGATCACGCTGACCGCCATTTGATGGCTGCTCAGCGTCCTGAGACGGCTCACGATGTCCCCGACGCCGTCGCTGCCCACGATCAGCTCCAGGGTGGTGGTGGGCGCGTGCTGCAAGGATTCATCGCAGAGCATCATCACCTGACCGGCGGTGACCTCGAACCGGGTGAGCTGGATTTCTGGCGTATCGTTGGCCCCCAGCGGCGCGAGGTTCACGCTCAGCGGATCGTGCCGTTCTTCGGGGAAGAAGACCAGTCCGGCTGCGCGGCGCAGCACCGCGAACGCGCCGCCGCTGCGGGCCGCATAGAGATCGCTTCCGTGCAGCACCAGCGCGACGGCGTTTACTCGCAGGCCGCTGGTGGCCGGATCATGCCGGAGGTGATGGTTGAGCATGGTGAATGCTTCGCGCAACCCGCCGGTGACGCCCCCGCCGCTGCTGAAATAGGTGTCTGCTGCCAGCCGCGCCAGGCGCTCATACGTGGCGGCGTTGGCATGCTGCGACCCCTGGGGTGTCACCAGGATGACAAAGCTATCGCCTTCCCGCCCGCGTGCGGCACGTCGCGGAGCGAGTTCGGCCAGCGCACCGGGTGGTGGTACTCGTACCGCCCGGCCACCCACAACCAGCACGTGCCCGACAAATGCCTGAAGTTCTTCTGGCATACGCTTTTCCCGTCTGTTCCCATCAAGACCACCATGTGCCTTGATTGTACCGCAAGTCGCGTCATCTGATGAGTGATCCGCCTGGAAGGTTGGGTCTGGCTCGTGCCAACGGTTTATGAACGAATTTTTCTCGCCGTGAGGGCACGCGCCCGCGAAGTTGATCCTTGCCAGTGGAGCCGCTTTTCACTAGAGTTAGTGGCAGGGAGTCTTACAAAGCAGGAGGCGGCATGTCCGAGTCCGCACAGATCGCCATCGTGGGAGCGGGATCACTTGGCGTTGAGATCGCGCAGGCAGCGGCGCTGAGCGGCTGGCCGGTGGTGCTACACGACCCCGATGCACGTGCTTTACGGCAGGCGGTAGCCCGCATCAGCCGCCGCCTCGATCGCGCCGTCCGGCAGGGGCGGCTGCCTGCCCGCCAGGCGCGGCGGGCGAAGCGCGTCTTCACGCTGAATACGGCGTTGGACGCCTGCGCCGATACGGAATTGATCATCGAAGCCATCGAGGATCGTCTGCCGCTAAAGCGCACGCTGTTCCAGAAGCTCGACGAGTTGGTGCGCCCCAACACCATCCTGGCCACCAGCACCAACACCCTCTCGATCACCCGGCTGGCAGCCGTCACCCGCCAACCGGGCCGCGTGATCGGCTTGCATTTCCCGCGCCCGGCCCATGTCATGCAGCTTGTCGAAGTTGTGCGCGCTCCCGGCACGCGCCAGGAAATTCTCGACCGGGCCATGACCATCGTGCGGCGGTTTGACAAGACGCCGATCCTGGTCGATGATTCGCCGGGGCTGATCGTCAATCGCGTCGCGCACATGGTTTTCAACGAGGCGCTACATCTGCTCGATGGCGGCGGGCTGGACGAGGCGACGATTGACCGGCTGATGGAGGCCGCGGGGTTCCCGATGGGGCCGTTCCGGCTGATGGACTATCTGGGCATCGATCGGGTTCTGGAAGTGGCCGAGTCGCTGTACGAGGCGACGTTCCACGACCCGCGCTACCGCCCGCATCCGCACCAACAACGGCTGGTCGAAGCCGGACAAACGGGGCGTGGCAGCGTGCGTGGCGGATTTTACCCACCCGAAAGCGACGAGGCGTGAGCATGCGCGTGCTGGTTGTAGGCGAAGTTCCCTTTGTGGGCGCACTGGCCGGGTTATGCCGGGCGAAGAATCACAAGGTTGATCTCTTCCTGGCCGAAGACCTCGAAGACCAGGATGTGCTGGACAAGATGGTTCGCGCGGCCAGCCGGTGCCAGGTGGCCATCGAGAGCCTCAACGATTCGCTGGATGGCAAGATGTGGCTGGTGGAAGGCATCGAAGCCAACCTGTCAGCCGATGCCATCCTGCTCACCAGCGCCCTGGCCGCCAGCGCCACCGAGGCGGCTAGCTGGACCGAAAACCCGGCGCGTGTCATCGGGTATGGGTTGCTGCCTCCAATTGCCGTGACGGGCATGGTGGAGTTCGCGCCCGCCCTGCAAACCGGGTTTGAGTTTGCGAACAAGGCCCGCCGCTTCTGGGAAGAACTGGGCTTTGAGGTCGTGCGCGTGCCGGATTCGCCCGGCCTGGTGCGCCCGCGCATGGTATGCACGCTGATCAACGAAACCGTGCAGGCCATGACCGCCAACGGCCTCGACGTAGAAACCATCGATACCGCCGTGCAGCTTGGCCTCAATTACCCGCGCGGGCCGCTTTCGTGGGCCGACACCATCGGGCTGGATGTCGTCGTCAGTACGCTGGATGCCCTGTTGCGTCTTTGGGGGGATGAACGCTACCGCCCCGCGCCGTTGCTGCGCCAGAAGGTGTTTGCCGGGCAATTGGGGCGCAAGACGGGACGCGGATTTTACACGTACAACCCGGCTGGCGATTGACGCCGTTTCCCCCCGGTTATGATGGCTCCACTCCAACGACCACAGAGGAGTTTTCTATCGTGCTGTTCGCGATCAACTATTCACCTCAGGCCGCTACCCTCTGCGCCGGTGGGGCCATTGCGCCGGATCGCTTCAAGTGCCCGCCCTGGCCAGACCTGATCGCCGATGCGAGCCAGCATGGGCCGGTCTATATTCACTTCGACTTGCGTGCCGATGCGCTCACCAACCGCACGCTGGACTTTGAGGCTATCGCCCGCATGTGCGACGCCACCGGCACGCCCTATGTCAACCTGCACCTCTCGCCGGATCGCGAGCATTTCCCCGGCGTGCCGCACGATACGACGGCTGCGCACCACGTGGCCGCCATCACCGATGCGATGCTGGAAGGGGTGTGGCCGGTGGTCGAACGGTTCGGCGCAGACCGCGTGATCCTGGAAAACCTGCCCTACTACGGCGGGCTGCACAACGGTTTGCGCCCGGCGGCTGAGCCGCGCGTCGTCCGCCGCATCGTCGAGGAGACGGGTTGCGGCTTTTTGCTCGATATCTCGCACGGGCGGCTGGCGGCGCGGCACATGGGCATGGACGAGCGCGACTACCTGGCGCAGCTTCCCGGTGAGCACCTGCGCGAATTGCACGTGACCGGCATCGGGCAAGATCGCACGGGCCATGTCTGCGATCATCTGGGCCTGGCGGATGATGACTGGGTGTTTGTCGATTGGGTGCTGGAACGAATACAGGCGGGGATATGGGCGCAGCCCTGGATCATGGCCTTTGAGTATGGCGGGATTAGCCCGCTCTTTGATTGGCGCAGCGATCCGGCGGTGATCGCCGCGCAGGTTCCCCGGCTGGCGGCGCTGGCGCACGGCCTTTCATAGCCCCCGCGCGGGCAAGGGCGTGCGGCTGGAAAAAATAAACTAAATAGACGGCTCGCGACCCGTGATCAAGTCTTCGTAGCAGGTGATCAACTCGTCCATCATGACCGGCCAGGACTGCGTTTCGGCGAACAGGCGGGCGTTGCGCCCCATGATCTGCCGCTTGCGCTTCTGAGACAGGATCGCACGCACGCCGTCGATCATGCCCCGCACGTCCCCCGCGCGAAATACATAACCGTTCACGCCGGGTTGTACCATGTCATCGACGCCCCCCACGCGCGACGTGACGACCGGCAACCCCGATGCCATCGCTTCGATCAGCACCAGGCCGAAGGTTTCCATCGCCGACGGAAAGATGAAGATATCAGCGCTGGCGAACGCCGACCAGAGTTCTTCGCCTTGCAGGTAGCCCATGAATGTGGTCGGCGTACCGGCAAAATGTCGTTGCAGATCGTCACGGGCCGGGCCATCACCGGCGATGGCCAGCCGCGTGCCGGGCACATGCGCCAGAACATGCTTGACTGTGTCGATTTGCTTCTCGTTGGAGAGCCGCCCGACGTACAGCAAAATGGTGTCGTTGGGGTGGCCGTTGCTCAGGCGGGCACGCATGGCGTGGGAATAATGCCGGGGGTGAAAGGTCTCCGCATCGACGCCCCGCCGCCACAGGCCGACGTTGTGCACGCCGTGATTGAGCATATCTTGCTGCACCAGCCGCGAGGGGGCCAGCGCGTAGTCCGCCGCGTTGAAGTTGGTGCGCGTGTACCACCACACCAGCGGCTCCAGGAAGCCGATGCCCATGTAGCGCGTCATGTTCGCCAGATCCAGGTGGAACGAGGCCAGGGTGGGGATGTTGAGCCGCTTGGCCATCATCATGCCGCCCGTCCCCACCAGCGTGGGGTGGATGAAGTGGGCGATATCCGGCTTGAAATCTTTGATTTCGCGGTAAGTCCCCAGCGTGGGCGGGCCAAGCTTCAGCTCGGGGTATAACGGGAAGCGCAGCCCCGGCACGCCGATCACCCGTTTGCCCCGGTATTCGGTCAGGTGATCGTCGAGCTTGGGCGCGACAACCATGAATTCGATGTCCCGCTGGATCAAGTGATCCATGAGCAGGACGAGCACCGTGACAATGCCGTCGATTTTCGGAAGAAATGTCTCGGTGAAAAGCGCAACCCGCATGATCGGAGGGACCTCCACATGCCACGTCTTACCACTTTTCATAACCCGCCAGCGGGCGCAAGGTTACGCTTA
>CAZSXY010000120.1:0-11369 GCA_964611395.1 uncultured Anaerolineaceae bacterium | reverse complement strand
GACATGATGACGCCCGCTCAATTCGCGGAGTCGCATTTGCCCTGAGAGAATGCGGAAGCTGTATAAGCTCTGCCAATGAGGTACACTGGCAGGGTTTTTTGTGCTGGGTGAACAGAAGGCGAGGCATCGATGGTATTTCGAGTGATCCTATTTCTGTGGGAATTTCTGATGGATGTGCTGGCGGTCAGCCGGTTGAGCGATGATCAAAAGGAGGTGGAACTCTTGTTGTTGCGGCAACAACTGCGGATCGTGGAGCGGAAACAAGCGCGTGGACCACACATCCCGCGGTGGCAGAAGGTGCCGCTGGCGATGCTAGCGATCCGACTGAAGGAGCGGACGATGAACGGAAAGGCAGCCCTAGAAGCCAGTGTACGGCTGTTCAGACCGGCGACGGTGGTCGGTTGGCATCAGGCCATCGTGCGACGGAAATGGACCTATCAGCAGGGAAGAAAACCGGGACGACCGCCGATTGATGAGGAACTGGAGGGCTGGATTCTGCAAGTGGCGAGAGACAACCCGGGCTTAGGTTATGAGAAAATGGCCGGCGAGCTACGTAAGCTGGCGTTCAAGGTGAGCAAGACAACGGTGAGCACGGTACTGGAACGCCACGGTATACCTCCCGAACCAGAACGGGGAAGGGAGGGTAGCTCGTGGCGCGTCTTCCTGAATCACTACAAGGACCAGTTCCTGGCGTGCGATTTTTTCACCGTCGAAACCTTAACCCTGAAAACGCTGTATGTGCTTTTCTTTCTGGAGCATGGTACGCGACGGGTGCATCTGGCGGGTTGTACCACCCATCCGACTGGGGCATGGGTGACCCAGCAAGCGCGGCAGATGACGTGGGCGTTACAGGATCGCGAGTTGCCGATGCGCTATCTGATCCGCGATCACGACACCAAGTTCACCGACGCGTTTGACACCGTGTTCGAGGTGGAAGGGATTGAGATCATCAACATTCCCTACCAAGCTCCGAATGCCAATGCGATAGCCGAACGCTGGGTACGGTCGGTGCGTGAAGAGTGTCTGGACAAGGTCATTACCCTCAACGAGCGGCACCTTCGGCGCGTATTGCACGAATACGTCGAGTATTACAACACCCGGCGCCCCCATCAAGGTCTTGAACAGGGTAGCCCGACTGGCACGCTTCTGGCTTCCCAACAGGGCAAGGTGCGCTTTCGAAACGTGTTGGGCGGCATCATTCGAGATTATTACCGGGAGGCTGCCTAGGGTTGGACTCCTCGTAGATTACTTTTTGGATACTACGGGGGCAGGTCAACCACATATCACCCCTTCCCAGCGATAAGACAAGCCTCCTATTTAACCATCTGGTCGGGGTCTGTTTGCAGTCCATTATTCGGTTGTATGAAGTTTTCTGGTACGGGTTTTTTGAGGGTACGAGTGCCCAGGTTTTGCTCGCACCCGTATCTTCAACTTGCTTGACCGGATATTCAGATTCATGATATCATTCGATTGCGCTCAATCGAATGCTGTAGCGTATTTGAGGCGAAACTTCAATGGCTGGCAACAACAGAACTGTCACAATGCGCGATGTGGCAGAACTGGCTGGGGTATCACAAAGCACAGTCTCACGCATCCTGAGCCAATCCGATTCTAAGATTCCTATCAGCGAGAAAACCAAAGAAAAGGTTTTCGCTGCAATAGATGAATTGGGCTACCGACCTAACATCACAGCCCGCAGCCTGCGCACTCAACGCACTCAGTTGATCGCAGTCATGATCGCAGATATCTCAAACAGTTTGTACCACAATATTGTCCGCGCTATTCAAGACATTGCGCGTCTTCATAAGTACGATGTGTTGATGGCAAACACTGATCATGAATATGAAAATGAGAAGCACTTCTGCGAAGCGGTGATCCGACGTCCCGTTGATGGCGTTATCATGGTTCCGTTTCATCTATCGCTCGAAGAAATCGACCAGTTTATTCGACAAACTGGAACTCCGGCTGTTGCATTGGGCCAGCATGTGATTCATCCTCAAGTCGATACAGTCTTTGCCAACGATGAAAGAGCAACCGCTGAAGCAGTTCAGTGGCTTATCAAGACTAAAGGACACCAACGGGTTGGTTTCATCGGTGTGCCAGATACATTCCCCCCTGGTCCACGACGTCTGCGCGGATACAAGATGGCACTAGCCGAGGAAGGCTTGAATTTCGAAGAGAATCTCGTCGAAGTGGGTGACTTCTCACCGGATAGCGGCTATCGGGCCATGGAAGCGCTTATGAATTTCCCTCACCGCCCTTCAGCCGTTTTCGCCGCTAACGATCTCATGGCAATGGGGGCGCTCAATGCTGCGCAGGACCTGGGTTTTGAGATTCCCGGCGATGTGGCAATCATGGGTTTCGACAATATCCCCGAATGCGAATTAATCCGCCCACACCTTACGACCGTTGCTCAGGACCCACACAAAATGGGAAGACTGCTGGCTGAAGCACTATTTTCACGCATCGAATCGGATCAGGAGATTGAACAACGCTTCTTTGAAGTCGAATGCCATATTGTGGAAAGGCAGTCGACCTGACTCAATCGAACGCAAATGCCCAACCTGCGGCCACAGATCGGGCATTTATATGGACGGAACGTAGAATTTGCTTAGAAAAAGCATTGTCCACGTCCTCACGCCGAACCTTACCACATTCTGGAGACAAATGCATCACGAGCAGAGAATTCTACGGCAGTCTAGAAAGGAATTGATGGATCGAGCGATACTGGCACCCTTCTATACCCAGATAAACAATAACATTGATATAGAAAGGAAATCTTCAATGTCTAGAACACGCTCGCTGCTTATAGCCCTGCTCTTGATCGCCCTGGCATTACCATTGGGTCTTGTCTCCACGTCCGCACAGGACGATACGGCAGAAATCTCCTTTATGGGATGGGGGCAACCTAGCGAACAAGCAGTCTTCGAAGCCTTGATTGCGGCGTTCGAGGAAGAAAACCCCAACGTCAAGGTCGACTACGTGAATATTCCGCCAGGTGAGTTCCTACAGCGCCTGACTACGTTGGCAGCTGCCGGTGATCTGCCGGATGTGTTTTATATGAGTCCGGATTGGTTCGCCACGTGGGTATCGCGTAGCCAACTCCTGGCAATTGAAGAGTATGTACCGGAAGAAGAACTAGCAGATATCTGGCCGATGGGGCTTGATTTCTATCGCTATGACGGTGAAGTGACTGGACGGGGAACGCTGTATTGCTTGCCAAAAGACTTGGGCCCCTTTGTCATGGTCTATAACAAAGACCTATTTGACAAGCATGGCGTTCCCTACCCGCCTACCGATGGTTCATGGACCTGGGACAAGGCCCTTGAGGATTATCAAGCGTTAACAGAATTTGCTGATGATGGGTCGGTGATCTCGTTCGGTGTGGGTTTCCTTCCGCCGGAGGCAGCCATCTGGTCTAATGGCGCGGACTTCCTTAACGAGGACCGCACCAAAGTCACAGTGGATGATCCCCTGTTCACTGAAGCTATCCAGTGGTTAGCAGATCTATCCAATGTTCATCATGTGAAGCCGAACCAGGCCGATCTGGCCTCCCAGAGTGATTGGGAGATGTGGCTGGCCGGGAAACTTGCGACACATGTCATGGGACCATGGGATCAGCCGACTTTCTGGGAATTACCCTTCAATTGGGACATTGGTGTCTTCCCCAGCAGCCCGCGCACGATGCAGCCTGCCGGGTGGACGGGTTCGATGGGCTTTGCCGTCTCGGCCAAGACCAAGCACCCCGAAGAAGCGGTGGCCCTAGTCCGCTACTTCTCCACCAACGAAGAAGGCCAGCGGATGAACTACCAGATGGGTCAAGCTGTGCCGAACATCATCAGCATGGCTGAAGGCGAGTTCCTGGAATTCGAAAAAGACCCACAGAGTCGCTATGTCTTCCTGGACAACATTCGCGAATGGGGTCACCCGCTGCCAAGCACTTATGTCTCCAACAACCTTTGGATGGATACGATGTGGCAAGAACTGGCCCCCGTGTGGAATGGCGAAATGACGGCTGAAGAATGGGCTGATGAGTGGGCTGAAGAGCTAACTCGGCTTCTCAATGACGAAGACCAAATCCGATCCGTACCGCTAGGCAATCCATTGCCCAAAGTCGAGTAACCCGACTCAAACACCTGTCAGTTGGAGGGGCGGACTCTGACCCGCCCCTTTCACGCTGTAGCAAGTCCTCTATTCAAAATGTACGCCTTCAGGCATGACACATGCCGTCAGTAGAATAGGGCAACTTTTCCTGATGAAGTACACATACCTTGGAGGTCATCACGGGGTCACCGCAAAAATTCTAGGACGGTGGTTTACGTGCGCTCGAAATCCAACTAACTCAGAACCAGCTTGAAACGCTCGACCATATTGGGCCCGGTCCAGGCGGCCCTGCGCCCGAGGCATACGCCTGGTAAGTTGCGGAAGAAAGTAGAGGAACAACGGGACCCGGTCCTATTACAGGAGTTTTCTATGGCAACCGTAACGCGTGACGCATCGAACGCGAACAGGCATTGGGGATGGTATATTGACACGAAACAACGTGAGAAAATTGGAGATATTCTGTCCTATCTGTTTCTCACAGCAGGGAGCATTCTCACTCTATTTCCCTTCTTGTGGATGATCTCGACGTCGCTCAAAGAAACACAGTATGTGCTGCAATTCCCCCCACAATGGATTCCCAACCCGGTCAATTTTCAAAATTACGTTGATGTTTGGGACCTGGTTCCACTAGCCCAAGGGTTTAAGAATAGTTTTTGGGTTGCCACAACCGGCACCATCGGCGTGCTGTTTGCGTCCTCGCTCGCCGGGTTTGCGTTTGCGAAGCTAGAATTTCCAGGACGCGATCGTCTGCTCATTCTGTTGATGGCAACGATGATGATTCCTGGTATCGTCCTGCTGATTCCACAATTTCTCCTCTACCGTGAACTGCATTGGATCAACACCTTTAAACCTTTGATTATCCCCAGTTTTTTTGGCGCAGTTTACGAAACCTTTTTCTTCCGGCAATATTTTCGGACTGTCCCACGTGATCTGATCGATGCCGCCCAAATCGACGGCGCATCATTTATCACCATCTACTGGCGCATTGCGGTTCCCCTCGCCAAACCGGTCTTCGCCACACTCGCCGTGCTTGCCTTCATGTGGCGTTGGAATGATTACATGGGACCGCTCATTTATCTGCACGACATTGAGAAACAAACACTGCCGGTGATGATCTCCACGTTCCAAAGCCAGTACATCACTGCATATGGTTTGATGATGGCAGCTTCGGTTCTATCCATTTTACCCATCATCATCCTGTTCTTCTTCATGCAGCGCTATTTCGTGGAAGGCATCACGATGACTGGACTGAAGGGCTAAGAGAAATGTTAGCGATAGCCAGCAAAATCCTCCTTGGCTGGTTGCCAGCCAACCCTAACAAGCGCCGTGAAGCGCTGTGGGGCCTCTTGTTTGTGTCGCCCCTCGTGCTCGGGTTCCTGATTTTTCAGCTTGGCCCCATGCTTTATTCCATACGGGTGAGCTTCTTCGATTGGGATGCGCTCTCACCACCCGAATATGTTGGGTTGGAGAACTACAACAAGGTTCTTTACCGAGATCGCCTCGTACCAATCGCCTTCAAGAACACGGTCTACCTCATGATCGGCATTCCGATCGGCATGGCTTTTTCGCTCATGTTGGCTATGGCGATGAACCGCAACATCAAAGGGATTAGTCTGTTTCGCACTCTGTATTTTTTGCCGGTTGTCTCTTCTGTTGTCGCCACGTCTATTCTTTGGCGCTGGATCTTCAATCCTGAGTTTGGTTTGTTGAATGTGGTGTTGAACTATCTGGGGATCGATGGCCCACTTTGGCTGGGAAGTGAGGATTGGGCCAAGCCTGCCCTCATCATCATGGGGGTTTGGGGCGGCCTGGGTTTCAACATGCTGCTCTATCTCGCTGCGCTGCAAAACGTTCCGCGCGAGCTTTTGGAAGCGGCCACCATTGATGGCGCAGGTGTCTGGCAGCGTTTTCGACATGTCACATGGCCGATGTTGACCCCTACCACATTCTTCATCGTGGTCACCAGCATCATCGGCACATTTCAGGTTTTCGCTCAGATTCACTTGATGACGCGCAGCAACAGTCCGGGAGCCATTGGCGGTGGGCCACATTGGGCCACGCTCACGGTCATCTACTATATCTGGATGAACGGATTCCACTACTTTGAGATGGGTTATGCCTCGGCTATAGCCTGGATTCTGGCAGCCGTAATTATGGTCTTTACGATTGCCCAGTTTATGCTAGCGCGTCGCTGGGTTTACTACAACGAGTGAGATGATGTTTAAGCGACTTTCTCCGACAGTTTTTGCTTTAACGATGATCTTAACTGTGTTGGCTAGTGCCTCGTTTGCACAAGAAAATGAGATGACCATGAACAATGATCTTCCCCGCCCCGAATACCCGCGTCCGATTTTTCAGCGTGACGCCTGGCTGAACCTCAATGGGACTTGGGATTTTGTGTTCGATCCCGACGACCAGGGTCTGGTCGCAGAATGGTTTGCCCCACAGAGCAGCACCATCCAGGACGCTATTGTTGTGCCTTTCCCCTGGCAGAGCGAGCTTTCCGGCATCCACAACCGGCGGCATACCGGAGTCGCCTGGTACCGCAGAACCTTCGCCATACCCGATTCCTGGACGAATCAGCGCACCGTGTTGCATTTCGGTGCGGTCGATTACTTCGCGGAAGTATGGATCAATGGACAGTTTGTTGGCGCACATGAAGGTGGGTATACACCGTTTGAGTTCGACATCACCGACTACCTGCAACCGGGTGATAACGTCGTTACGGTACGCGTCAATGATCCGGCCAATCTATGGGAAATCCCGCATGGCAAACAGCGCAACAATCCACCCGATCCCTGGGACGATGTGGACTTCACAACCGTGAGCGGTATCTGGCAAACAGTTTGGTTGGAAGCACGCCCGGCAGCTTACATTCAACGCGCCCACATCACCCCTGACGTTCCCAATGAACGGGCCCTGTTCGAGATAGAAATCGCATCGCCATCACCGGGTGATCTGGAGCTGCACGTCGATGTTCAGGCACCAGACGGCCGCACGTTTTCGCATGTTCAGCCGCTCACGTTCGCCACAGGCGGATCACAGACAGTGACGTTCCCCATCGACTTGCCAGAACCGTTGTTATGGGACATCGATACACCGCACCTCTACCAGGTAGACCTCACGCTCGGCCCATCTAACGGCGAGGCTGATGTGGTCCACACCTATTTCGGGATGCGCAGCATCGAGGTCAACGGGCGTGATGTGCTACTGAATGGACGCCCGATCTACCTGATGTCGGCGTTGGTTCAGGGTTACTGGCCAGAGGGCCTGTACACCGCACCCAGCGATGAGGCCCTGCGATCAGATATCGAGTATGCCAAACGCATTGGGCTGAATGGCTTGCGGATGCACATCAAGATTGAGGACCCACGCTGGGCCTACTGGGCCGATCACCTGGGCCTACTGCTGTGGAATGATGGTCCCAGTCCGGTTTCGTTCACTGAACTGGCGCGTGAGCGTTTAATGCGCGATATGGGCGCCATGATCGAGCGGGATTACAATCACCCCTCTATTGTGATTTGGTGTCCGTACAATGAATCGTGGGGGCTAGAGTTCCGTAGTGACCGCGCGATTCAGGAGCACCTGATTGACGTTTATGATCAGATAAAAGCGTCGGATCCAACCCGTCTGGTTGTGGACAATTCTGGCTGGCGGCACGTCAAGACTGACATTGCCGACTCACATGTATACACCGGTGACTCCACCGAATGGCGCGGGGTCATGACTCTGCTCGAAAATGACCCCATGACGCTTCAGGTCTTGGGACACCCCTTCTTCGCCTTTGGCCGCAAATACAGCGGTCAACCACTGATGATGAGCGAATATGGGACGGGTTGGGTCGATGATCGCTCATGGGATTTTAAATGGCAGACCAACGAAATTCGTCGTCATGGCGGCGTGGTGGGGTACACGTATACGGAGTTGTACGATATTGAACATGAGATGGCCGGGTACGCTCGCTATGACCGTACGCCTAAAGACTTCGGTTACGATCTAGCGATGATCAATGATCTAGACTTCGCCGGTTTCGACTATCGCGGGGATGTGACCCTCAAGCCCGGCGACACGCTGGAAGTCCCCATCTTCGTCAGCGCATACGGGCTACCTGCGCTGTCGTCCGGTACGGTACGCTGGCGGCTAGAAACCATCGAGCCAACGCCAGCCGTTTTGGTCGAGGGAAGTTACGATGACATCGTACTAGAGCCCTTCTCTGTGACCAATCTCGAATCGATCACACTGACAGTGCCCGGCGTGCAAGGGCCAGTCAAGCTCTGGCTTGAGGTGCTGGACGACGACGGCGGATTACGCGCCCAAAACTATCTGGATTTTGAGATTTTCGAGAGCGCGTTGCCGCGTGCCGAGATCAAGTCCGTTGAAGGACACCCGCAGCACATTTTGCGCATTACGTTAGACGACTATACTGCTGAGACTTTTCCAGTCGGACCGCACGGCAGACGCCTGGATGGCATGCTTCAGATACTCGAAGGTGGACGCACCGGGTACGTGGAATATCGACTACCATCGCCAGAAGATGAAACATGGGAAAGCTTGACACTTGCTGTCGAAGTTGGCTCCATGCCCGATTGGCCGGTTCAGGCCGCCGAGGATTTGGGCTATCCCTCAGAGATCACGATGAGCGTGAACGGCGTCGAACTTGCCACCTGGCAAATTCCCAATCGTCCGATCAATGCCCTGGGCGCACTCACTCGCCTGAATGGCCTGGGAGTCGGAGAACATGGTTATTGGATGGAAGCCACCGCGTCAACGTCACAACTGGCAACCATCCGGGAACGTGCCCAGGCTGAACAGACGCTTATTGTGCGCTTCGAAGTCAAAGAGGATGCCAAGAATCAAGGCGGGCTAACACTATTTGGCGCACGCGCCGGTCGTTATGGTCGTGACCCCGAAATCCGTATCACGGTGATGCCGGAATAGCGTCAACGGAAACCATACCTGGATAATCGCAAGTCTGCGCGGAGAAAATCGCTGATAAGGAGAAAGTACGTTGAACCGTATAGACATTAATCTTGAACGCACCATCGGCCCAATTGACCGCTATATTTTCGGGGGTTTTGCCGAACACTTGGAGCGATGCATCTATGGCGGCATTTACGATCCTGATTCGCCATTAGCCGATGAAAAAGGATTGCGTACCGACGTGTTGGAAGCACTGCGTCGTCTGAATATGCCCGTCATGCGCTATCCGGGAGGAAACTTCGTGTCCGGCTATCGCTGGCGCGATGGCGTCGGGCCGCGTGAAAACCGCCCGGTTCGAATGGACATGGCGTGGCACACCATCGAGTCGAACCAGTTCGGCACCAACGAATTCATTGAATTTTGCCGCGCTATCAACACCGAACCCTATCTTGTGGTGAACTGTGGTGACGGTGACATGCGCGAAGCGCGCGATTGGGTTGAATATTGCAACGGTACTCAGGACACTGCGCTAGTCAAGTTGCGCCGCCAACACGGTTACGATGCACCCCATCGCGTCAAGTATTGGGGCATTGGCAATGAGGTTGATGGCCCCTGGCAAATTGGTTTCAAAACTCCGGCAGAGTATGCACGCGCTGCAACCGAGTTCGGCAAAGTAATGAAGTGGGTTGACCCCGATATCAAGCTTATTGCCAACGGGGTGTCGAACTGGGGAGCTGCCGATTTTGTCGAGCGGACACAACTGCTGCTGGAACAAGCGCACGATCTGATCGACTATATCGCTGTACATTGGTACGTGGACAATCCCGACAACGATTTCGCCGCGTTTATGGCTCTGTCGGAGCTCTTTGAGGAGCGCCTGAGTGCGTACGAGGGACTCATCCACGCAATCCGGTTGGAGAAGGGCATCAAGCGCCCGATACACCTGGCTGTTGATGAATGGAATGTCTGGCATCGCCGCGAAATGGATACAGGGGGGCACAACGCCGTCATTTACACGCTGGAAGACGCGCTGATCATCGCCATGCATTTCAACGCCTTCATTCGCCATGCGCGCTCGGTGCGGATGGCGAATATCGCCCAGATCGTCAACGTGCTCGCGCCGATTTACACTAAACCGGACGGCATGGTATTGCAGACCATCTTCTATCCATTCGAGTTATTCAGCGCCTTGTGTGGTCCTACAGCCCTGGATATTCACTGGGATGGCGACACCTTCGAGGGCGGCGAGCATACCGGTCTGCGTGTTTTGGATGTGACGGCCACCTTGAATGCCGACAAGAAGGAGTTGGTTCTGTTTGTGATCAACCGGTCTGAAGACACTGCTGCCGAGACACACATAAGGTTGATAAACGGTCAGTTTGCAGACACCGCACAGGTTCGTGTCACCAACGGCCCGCACATCAAAGCCAAGAACACCTTTGAGACACCCGAACAAGTCGTCACGCACCACGATCAGGTCCAAACCAACACCAACCAGTTGACGCTTGCTTTCGAACCACATTCCGTGACGGCTGTGATCTGTCCAATTGCCTGATGAGCAAGCGTTTCTACCAATCTGGAAGCAGTCGCGTGGCAGGGAAATGGCCTGCCGGGAAAACCTGGCAGTCGTACGATGAACAAGACCCGATTTGCGGCTGCAATTACCTGCCGAGAACGGCTATTAATTCGACCGAAATGTGGCAAGATGACACGTTCGATCCCGACACAATTGGACAGGAGCTAGGATGGGCACATGAGGCAGGCATCAACAGCATTCGCGTGTTCATCCAGTTCCTCGTTTGGCAGAACGATCGGCAGGGCTTGATACAACGGGTAGATCATCTTTTGACTATTGCGCATCAACACCAAATTTCCGTTATGCTCACCCTGTTCGATGATTGCGCCTTTGCTGGGATCGAGCCTCATCTAGTACTACAGCCGCACTTAGTGAGACAGAATGGAGGCTCACGTCCGGTGAGAAATCTGTGAGCGAAGCATGCCAGAGTTGGAAGCAGTTGAAGCTTGGGGAAGGGATCTTGAGCGGCTGGGACAACGAATAGGCGTGCGGTTTACGCGTGCGGAACCGCGCGAACGAGCAGCGGCTTATTTGAAGGGGCTGACGAGTGACATCCCGCGCAAAAATGGCTGGCAGTACGCCGAATTTGCGGGTGAGGCAACACCGGATGGAATACAGCGTCTGCTGAGCACAGCAGATTGGGATGTCGATGGCGTGCGAGATGACCTGCGCACCTATGTCATGGAGAGTGTCGGAACATCAGAAGGGGTGTTAGTAACCTCAGTTCGGGATAACAGTGAGCGCTTGAACCTGCTGAGGGGTCAAGTTC
>CAZSXY010000119.1:7242-11639 GCA_964611395.1 uncultured Anaerolineaceae bacterium | reverse complement strand
CGCCCTGCCCAAGCAACCGCCGGAACTGCCGCACCACCGGATACGCGTAACGGTCATACCACACATTCGGCGCGGTGTGGATGATCAGCATGCCGTCGTCCTTCAGCACGCGGTGCGCTTCGAGGAGCGCGGTGCGAAGTTCCCAGGGGTGGAGATGCTCCACAATGTCGAACATCAACACGCGGTCAAACGCGCAAGCGGGATATGGATAGTACTTGGCATCAGCCTGCACCAGGGCCATCATCCCCGTTGCATCATCCGGCTCACGCGCGATCACCTGCCGCGCCAGCTTGATCGCCGCGCGCGCATAGTCGAACCCGTAAGCATCCGCGCCCAGCCGGGCGCAGTGGCGCACGATCTCGCCGCGCCCGCAGGCAACATCCAGCACTTTCATCCCCGGCTCGATGGCGGCCAGTTCAAAAGCGGCCTTGAGACGGCGCGAGAGATTTTCACCATCGCTGGTGATAAAGTCTTCATAGCCCTCGCAGGCCGTCAGGAAATATTCTTCGGTGTAGCGGTCGGGTGAAACCGGTTTGGGTTGTTGCTCGGTCAAAGGCTTATCCTCGGTCGGTGCGTGACATCGGCGCGATTATACAAAGCGCGCGGCGGCCCTGCCACCGATCCGAGACGCATTCATAGGGCCGAATCATTCACACGAAAAGGTAACCGCAAAGGGCGCAAAGCATACGGAGTGAAAAAAGCGTTTCTTCGCGCCCCCTACATCTCAGCGATGAGCAAAATTCGTTCATAAACCGTTGGGAGGTAACCGCCGCTATTGCTCGTCGTGGTGATACAGGCCCTTGAGCACAATGCCCTGAATATTGCGCAACCGCTGGCTGATCACCCCGGCGATGCGGCGCATGACGATAAGACCCAGCGCCGGATTTTCTTCAATGATCCGGTTGAAGACAATGCCATCAAACGTCAACAGGCGCGAATCTTCCTGGCAGACGGCGGTGGCGGTGTAGTAATTGGGTGGCATGAAGCCCGACCAGCCTACCAATTGCCCAAACGTGCCAAGTGACACGATCGTGAGCGGCTGTTGTAAAGATGTGGGCTGCACCTGGATGTTCACCTTGCCGCTAATCAGCAGGTAGAGGCGACTCGCCTCCTCCCCCTCGCGAAAGAGTGCGTCTCCCGCCGAACACGTGATTTCTTCGGCCAGAGCCGCAAAACGAGCGAGATAATCTTCGGGCAAACCGGCGAAAAACGGGCTTTGAGACAGTTCATTGGGCGTGATCATGGTTCCATTTCCTTACGAAGTCCGGGGGGTGGGCGCAGGGATGATATCACGCCAACACCACAAAAACCGTCTGGTTGTTCGCAGCATAGCACAACCGGACACACGCGTAAAGTCGAAGAAACGGGGCAAGACAAGGCCGGGCGCATCATGCAGAACCAGTAACGCCCCCATTACCCCCGCAGACGCCGCCTTACCAACGCGCGGAGCCAGCGCCATTCGTCCAGCCGCAGCAGCGACGCGAACACGCTGAACGACACCACGCCAATGCCGCCCGCGCCGCACACGATGATCGCCCGGCCAACGGCGTTTTCCGGCAATCCTGCGCTCAGCATGACCAGCGCCCCATAGGTCAACGCCCCCATGCCCGCCGCTGCCAGCGCCGTGCGTCCGGCGGTGCGGCGCAACCGCTGCCCGCTGTAGCCCCCCATGCCGCGCCCCAGCAGGTACGCCGAGATGCCGGTATGCACCACGTGCTTGACCGAATCGGCGATCATCAGCGCGAAGAACGAGTACCAGGGCAGCAGATAAAGCGCCACGACCATGTACGCGATCAGGCTGACCAGGCCGATCACGGCGGGGGTGAGCGTGTTCTGGCGCGCGTAGAAGGCAAAAACCAGCAACAGGTCGACGGCCGCGAAGGGCAGCCCCAGCAGGTACAGGCGCAGCGCCAGCGTGGTGTAGGCCGTGTCAACGGCATTGAACTTGCCGTGCTCGAAGATCAGGCCGACAACCGGCTCGGCCAGCACGAACAATCCCACCGCCGCCGGAATGATCAACACGAGCGCCAGCCGTAGCCCTTGCCCCAGCGTGGTCTTGAACTGGTGCAGGGTCGCGTCGGCGCGATCTACCGCCTGGCGCGAGAGAGTCGGCAGGATCGCCACCGAGATCGCCAGCGCAACCAGCCCTTGCGGGAACTGGATCAGCGTCGTTGCCCACGCCATATAGGAGATGCTGCCTTCCCCTGTACCCGAAGCCAGGTTGTACGAGAACGGGCGATTGACCAGCACATCGAGCGCCAGCGATGCCATCACGGGCAGGTACAGCAGGGCGATGCGCTTCACCCCGGCGTGCGCAAACACGCCCCGCACGTGGATGCGGATGCGCGCGTCGCGCAAACCCGGCGCTTGGAGCGCAAGTTGCACTACGGCCCCCACCAACCACCCGACGGCTGCCGCCGTGATCCCCTGGCTGCTGTACAACACCACGGTAACGAGCACGATTGTGCCGTTGAATACCGTTGAGGCGAAAGCAGGCCACGAAAACCGCCGCAGCGCATAGAGCAACCCCGACACAACCGCGAACAGACTGAGAAACATCAACGCCGGGGCGGTGACTCGCAACAGGTCGGTGGCTTTGGCGACGACTTCTGGCGTGGCGTCGTCGCTGGCAACCACGCCAATGATCTGCGGCGCGAGCAACTCCAGCGCCAGGATCAAAATGGAAAGGGCGATCACCACGATGCCCAGCAGCGCGTTGACCAGTTCCCACAGGTCCCGGCGGTCATCGGCGGCGGCGTACTCGCTCAGCACCGGCACCAGCGCCGAATTGACGTGCCCGCCGATCAACAGGTCATACAGGCTGCGCGGGACGATAATCGCCAGGTTGAAGGCATCGACCGCCGCCCCTGCGCCAAACAGTGTCGACAGCATGATCTCGCGGGCCAACCCCAACACGCGGCTGGCAACGTTCCCCAACGCGATCACGCCGGTGGCACGCGCCATGCTTTCGGACGGCGTGCTATCGACAGGCTGGTCACGGGGAGGGGTGCTGGTGGTGTCGCTGGCTATGGCGCTCATCGTCCGGTTCTGTTTATGTGTCGAAAAAGGGGGGCGTGGCCCCGACCGGCGTCTACTCTACCGGACTCACAACGAAAGTGCTACAACGAGCGCCCTGCGTGTGGCTGGCGGCTCGCCGGGCAGCATGCAACCGCCACCGGTGTTATGCGTAGAACAAAGTGACATGGTGTTCACATTACAGGTAAAGTGATGCTGAAGGGGGGATATACCCCATGCACGAACTGAACCGCGCAGGGGCGCTCGTGGCAGCATCCCTGCTCATCTGGGTTTCGGTGGCGTTGGTAGAGGTGCTTGCCGGGAGCGGGTTAATTACCGGTATTGCTGTGTTGGCGGCGTTCGGCTCCACGCTGGCGCTTTGGCTGGTGTGGGGCTTGAGCCTGGTCGATGAAACGGCAGAATCCCGCGAAAAAGCGAAGCGCTCGACGGGCGACGATACCCGCCTCGCGCTTCTGCTGGAGTTGCTCAACGACGACGAGCGCCACGCGCTAAAAGAGCGCCTGCTGGATGACCTGTCCGCCGACGGTGAGGCGCTGCCGCTGGCAAGCCTGCTCGAAGCGCAAGACGATCACCAGCACGACCATCACGGCCAAGCGTAATCCAACGCTTTACAGGCTGCGCGTCACCTTATGGATTCCGGTCGCGCCGCTGGGGTGCGAACCGGCCCGCGCTTCGTCCTGGAGCGTGCCGTCGCCGTCGGTGCAACGCACCGCAAACGTGTGACGCCCCGGCTCGAACGGCCAGTCGTAGCGCCAGATCACCCACGTCGTATCGGAAAGCGGCTGGCGCAGTTGCGCCGCCACCCACGGGCCATCATCGACACGCACCTCGACAGTGGAAATTCCCTTCGCACCGGCGTGAGCGATCCCTCCCACCGGCACAACGGTGACCCCGCCCTGGTCGGCGGTCATATCGCTGGCCACCACATCCACGACCGCCGTTGCTTTCATGATCGCGTCTTTGTCCCAACCGCGTGCGACCCAGTAACCGTCTTCGTCACGATCCACGACTTCGATATCGGTGATCCACTTCGGCTGTTTCATCCCGTAGCGGTCGGGGATGTAAATGCGCAACGGAAAACCGTGCTTGTGCAGCAAGGGGATGCCGTCCCAGTTATACGCCAGCATGACGCGGCGCTCGCTGTAGATCAGCTTGATCGCCACTGTCTCGTAGAAGCCATCTGCGCTCGTGATCTTGACGTGGGTCGCGGTCGCTTTCAGGCCCGCCCGTTCCAGCACGTCGCGCAGGCTGGCTCCCGTCCAGAGAGTGGTGCTGATCAGGTCGCCGCCAACCGGGTTTGAGATGCAGGCCAGGGTCACATACCGGTTCATGGGATCAAAATCATCCCTGAGTTCATCCAG
>CAZSXY010000119.1:0-7142 GCA_964611395.1 uncultured Anaerolineaceae bacterium | reverse complement strand
AGCGCCCGGCCACAGCGACCGGGTGAGGCGCTGGCGCGATCGTGCGACCTGGTACGCGCCGAAGATAATCACCCCCACCACAAACCCACCGGTAAAGAAAAAAGCCAGCGCCGACAACGTTTCCAGCGTTTTCGCCGCGCTGGAAGTCTCGCCCAGGTCCAGGCGCTGAATCGTGTCAACCATCGTTTCGATGCCGCGCGTGATCACATCGCCCGGCAGGGTACGCGCCAACCAATCGAATAGATCAAAAGGGGGGAATGGCAGATCGGCCAGTTGTTCGCCTACATAAAGCAGGCCCATGAGTGGCGCGGTTATGAGCGCCACAATGAGCGCCCCATACAAGTAAGTTGGGGTAGTTCGCATGGTGAGTTGCTCCTGCAAAATCTGGCGGTGGCTGGGTTGGTACGGGCACGGGGGATGCCTCAGGTTATAGCAAGTTAGCCAACGCAAGACCACACAGGAGCTACACGCGAATCATCCGGTCGGTGTTCAGGAGCGGGGTGCAGAGTGCGCTCGCAGCAACGCAAGACGGCTCGCTTCATCGAGTGGTTCGCCCGCTTCGTTGACGGCCCAGATCGCCCCGTCAATGCTGCGCGTGCGCACACGCCCCGGCGCAAACGGGTTGTTAACCAGTTGGGGCGCATCAAGCAGCCCCTCGGCGACCGCCCGCGCCAGCACGTCCGCATCAACGAGAGGATCATCGTCGCCGGTTCCGAGCGCCCGGATCGCATCGATCAGCCGCAGCGTTTCGGCGATCAATTCCTGCTTGCGGCGTTGGACAGCCGGGTCATGCGTCATATCAGGGTTGCCGCGCAGGGCCGTTTCGACGACTTCCTGCGTCATGAGCGCGCTTTCGATCACTTCGTCGGCGGTGGCAGCATGATCGGCTTCCGTGTACCCCACGATATGAATGATGTGCGGGCGCAGCGCCATTTGCAACATGGTGCTCTGGGCCAGGTGCGCGCGCGCCCGGCGCGGGTCTACCGGGTAGCTCAACAATCCGGTGCGCGTCTGCCGCCACACGCGGAAATCGTCCGAGGCGAACTGATCGGTCAATTCGATGATCGCTAGTGCCCGCGCCAGGTCCATCGCGTTCGAAAGGTGGGGCGGGCTTTGGAGCATGATCGCCAGAATGTAGTCACGCACGCCGTAGTGCCGGGCGTTGTACGCGTAGAGATAAGCCGACGCACACACCACCACGTCCGGCGCATCGCGCATTCCCCAATGATAGGACTCGTTGCCCTCTACCGGAATGTCCCGCTCACCGTGCCACGCCAGCAACGCCTGGTGTTCGCGGATCGATTGGGCCAGCGGTGACGGGCCGCGCCCGTCCATCGCGTTAAACCAGAACAGCGACGTGGCGCACCACGCATTGTCGATGGTGCGCACCAGCAATTCGGCATAGCGCAGATGATCGGCAGTGCCGGAATATGACCGCATCAACGGGTAATTCCCCCGGCGGCTGGCCTCGTACAACCGCCGCAGGTCATCTTCGCTGCGGAAGGGCACGCCCCCCGCTCCTTTGCTCTTAGGGTCTTGCTGCGCCGGGCGGAAGAAGTTTTCTTGCGCGTCCTGGTCGGCCCCCAACGAAATCACGTCTAACACGCCCGCTTCGGCAATCTGCGCGACGCCCTCAACGGTCGGATCAATGGAGCGGGCGGGGATGCCGAAGTGATGGCGCAGAATTGGGTAAGGAGCCTTCCAGCGAATGCGATCAACGGCCCGCTGCGGGAACACATCCGCCCCTTGTTGTGCGGCGGTACGTCCTTCGAGCGTCAGCCGTACCGTGTGCGGGGCTTCCTGGCCGGAGAACACCGCGTCAAAATAATCGAATTCGCGGGCGACGGCAGCCACCGGCGGAGTCCCGCCAAAGAAGATACGCTTCCGGCCCAGTATCCCCGCCGCGTCCAACATCCCGCGCAGGTCGCGCAGCAGCGTGCGCGCGTTGTCGGGTGTCAGGCGGTAACTCACGCCGATCACGTCCGGATCAAAAGCGACGATCGCATCGACGAACGATTCAAGGTCGGTGGCCGGGCCGGTGAAAGAGGTCTCGTACCCCGCTTCTTCCGCAATAGCCAGGAAGCGCGTCACACCGGCGACGTGGACACAGTTACCGAGACACCCGGCCAGCACTTTTCCCGCGGTGCGATGCATGGTAACCTCCGACAGATGAATGAGTCAGAATGACAGCAATGACCAGATGGCACACGGTCTCAACGATGGTGCGTGCTATCAGGTGGGGGCGGATCGGGGTTTCCGGTCTCGACGAGGCGGGTAATTTCGCGCAGGGACAGGCCAACCAGCCCCATCCTGTCGAGCGTACGACCCCGGTGACGGTAATCCACCCCGTCGATCACGCACGCAATCTGGATCATGGCCTCCATCCCCCACACGTCCACGCCAAAGCGTTTGCCCAGTTCGGCTATCGGCACCAGGCTATACGGCACGTCTTCAAAGATGTAACGGTGACGCAGAGCGCGCGGGGCGCGAATGCCACGATAGCCGGGGTTGTCGTGGATAGCCTCATAGAGGTTATCGCCATGCGCCGAATAAGCCCTCTCTAGCCACTCGCGGGCCGTCTGCGCGTGGACACCCAGCGCCATTGCGACCGTGACGCGCTCGCGGTCCAGCCGCTCCAGGATCAGAGCGGTAGAGGGAGTCACGCCGTCAATATAGAACTGAAAATCGCCACTGGTGGTCTCAATCCATCCCGCGTTAAGCAGGGTCAATGCGGGATGAAAGATGGCCCCCATATTGTTCAAACTGGTATATAGAACATTCGGAGCAGCAATAAATTGGGGATAGACTTCCTGCAAAATATCAAGTACCTCTTCCGTCCGGCTCGATGGCAACGCCGCCAGTGGAACGGTGTTTTTCCGGCGAAAGATACGCGCCTGTGCCGGGCCAATGCTGCGACTGGCAAAGACAAACGTCTCAGCCTCGGCGATGATCGTGTCGGTCGTGCAGCCTTCTTGCTGAAGCATATGGCGAAATTCGAGCGCCCCGCCAGTGCGCCCCGGATTCAGAACGATGATCTGCCCATCTTCCAGGTGGGCAGCACAAGCCAGGGCAATGTCGCGGTGGGCCGACGCCGGAACCACAACCATGATCAGCTTCGCACCGCTCAGGGCATAGGCCATGTCATTCGTGACATAGGGGATGCGCCCAAATATTTGTTGGCCATCTTCCAGCGTGACCTCGACGCCGCCGCGCGCAGCGATGGCTTCGATGTGCTCGTAGCTGCGGTTGTACAAGCGGACGGTATACCCGCGCACCGCCAGTTCGGCAGCCATCGCCTTGCCCCCATGACCGGCTCCAATCACCGCGATCTGAAGTTCATTATCAAGCATGGCAACTCCTCTGTACTTGTCGCTTTCGGCAGGCACCTGGTCGTCTTCAGATATTGTGTTGGATCTCGCTGGTTGGCCTGCTGCCCCCGGTGATGCACCAAGCGGTAGCGGGGACTCCGTGCAGGGAATGAACTCGATGACCAACAATCAGATAACACGTAATTACAGTATAGCGAAACGGCGATGCGAAATAAAGCAACCCATACGAGGATAGAGGCCCGGCAACGTCCTCGTGCTCACGCCCAGGCATGCTATACTTATGCCAGACAAGCTGCCAACGAACGTTTACTTGCAGGTGGAATCAGGATTATTGGTATGCGTGATAAACGATCTGTCGATGAACTGACCATCGAAGAACTAGAGCGTATTCTGATCATTCGTAAGCGAGAAGCGCGCCAGGAGCGTTTTCAACGTTTGCAGGCCCAGGGCCGCCGGGTGGTGGTCACTTCACCGGTCGACACACTGCCCGAACCGCCCCCGCCACCGCCTCAACGACACGAAGCTGCCGGCGATGTCCCGCCGCCAGAACCACCGGTGACTTATGACATCACCGATGATATCCCGCGTTTTGAAGATGAAATCAAGACCAAACGCCCCCAGGAGCCAGACCGACACCAGCAACCGGCCCCCATCGCGGGCAGGTATGCTGCCACGCCAGCGGCCCCGCGCTCGCGTCGCCGCCAGGTCTGGGACACGATCCTGTTGGTGATTGAAGTGCTGGCAGTCGTGGGCGTCGTCGTGGTACTGGCGCTCGGCGCTTATCTCTTGATCATCGAAAGCGACAAAATCGAGGCGCTGGAAAAGAAATCAGCCGACATTCAACGCGATGCCGAAGCCATGCGCATTACCCCCACGCCGCTGCCGGAGTTGAGCATCAGGTTGTCCGACTACGTGCTGCCGGGCGGCCACTATTCGCCGGACATCACGGGGGGCCAGGGGGCCTTTAACCTGGAAGAGCTTCCACCCAGCATCCGCCCGGTTGCGATGGCACAACTCACAGCTCCCCGCGCCGAACGCCTGACGCCCCTGCCCAGTGGCCCCGTCCGCATTGTGATTGACACCCCCAAAGTTCAAATCGACGCGTCGATTTATGGCGGCGACGACTGGTATAGCTTGCAGAAAGGCGTGGGTCACTACCTGGGGAGCGCCAATCCGGGTGAACGCGGCAACATGGTGTTCACGGCGCATAACGACATTTTCGGCGAGATATTTCGGGATATTCAATACCTGGAACCCGGAGACAAGATCCGCGTCCAGGCCAATGACTCGCGCTGGTATACCTACGAAGTCTACGACAAGCAGGTGGTGGAACCGAGCGATGTCTGGGTCCTGGATCGCGGCAACGAGCCTATCGTCACGCTGATCACCTGCCACCCGTACCGCGTTGACAACAAGCGCATGGTTGTCTTCGGCAAACTGGTGGAAAATGAGCGCTAGCGCTACACTTATGCCCGGCGAGATTAAGGCTTGACCTATAAGGAGACATCCTGTTCTCATGACTAAGAAAACCCGTAGACCCAATCTGCCGGCTGAAACCCTTGCGCGTGCCCGCCGCGAGCTGGAAGAGGCCGGCGTAGCTCCTGCGCCTCAAGCTCAAGCGGCCACCACCCCCACCCCTATAACCACCAAGCGTACCCAGGCGACCAAAGCCAGCAGCGGCTCCGTAGACCTGCGCAGTGAATACGCTTATGTGTTTTCAGACTTGCGGCAAATGGGTATTCTGGCAACCGCCTTTATGGTCGTTTTGGTGATCCTGTCGTTCGTTATCTAAGCGACCGGCACGTTTCAACAAGTCACCAAACAGGGGTCTGGCCAGGCCCCTGTTCGAGATTTTTGCTGTTTTTGCAAGAAGGATGGCCCTATGCGGACTCGCTGAAGTAACAGGCTGTCGATCAGGAGATAGCTGTGAACACAAAACGAGTTTCAATCCTAATTGTGCTATGCCTGGTGTTAGCCGGTTTGACAGTATTCAGTTACCAACGCCCGGCTCGATCAACATTTGCCCAAGGCCCGGATGAATTCCCCGGCCTGTCTCTTCCCACCGATCGTAGTGAACTTTTCAGCGGGTCGGGGCGATGTGCGGCCTGTCACACGAACATGGTGGATCAGGCGGGGCAAGACGTATCCATTGATATGATGTGGCGCTCAACCATGATGGCTAACGCCGCACGCGATCCCTACTGGCTGGCGACCGTGCGCGCCGAAATCAATGGGGCCCCTCACCTCAAAGAGATTATTGAAGACAAGTGTACAACGTGCCATATGCCCATGGCGCGTACCACTGTGCATTTGCAGGATCAGCCGGGATTGATGTTTGACGACGGGTTCTTGAACCCTGACAATTCCCTGCATACGCTGGCTATGGACGGCGTCTCCTGCACAGTGTGCCACCAGGTCGAAGCGGATCGATTGGGCACGCCGGAGAGCTTCAGCGGCGGGTATGTGATCAATCCGGACTATCCTCAAGGAGAACGTCCCTCGTACAGCCAATTTGATGTCTCACCCGCCCTGTCCGCTATGATGGGCGGGGCGTCGGGCTATATCCCCGTCCAGGCCGAACATACCGGGCAGGCAGAACTGTGCGCCGCATGCCACACGCTCTACACGCCCTACATCGATAACACTGGCGAAGTCGTCGGGGAATTTCCGGAACAAACACCGTACCTCGAATGGCAGCACAGCGACTTCGCCCCGTCGTTGCCGTGTCAGGGCTGTCACATGCCAACCGCACAGGGAACCGTTGTCACGAGCATCACCGGCGGGCCACCGCGCGAGCCGTTCTTCCAACACGCTTTTGTGGGAGGCAATGCCTACATACAAGCAATTTTCGCGGCATTTGGAGACGAGATGGGGACTACGGCGGGTAGTGAGCACTTCACCGCCACACGCGACCGCACGATTCACCAGCTTCAGAACCTCGCGGCGGTAATGACCATCGACAGCAGCACCCTGGTCGACTCAAATCTGGAAGTCGCCGTCACAATTCGCCCCTTGACCGGGCACAAATTTCCGTCAGGATTTCCTTCACGGCGTGCCTTTATTCACTTTACCGTGCTCGATAGAGATGGCGCGGTGATCTTTGAGTCGGGAGCTTATGAGGCAAACGGGTTTATTCACGGCGATGATCACGACGCGGACCCGTTCCGTTACGAACCGCACTACACCACCATCACCAGCCCCGACCAGGTGCAGATTTACGAAACCGTCATAGGTGATGTCGATGGACTACCGACCACGACCCTGCTGCGTGGTGCAAGGTATCTGAAAGACAACCGCCTGCTGCCAAAAGGCTTTGCCAAGGACACGGCAGGTGAGGATATCGCCACGCGTGGCGGGGCAGTGGATGACGTTGATTTCGTCGGGGGAAGCGACCAGATAGTGTACCGGGTGGACATTGGAGATTCTGAGGGGCCATTTACCGTCAAAGCAGCGCTGTTGTACCTGTCAATCGGTCACAATTGGGCCGAAAAGCTGCGTTCTTCAGACAGCGCTGAAGCCGGACGGTTCCTGACCTATTATGACGCTGTGCCCAACACCCCGGTATTGGTGGCCGCCGTAACCGGGCAAATCGAGTGATACGGGGGGCTATGCCCCTGCCTGTGCTGTCCATCGAAGTGAGGCCCAGTGGTTTTGGCAAAAAGAGATGGCCTTCGGGTTCAACGTAAGCCTGACCGACGGCCATCCCTATGTCTACGGTCGCTCAAAAACCCGAACTTCTCAAAAAAACCTTCAGAAAACTTGACAACCCCCAGGTGGTATACGCTACAATAGGGCTCAGCCATTTATTATTTA
>CAZSXY010000118.1:5841-11675 GCA_964611395.1 uncultured Anaerolineaceae bacterium | reverse complement strand
GATTCGAGCGCATGTGCTTGCCCACAGCCCGGCCAATCGGTACACTTTCAAATCGATTCGATGAGGATGTGCTGGATCATGGCTATGGCAACGGGAGGAATAGAAACGATGCGTCACCTCAAATGGATATGGTTTCTGACAGCAATTCTGATCATCGCGCTGGGCGTGGCAGCCTGCGGCAATGATGAGGCTGGCGACTCCGGCGATCCGCCGCAAGATAGCGCCGCGACGGAAGCCACCGGCGGTAACGCATTGTCCGGCGGCGCACCCATTCTGGATGCCGGGCCGGGGTTAAACCTCAACACTGGCGATAGCGGCAGCAGTGCGCTGCCTGGGTGCAGCGATCCGAGTGATGACGAGTGCCCGATGCCGCTGGTGATGGACCTGGACGGCGAAGCGTCCGCCGGCGGGGTCACGATCGGCTATCCCGCACGTTATTTCGACGTCACAACCGGCGACGGAGACATATTGTTCACCATCACGCCATCGGCCAACAACAAATTTAAGGAGAAGGCGACTTTCGAGGTCTATTTTGCCACATCGGTCGAAGCCGCGCTGGCAGAACTGGACGAGCCGGAGTCTGTGCCCTGGTCTGCCGGAACGCTTGAGGGGACGATTAACGTGGTGCGCGACACGTCCCAGGACCCGCCGGTCAACACCACGATTGGCGCGTTTGCGCTGGCGGATGGCCGGGCCGTCGTGGTCAGGCTCACCACAACGGGGAAATATGGCTGGGATTTGTGGTCGCAGGTCTACACGGCCATGCTGGAAACGCTGGCCGTGACCCTTCCCTAGCCTGCGGCACGTGCCCGGCATCACGCCGGGCAGGTCGCCAATCTGCGTCTGGCACTTTATAATTACGGCCTGATTGTGTCTGGAAAACATAGGGCCGCTGGAAGGGGCATCGTGCTGCTACCCCGCGTTGTCGTTATGTATGCCCGGTAGTGAGAGACAAGCCCATGATCGCATCACGTACAGGGATGCTGTTGCGCCACCTGTTTCAAAATCGATTGATCCTGTACCTGAGCCTGCTAATCATTCAGCTTCAGTTTTTCACGATCAACCTGCTGAATGCCTGGTTCCGGGAGCCAACAGACGGCTGGGAACTGAAGATCGCCATCATCGACAACAACATGACGCCGCATGGCATCTGGCTGATCCCCTACTCGCTTGGGTTTGTCTTCGCGACATTGGTTCCCTTGTGGGCCATGTTCACCATGCCAAACCGGCTATACCGCCAATTTGTGCTGGGGATGGTGCTGGCGGCGCTGGCGGGGTACGCCATCTACATCGCGTTCCCGACCTACGTCACCAAGCCCGCGCCAGAAGACGTGCCCGGCACTGATTTTCTTGCGCGGATGTTGCGCCGCAGTTACGAAGCGGACGCCGCCGCCAGCACCCATAACGCCGCCCCCAGCCAGCACGTGTTTTATGCCCTGATCAACATGTGCTTTGTGATCCGCTTCCGGCCCCAACGGCGCGTGTTCCTCACCTGGGTCACCCTCGGCACGCTGATCAGCGCCTCCACCGTACTCACCATGCGCCACAACTCGCCAGACCTGATCACCGGCTACCTGTTCGCCCTCGGCGGCTATTACGGGGGATTATACCTGGGCGGCAAAGTCACGGACTGGCTGGGCGATGCCGATGCCCCGATCATGGTGCCAGAACCCGCCCTGCGCTTCAAACGCCGGGTGCGCCGCCACCTGAACGCGCTTGGTGCGCGGTTCTCATAGCCATTTGCGATCCTCATAGGCCCTGGCATCGCAACGCCCCGCAACTTTTTGTATCCTCTGACCAAACTCTAAGTGCTCAAAGCTCAGTATCATGGAGATCACCCACCGGCGACTGCCAGCAGGCGTCTCACATGGTCTGGAGGAAAGAGCAGCGATGACAACCCACGATACCCCGCGTTTTGCCGTGCCGGAAAAGCACCTGGTTCCGGTCAACCCGTATCCCAGCAACCAGTACGCGATCCCTCCCTCGCGCATGTTCATCATCAAGCTGTCGCTGAAGAAATATCGCGAGAAGTGGGGGCCAGATGCCGCCATATTCGACGCGTCCCAGGGTGACGGCGGCGCGTCGCTGCCGGGCGTGCCCGCCGCGATCCTCGACCAGGCGCATGCGATCGTCAAGCAACACGGCACAGGCTATGACTTCCCCTATGGCACGGACGCATTCCGCCGCGCCGTAGTCGAGGACTATTGGGGACTTGACCCGGCGCTTGGCTGGGGGCCAACGAACGTGTTGGCTGCCGTCGGGGGGCGCGACGCGCTGCTCAAGGCCTACAGCGCCATGATCAGCTTGGGCACGGGCCGGGTTGGCGATGTGGTGATGGTTTCGCGTGTCCCCTGGATCAGCTACAACTGGGGGCCGTATGCCATCGGCGCAAATGTGCTGCTCGCGCCGGGCGACGAGGCCAGCGCGTGGCGATACACCGCAGACAGCATCCGCGAATCGGTCGCCTTTTGCGAGCGACAGGGCGGGCGCAAAATCGCCGGGATCGTTATCACGTCACCCGACAACCCCACCGGTCACACGTTGACGCTCGACGAGCAGATCGCGCTCGGCAAAGCCGCCCTCGAAGCGGGAATCGCCTTCGTGCTTTACGACTGGATGTATCACTACATCACCGAAGGCGAACCGATGAGCGCCAACGCCCTGCTGAGCGCCTTCAGCCCGGACGAGCGCGAGCAGATCATCATCCTCGACGGGCTGACCAAATCGATGGGGGCCTCGAACGTGCGCAACGCGCACCTGCTGGCCAGCGAGAAGGTCATCAAGTTCATCAGCAGCCGCGCCTCGCACGGGGTCATTCCGCATTTTCACGGGCAGGCGGTGGCGATGGCCGCCTTCGCGATCGGCTACCGGCAGGCCGCCGACACGATCATCGGCCCGACCAACGCCAGCCGCCAGGTGATGCGCCGGTTCCTGACCGAAAACGGTTACCGGTTCATCATGGGCGACGGCGGGTATTACGCCTTCATCAACGTCGCCAAGTGGATGACCGCCGCGGGCATGAGCGACAGCTTCGCGCTCGGCGAGCACCTCGCCGCAGACCACGGCATCGCCGTTGTGCCGGGCGCGGCCTTCTCTGTCGAGGGGAACCACTGGGTGCGCTTCTCGTATGCGCTGCCGCCGGAGGTCACGGAGTGCGCGGTGCAGCGCTTCCACGAGGGGTTGGCGGCGCTGGTGTAAGTGACTCAGCCGCAACAATATATCGCCTCCCCTGACAACAACGGGAGGCGTTTTCTTTAGTGACGTAATATAATGGTATAATCATGAACTGACCACGAAACCTCAGATCATACGTCAAGTCATGGTTTTGAAAATCAACGGATGAGAAACTTGACACGATCATGTTCTGGAAAACTCTTTCTTTGGTCATTTTGTTCTTATTCTTCGTAGATTGGAGAATCGCATTATTTTTGTTATTCGTTGCCTACATAACGAATCGAATGGGGGCTTGTCTACCCCTGGCCTTAAATCGTGCCCAAAACTATCTCTACACCCGTCTTCAGAAACAAGCATCTACACTTCGGAATGAAAAGCAAGAAAACGCATCCATACAAACAGGCGCATCACTGACTACGTTGTCCACCGAATCTGTGGGAATCGTGTACCTGATCAAATCAGGAGAACTTTACAAGATAGGAATGACCACTGGAACTATTGAGAACCGAGTGAAAAGCTTGCAAACCGGTTCCCCTCATCGATTGGAAATAATCCACACAATCAAAACCAATGATCCCCACAATCTAGAAACCTATCTACATGATTTATTCAAAAACAAACGTGTTAACGGCGAATGGTTCAACCTTGACAAAAGGGATATCGCGTTAATCCGCGGGCTTGACGCGGATACAGAATACTTGGGGCCATCCCGTCCATCAACAATAGTGAAGACGGTGGGTCTTCCAGACAATGGACATATTGAGAATTCCATCGTTATGACAATTACTTGTCCCCAATGCCAGAAGAGTCAAGTTCGACTACTAAACGAAAACCAATCAAAGTATATATTCTTCTGTTCCAGATGCTTGCAATGTTTTACCAGCATAGTGGGCACAGTGCGAAAGAAACGATCAAGAAAAGAGGCAGGAACAAATCAACGACATTTTTCAATCCGTCTCATAGGACTTGATGAGATCGAACATCATATAGAGTTTACGAATTCAAGCAATAAGGACTTCGAACTCACCGCCAGAGATTCGATTGTGATCTCATATATTGGGAACAAGGTGAGGCTGGTGGAAAATGATACCATCAACACAATCTGGCAGGTATCAGAATCTAGATGCTATATAGCCACCTATTTGTATGGCCCAACAAGTCCCGAAGTTCAGCTTTTGCGCGACTTCAGGGACAATGTTCTGCTACAGTCACAGGGGTCAGCTTCGCTCGTGCAGGCGTACTATCGCATCAGCCCTGTGCTCATCGACAAATTCGGGCATGGAAGACTCTTCAGGCTGTGCAGCCTGATGCTAACTCGATCAGTTCTTTGGTTCATAAGGCAATGGCCTGATCGAAAGCATTGGGTTGATCGATCAGCACACCGTAAAGCTCCCAGGTGACCTTCAAAACCCAAAAGAGTCGCGCGTCACTCCCCCAAACTCGACTCGATCAGCAGGGTATACGTACCCTCGTTCTGGTTCTCCCACGAGCGCACCTCGATCACATACGCGCCGTCTTCAGGCAATTCGAGGTCTGTGAGCATCGAGTTGGTATCATTCGGAGCCACGTCGTCATTCGTCGCCAGCAAACGTCCGTCCGGGGCGCGCACCACCAGCAGCGTATCCAGCAATCTGAACGCCAGGCGCTGTTCGCGATCGGTGTCCCCCGCCGGGCGATCGGCCACCAGGCGAATGGTCAGGACCTCGCCCGCCTGCCCGGTGTAGGTCCAGACATGCGCCTCGCCAATCGACAGTTCGCCCCGGTTCGCCCCCAGTTCAAGCGACGCCACGCGCGGCTCCTGCCCCGCGGTTGGCGGCTCAATCGGCGCGTCGCGTTCCAGGAAGAAGATTTCCGGGTGCTCTGGGATGGGGCCATCCAGCAGTGGAACCTTCAAGCCGCGCACGTACCGGTCAAAGAAGGCAACCGACAACAGGCGATAATCGCGCAGCACCACCTGCGCCGCGACCAGCCCTGGCGGTGGCTCCACATCAAAGACAAGCGGCAACCAGTACGGCGCATCGACAAAACTCATGTGATCCGTGCCGGGAATCATGGCCACGTAGTAATCACCGGCCAACCCTTCCATGCTTTGCTCGTAAGCCGCAACGAACACATCCACGCCGTGATCGGCCAGAATCCGGAGATACGGCTTGTCGAACGTCAGTTCCACTTCCACAGAATACCCGCCGTCAAGGTTGATCGCCGCCGCGCATTGCGCATCCAGCAAACAGACCTGCGACACGGTACGCGCCCCCTGCGAATGCCCCATCACGCCATAGCCGTCTAAGTCCAGCCGTCCGGTAAAGCGCCCTTCAGGATCAGCCGCATCAAGCGCGGCAATCTGGGCCAGCATGAACTGCACATCCGGCACCCACGCCCCCAAAAATTCACCGTCCATAATGTCCTCGCCCCACACCCGCTTGAGCTGCGTCTCGTTCAGCGGCTCGACGATGCGCCCGTCCGGATAGACGGTCAGGGTCGTCACGTAAGGATGCGACGCGGCAAACACGACATACCCCTGGCTGGCCAGTTCCTCCGCCAGAAATGTGTACTGGCGGGGCGCGGCGCTGAAACCAGGATCAAGAATGATGACCGGATAGGTGGTCTCGGCATCCGACAGCGGCGCGTCCTCGTAAGCGTTGGACAGGACGTTCAGCAGG
>CAZSXY010000118.1:0-5741 GCA_964611395.1 uncultured Anaerolineaceae bacterium | reverse complement strand
CTCGGCATCCGACAGCGGCGCGTCCTCGTAAGCGTTGGACAGGACGTTCAGCAGGCGATCATCCGGCGGCGTGTAGATTTGCATCCACAACTCCGCCATCGGCGCGGTTAGATAGGGGGCATACCCGGCGTCTGGCGCAGGATCGGCAGGATACCACACCTCCACCAGCAGTTCGCGCCGGTCGTCCGGGTCATCGGTATGGACTTCTTCGCGCGATTCATCCACCCATGCGTATGCCGACCGCCCTACCGCATAGGGGCCTGTCGGGGGATAAAGCTGCAAACTTCCCTCTTGAGCGGCCACCGGTTGCGCGGCGGCCAGTGGTAGCACGGCCAGCGTAACGAGCACAACCAGGCTCATGCTCACCAAACGATATATGGTCATTGGTTCATCCTTTCGAGCTGGGGCGAGTCCGCCTCGTGACCAAGCCGGACACCAGGCGCATGCTGATCGGTTATACGCCAGCCGGGGCCGACTTTTGTACCCGAACCGGTAGGCAGTCGATTCCGAAACACGGTGCATGCTCCTATCCTCGTGTGATGAATATAACAACAATCGCTGATGCTATTGACAGGGTCTTGCCTACAATTTACAATTCAATCGCAATTGCGAATGATTCTCAATTTCAAGCGCGTTTTACCATCGGAGGAGAACCTTACATGATTGCTTCCCTGTTACTCACTTTCCGCGAAGGTCTGGAAGCGGCGCTCATTGTCAGCATCATCCTGAGCTACCTGAGCCAGACGGGGCACAAAGACCGGTACAACTGGGTCTGGGCCGGCACCGGCCTGGCAGCGGCCTTGAGCCTGGCGCTGGCGATCACCCTCCACGTCATCGGGGCCAGCCTGGAAGGGCAAGCGGAATATATCTTCGAAGGCCTGGCGATGCTGTTCGCCGTCGCCGTGCTGACATGGATGATTTTCTGGATGCGCAGCCAGGCCCGCCAGATCAAAGGCAATCTCGAAGCCAATCTTCATGTAGCCGTGCGCAAGGGGCATAACTGGGCCTTGTTCTCGGTCGCGTTCCTCGCCGTGTTCCGCGAAGGTGTCGAGACGGCGTTATTCCTCACGGCTGCCGGCGCAAACAGCGACGGGCTATCGACGCTGGTTGGCGGCACGCTGGGCCTGGGCGCTGCCATCGTGACCGGCTGGTTGATCTACACCAGCACCGTCCACCTCAACGTGCGGCGCTTCTTCGATGTGACGAGCGTCTTGCTGCTGGTCTTTGCCGCCGGACTGTTCGCGCACGGCATCCACGAGCTGCAAGAAGCAGGCTGGATTCCCGTCATCACCGAGCACGTGTGGAATCTCAAGCCCCTTCTCGACGACAAATCCACCGGTGGCGCGATCTTGCGCACGCTGGTCGGCTATAACGACAACCCATCACTGCTCGAAGTCTTGAGCTACATCGGGTACTGGTTCGTCGTGCTCGGCCTGGCGAGTTGGTGGTCGCGGCGACCGGTCGCGAACAGTGCCGCCGTCTCCGGCGCGTAAGCTCGCGCAACAACCGCCAGGTCACGGGAGCGGCAGGGGCACAGGCGTGTGTCCCTGTCGCTTTGTTGTGCACATTGAACAGATTTTATAAGAATTGAACCTGGATTTTCCCCACATCGCCCGGAGAATCTGTTACACTCGGTACTGTTGCAACCTTCAAATAACAGAGGACATTGAATTGACATTACCATTGGATACCAACCAGGTTCGCGCCTGGGTGAGCGAAGCGGGGGAAATTGCCAGGAACCTCTTTGGCCGCGCAACCGTTGAACTCAAGACGAACAACAGCCCGGTTACTGCCGCCGACCGCGCTATCGAACAGTTGCTGAGCGGCTATATCCGTGAGGCGTATCCCGATCATGGCATCGTCGGTGAGGAATTCGGCAGCGAACACCTCGACCGCGAATACGTGTGGGCCATTGATCCCATTGACGGCACGCAGGCGTATGTCGATGGCCTGCCGACGTGGTGCATCACGCTCGCCGTGTTGCATCATCGCGTGCCGGAGTTCGGGATGACGTACCTCCCCCTGGTGGACGACTGGACATATACCGACGGTGATCGCGTCATCTGCAACGGCGCTGACGTCACCGAGCGCCTCAAGCGCGCATGGACACCGGGCACGTATGTATTCGCCCGCAGTGATGCCCTCAACCACTACCACGTGCGCATGCCCCGCATCATGACCATGGGCAGTACCGCAGCCCACCTGGCCTATACGGCGCGCGGATCCGCCGCCGCAACCGTGACCCACGGGGGCTACGTGTGGGACATCGCGGCGGGATTGGCGTTCATGCGCAAACAAGGCGGCGATGTTCGCTTCCTGTCCGGCGAACGCGTAGACTTCACGCGGCGCGACTTGCTCGCACCGCTAGATGACGTATATGTGTTTGGACATCCGGCTATTGTCGACCGCCTGCTGCCACTGATCAGCGTATCAGAAGCGCCAGCCCCCGCCGCGCGGTAAACCGTCAGCAAGTAGCGGGTTCTGCGCAGGCGGTTGTTTTTCATGGTCTGCGCACAGCCGTTGCTCTGCGATCTACCGCAGTTCCCGGCTGCTGTAGCCGAGGATGCGGCGGGCCACGATCAGCGTATTGATCTGCCCCGTTCCCTCGTAAATGTCGTTGATCTTCGCGTCCCGCATCCACTTTTCGACCAGCCATTCGCGGCTGTAACCGAGCGGGCCGAGAATCTCGACGGCTTTCTGCGTCACCCAGGTGACGACCTTGCCCGCCTTCGCCTTGGCCATCGACGCTTCGAGGCTATTATGCTGCCTGTGATCCAGCATGGACGTCGCACGAAGCGTCAGCAGCCACGCCGCTTTGAGCTGCGCCTCCATTTCCAGCACATCGCGCTGGATGGCGGTCAATTCATAGGGTGATTTGCCATAGGGGATTTCGATCCCCTCTTCGGCCAGCTTCTCCTTGACGAACTCCAGGGCTGCACGCCCGACCCCGATGGCACTAGCCGCGATGAGCGGGCGGCTGGCGTCGAATGTCGCCATGGCCCCCTTGAAGCCTTTAGCGCTGTCCCGCTTGCGAACCTCCGGCGAGCCGAGAATGTTATCATAGGGAATACGCGCATCTTTGAAGACAATGCTCACCGTGTCGCTGGTGCGGATGCCGTGCTTGATCTCGACTTTTTCGATGGTCACGCCGGGCGTGCCCGCCTCGATCACAAAGGACTTTATGCCGGCCCGGCCCGCCGACCGGTCCACCGTCGCCCAGACGACCACGACGCCATTCGATTCTTCGAGCGCGAGCTTGCCGTTGGTGCAAAAAATCTTCTCGCCGTTAAGCACCCACTCATTCGTTTCTTCGTCCAGCACCGCCGTCATCTGGATCGCGGACGTGTCCGACCCGGCCCCCGGCTCGGTCATCGCCATCGCGCCCCACACTGGCGTGTCGCCTTCCGCAAAGCGGCGCAGGAACCGCTCTTTCTGCTCCGGCGTTCCCACCGCTTCAATGGCGGCCCCCGCCAGCAGCGCCGTCGGCATGCAGAGCATCTGCCCCACGTCGCCCCAGCTCAACATTTCAAACGTGTAGATCATGTTCAGCGCGTAAATGCCGGGGCCTTTGGCTTTCTTTTCGGGCAACTCGCCCGCTTCTTTGGCCTGGAGCTTGTCAAGCTGGCGCTTCTGCTGCTCGCGCATCACCGGCCACGTCATCTGAATGAACGTTTCGGGGCGCGTGTGCTCGTTTTCGTCCAGCGCACGCGATTCCGGGCGCATGATGCCCGTTGCCAGCGCCTCGGTCATCTGCAAATTCTGTTTAATGCGTTCAGGGATTTCAAAACTGATCGCCATCGTATGCTACCTCGCCAAGTTCAGCTAGACCATCGCCATGCCGTAGAATGTCGCCAGCCCGCGTGCATTGCGCAGCCAGCGCTCAACCGGATATTCGCGGATGTAACCATAGCCGCCAAGGGTCTGCACGGCGCTATCGGTCACCATGACAGACGCCCGATCGACCGTGAGTTTGGTCAGGTACGACTCGCGGGTTGCGTCCTGGCCCTGGTCGAGCATCCAGGCCGCTTCCCAAACCATTAGCCGCGCCGAATCCACTTCCATCGCACAGTCGGCGAGCATGAAGGCAATCGCCTGCTTGGTGGCAATCGGCTGCCCAAACTGCACGCGTTCTTTGGCATAATCGATCGCGTATTCGAGCGCCCCGCGCATCACACCAACCGCCAGCGCACCCAGCGCCACGCGGCTGTGCGCCTGCAACCGGGCGAAGTTGCATCCCGCCTCGCCACCCAGCCGGTAGGCCGCCTCCACCCGAACGTTTTCGAGCCTGACCGGGTGCGTCGGCAAGGCTCGCAAGCCCATCAACCGCTCGCGCGGGCCGACGGCCACACCCTCCGCATCGCCGCGTACCAGAAAGCCATCGACCTGCCCGGCGTCCGGATTCCACGCATAGACCAGGATCCATTCCGCGCCCTCGGCCAGCGGCACATAGACCTTCTGGCCACTCAGCACATAGACGCCATTCTCCAACGTAGCCGTCGTCTTCAGCTCGGCGGGGTTGAAGTTAATGCGCGATTCAATCAATGCGGCGGTGACTCGCGGGGGCGTCTCGTCCAGGAAAAGCGGCATGAATTCCTCGCGCTGGGCATCCGTCCCATCAAGCAACAGCGGCACGGCCACCAACGCGGGAGCCATGACCTGCATCGCCAGCGACAGGTCGCCGTAGGCTAGCTCCTCGTACGCCAGGACGCCGGTCAGGGCGCTGTAGGCTTCGCCAAAGCCGCCGTATGCTTCGGGTATGTTGCCGGGCAGGATGCCGAGTTCCCAGCCGGTGTTCACGATCGCTTCCGGGAAACACCCGCCTTCGTCTGCCTCGTGCGCCACAGGCCGGACATCGTTGGTCGCGTAGCGGCGCACAGCGTCAATGAGCATTTGCTGCTCGTCTGTTGGGGTAAAAGTGATCATACGCGTCTGCCTCCTCAGGTAAGAAAGAATTGTTTTGAGTTGCCAGCCAAAGGTGCCTGATGTTTCGCTGCAAACCATCCGGGCGACCGGGCGCGAGGGGCGCTCACAAACCCATCACGCTCGACTCGCCATCATTGGTCAACGCTGCCAGAAACGTGCCGGCGATCTCGTCGGCTATCGCCTCGCCAGAAAGCCGCCCGTCGGCCCGATACCACATGCTCACCCAGTTGAGCGCCCCAAACAGCGTCTTGACAAAGATGCCCACGTCAACCGGACGGAACGCGCCCGCCGCGATCCCTTCCTCGACAGCATGGCGATAGAGCGATTCCAGCGCGTCGCGCTGCGCCACGAACCGTTCGCGCACCTCCGGCACGTCAAGCAGCGTCCGCCCCTCGAAGATGACGGCGGCGGCGATGTTGGCGTTGGTAATCACGCTGTGAATGTGCGCGCGGATGATCCGGCGCAGTTTGGCGGTAGGTTCGTTGGTGTCGCCAACTATTGCCTGCACGTCACGCGTGATGCGGTCCAGGCCGGTATCAAGAACCGCGATCAGCAGGTCCTGCTTGCTGGGAAAGTGGTGGTACAGGCTCCCCGCGGTGAGATTGACCTCGGCGGCGATGTCGGCCATTTTCGCGCCATGATAACCCTTGCGGCGAAAGACACTGGCCGCAGCCTGGATGATCGCGTCAGGGTGGACGGTTTGAGCGGCAGGTTTGCGGGCCATGTTGCATCCTTTCAGTGCGTCGCAAGGAAATCAAATTATGATTTGATTATACGATGAATTTTACCTGTCACGCAACTCCCCCCAAAAGAAAAAA
>CAZSXY010000117.1:7531-11761 GCA_964611395.1 uncultured Anaerolineaceae bacterium | reverse complement strand
GGAGACGCGATTGAATTCATCGAAGGCGAGACGTACTGACCGTTCGCGCGAGTGTTATGTGACTAGGTCAAGACAAGAAGGGTCATCAGTGGGAGCCTCTTTCGTCGTCCATCTTTCTCCAGCAACTTGTTTACATAACGATCGACAGCAACCAGCTTAACGTGCCAATGCTTGCCAATGTGCTGATCAGAATCGTGGCTGTCACGAATTCAGCATCGGCGTCATATTCAGTCGCCAGCACGCCGCTGATGACGGCGGTCGGCATGGCTGCCTGCACGATGGAAACCTGCTTCGCCAATCCGGACATTCCCAAGATCAGCACCAATCCACTGGCTAACAGCGGCGCTACCAGTAACCGCATCCCGGATGCCAGCAAGATCGGTTTGATCTGCGCCCCGATAGATGCCCGCGACAATTGTACCCCGAGAACAACGAGCATAGCCGGGATCGTGGCGTCTGCTAGCAATCCCACTGCGCGTGCAATGGGCAATGGAAGACTAATGTCGGTCACATTCACAATCAGGCCGAAAAGAACCGCGTATGGCAGGGGCACGAGCACAACATTCAACAGCGCCCGGCGTACGGGCGCAGTGCCCAGTGATGCCAGAAAAACCCCAAGCGTGTAGGAGATCACCACCGTTATCACGAAGAAAATTAGCGCTCGCGCTTCACCCTCAGCGCCGAACGCGAATCGGCTCAACGGAAGCCCATAGTTGCCGGCGTTAATCAATGTCGAACTAAGAACAAACGCCGCGGTGAGCTTACGGTCAAAACCAGCAAGTCGTGCCACTCCCCACGCTACTACCGCAACCAGCACCTCTGTCGCGAAAGCTACAACGACGAGCTGCCCGACCTCCACGCCGCCCAGGTCAGAATTAGCAACCCCTTCGAAGATCAGAAACGGTGTAAATACGTAAACAATGATGCGTGACAGCCCGCGTGCGTCAATCTCCATCGTGCGATCGAGCACAATCGCAATCGCTACGATAATGAAAATTGGGCCGATGATATTGGTCGCAATCTCGATAGTTGTCGACATGGATTAGCTCATCGCGTCGCGTTCGCCCACCATCAGGACCTTCAAGAAATTCGTCTGGCTCCCCTGGCCAAAAGGCACGCCACCAATGATCACCATCAAGTCATCATCCTCAACCAGGTCGGACTCGCGTGCTGTGCGCACGACCACGTCAATCATTTGATCGATGGTTTCGAATTCCTCAACCAATACCGGCATAACGCCCCACACCAGCGCCAATTGCTGGTACGTCACCGGATTAGGCGTCGCTGCCAGAATTGGCGTTGCAGGTCGCACGCGTGCCACCCGCCGGGCCGTGTAGCCCGACCACGTGCTCGCGACAATCAGTTTTGCCTCCAGCATATCGGCAATCTGACTGGTCACGTGGCTTATGGCTGCCGGAACCGAGCGCTGGCGTTCGCGGCGTAACGTTTGTAGGTTCAACTCGTCGTGATGAAGCTCTCTGTGTTCGCGCAAATACTGTTCGGCAATGAGCGCGATGCGCACCATCGTCTCCACCGCCTGCAACGGGTACTTGCCAACGGCCGTCTCACCGGAGAGCATAACCGCATCCGTCCCGTCGAAAATGGCATTGGCGACATCCGTTGATTCCGCGCGAGTGGGGCGGGGATTTTCAATCATACTCTGAAGCATTTGCGTCGCCGTGATCACCGGCTTGCCGACATCGTTGCAACGCTTAATGATGTTCTTTTGGTGCACAGGCACTCGCTCGGCAGGCGTTTCAACCCCCAGGTCACCCCGCGCTACCATAATGCCGTCCGACTGTTCAAGAATCGCGTCGAAGTTAGCCAGCGCTTCCGCCTTTTCTATCTTCGCGATCAGCGCCGCTTCGCCCTTGAGATGGCGCATCAGCCAGCGTAGTTCGCGAATGTCATCTGCGGTGCGGACAAACGACATGGCAATGTAATCAACGCCTTGTTCGAGCGCAAAACGAATGTGCTCGCGATCTTGATCCGTGATCGACGAGATGCTCAATGTCGAGTCTGGCACGCTGACGCCCTTGTGTGATGACAGGAGGCCGCCATAAATGACCTCGCAGGTCACGTCTCCATCCTGCTGCGTTATAACCAGAAATTCAAGCTGACCATCATCCAACAGCAAGCGTTCACCGGGATTCAGGTCGTCGAGAACTGCCTGATGCGGAAGAGGCACCACAAACGGCTGTTCTGGGTCAAGGTCCGTGCGTGCGGTGAGCGTAACCATGTCGCCGGCCGTCAACTCTAAAGGGTCTTGAATCAAACGGCCTAGCCGCAGCTTGGGGCCCGGAATATCGGCCAGAATTGCTACTACTTTCCTTTCTTCGTGGGCTACGCGCCGGATGTTCTCAATGTTCCGCGCATGCGTTGGGTGATCGCCGTGGCTGAAGTTAATGCGGGCTACGTCCATCCCCGCCCGGATCATGACTCGCAACATGCCGACATCCTGCGATGCTGGCCCAATCGTCGACACGATCTTGGTGCGCTTGCGATGTTCAAACACGGGTTCCATGCTCACCTCCACCTTTGCGGTTCAACCCAAGAAAACATGCCTGGGGAGAGTATATGTCTACCTGCCCCAGGCATGTTTTTCTCATCTGACAATCCGTTGTCCGTCGATCCGCTTACAGTTCGCGCTTGATGTTCGGAAATGCGCTCTTCCCTGCATAAGTTGCCGCCGAACCCAGTTGCTCTTCGATACGCAGCAACTGGTTGTATTTTGCAATGCGGTCAGATCGCGCCGGTGCACCGGTCTTGATCTGCCCGGCATTCAACGCGACAACCAGATCGGCGATGGTGGCGTCTTCCGTTTCACCACTACGGTGGCTTACGACTACCGTCCAGTTATGCTTTTGGCTCAAGCGGCTGGCCGCCATCGCCTCCGTCAACGTACCAATCTGGTTCACTTTGCAAAGCAGAGAATTACAGGCTTTCAGATCGATGGCTTTCCTGACACGCTCAGGGTTGGTTACCAGTAGATCATCACCAACGATCTGCACCCTGTCACCAACCGCTTCATAAAGCAAGGCCCAGTGATCCCAGTCATTCTCATCAAGGCCATCCTCCAACGAAATGATGGGGTATCGGTCCACCCAATCGGCCCAGAATGCCACCATCTCTTCACCGGTCAGGCTATGTCCTTCTTTCGCCAGGACGTATTTGCCGTCCTCATAAATCTCGCTCGCTGCCGGGTCCAGGGCCAGATAAACCTGGTCACCAGGGATGTAACCTGCCTTCTCGATTGCTTCGAGAATAACCTCAATCGCGCCTTCATTGCTGGGCAGACTCGGCGCAAAACCACCCTCGTCACCGACTGTTGTCCGGTAACCCTTGCCCGCTAGCACTTTCTTGAGGCTCTGGTAAATTTCGGAACCCCAGCGTAGCGCCTCGCGGAAGCTTTCCGCACCAACCGGCATTACCATGAACTCCTGAAAGTCGGTGCTATCCGCGGCGTGCTTGCCGCCGTTCAGAATGTTCATCATCGGCACCGGCAACGTGTGCGCGTAAGTCCCGCCGAGATAGCGATAGAGGGGCAACCCAACGCTCATTGCGGCGGCGCGAGCTACCGCCAGAGATGTCCCAAGGATGGCGTTCGCACCCAAACGCCCCTTGTTTGGAGTACCATCCAGCTCGATGAGCATTTCGTCAATGTTCTTCTGCTCGGTAGCATCCCACCCCAGCAACTCATCGGCAATAGTGTCATTCACATTATCGATGGCCTGCAGGACGCCTTTGCCGCCGTACCGATTCTTGTCACCATCACGCAATTCCACAGCTTCGTGCTCTCCTGTGCTCGCACCGCTGGGAACAATGGCGCGCCCCACGCTGCCATCGGCCAGGATAACCTCTACCTCAACCGTTGGGTTTCCACGTGAATCGAGGACTTCGCGGCTAGCCACAGACACAATTTCACTGCTATAGGTTAACATGCTGCTTCTCCTGTCAATCAACATTCAGACGGGACGCAAGTGTGAATCGCCCCGCAAATGAAAATCGGGCCTGGGGCAATGTACTAAGCCTCAGGCAGGGAATGATTGGTTAAAGTCCTAGTACCTCCACCAGTTCCTTATAGTGGAGGTGCTCTGCAACAATGGCCTGGAAGCGGCTTAGCTTTTCGGGCTGGGCAAGGCTGGTACGCCCAAAGATGCTCTCTACTTTCTCAACCGCCTCCAGCGTGTTGTCTGGCACCAGTAGCACCGCGACATTAAGTTCTTCGGC
>CAZSXY010000117.1:0-7431 GCA_964611395.1 uncultured Anaerolineaceae bacterium | reverse complement strand
ATGATCTCGCCAACGCTCAGCGCACGCAGATACGGATCGAAAGGCAACACGCCCATGACCTTGACGCCCTGTTTTTCAAGGAATGGCGCCGCTTCCTCACGCATAAAGCTCATATCGTCACGTGGAACGCTGTTGATCACCACCCCGATCAGGTTGTCGCCAAGGCGCCGTTTGGCTGCCAGCGCATCATCAAGGATGCACATGCCAGATGCACACTGCTCTCCGTAGCTCACCACGCTCAACACAGGCACATTGAGGCGCTCAACAACGCTGAGGGTATTGACACCGGCGGCGTATCCCTCGCGCATGCTGGCACCACCTTCCATCAATACCACATCATTGTCTTCGGCGGCTTGCTTGCAAGCCGCCTCGACCTCGGCCAACAAGTCACGCTCCAGTGTGCCTTGCAATACTTCTGTCAGCAGTTCATTCGTGATGATGACCGGCGAAAGCTCCCATGGAGGCGTCTCAAGTCCCAGTGTCCGGCGCACAAAGTCCGAATCTTCATCCAACAGGCGCCCACCCGCACGGTACGGCTGCGTGCTCACTGGTTTGATGTATCCGACTTTCAGACCAGCCGCTTGCATGCGCAACCCAATTCCGAGCGCGATCGCTGTCTTGCCCGAATAGGTGTTGACTGATGTGATATACAAACTCACCATGTTTGTCTGTCCTCTTCTGTTAGCTAATACTTTTGTGGAGCCTAGCGGCTCTTGAGCACCAGGCGCATGTCCAGTGTGATCGCACCCTGTCCGGCTTCATAGACCATCAACGGGTTGATGTCCATCTCGACAATCTCAGGGAAATCGGTCACAAGCTGGTTGATGCGCAACAGCGTGTCGATCATTGCATCGCGATCCGCCGGGGGACGACCCCGTACGCCAGCCAGCAGCGACCGGGCGCGAATCTCCTGCAGCATCTCTTCAGCATCCTGGCGGCCAAACGGCGCTACGCGGAATGTTACGTCCTTGAGCGCCTCTACCAGAATACCACCTAAACCGAAAGTCACCAACGGCCCAAACTGCGGGTCTTTGCTCATGCCGACCAGCACTTCGATGCCGTCCGTCGGCACCATCTCTTGCACCAGGCAGCCCCAAATACGCGCATCTGGAACGTAGCGATTCGCCCGATACACGATGAGGTCAAAAGCATCGCGCACATCGGTCGCATTGTTCAACCCCACTTTTACGCCGCCAACGTCAGTCTTATGGAGAATATCGGGGCTGGCAATCTTCAGCACGACCGGGTACCCGATATCGTTGGCCATCTGGACGGCCTCGTCCGCTGTCTTTGCGAGTTGGTTCTTGGGCAGGCGCAAACCGTATGCTTCGGCCACCGCACGTGCTTCTGCTTCCCCAACGCTCACGCGGCCTTCGGCATAAACCTGGTCAAATACCTTCCGAACCGCTTCGGTATCGACATCGAACCGCACAAATTCAGGATCAGGACGCTCGCGGGCTTCATTATAGTCTCGCATGGCCGCGAAGGCGCGTGCGGCTTGCTCTGGGAACTTGTAATTGGGAACGTTATAGCTAACCAGCACATCTTCTCCGGCTTTCGCACGTTCCTCGCCCATAAACACGCCCAGAATGGGTTTATCGATGCGCTGGCTAAGTTTGCCGACCGCGTTTGCTGTCTCCACAATATCGGTCATTGCCTGCGGCGTCACGATGCACATCAGGCCATCTACGTTGGGGTCCAGCGCAACCATCTCCATGGCCTGTGCGTAACGGTCATGGCGCGCGTCCCCCAATACATCGACCGGGTTTGCGGCACTTGCTGCACCGGGCAGGAATTCCTCAAGCTTCCGGATGGTCTCACGCTCCATGCGTGCCAGTTGCATGCCGCAACGTTCCAGCATATCTGTCGCCAGAATGCCAGGCCCACCGGCATTGGTCACGATGGCAATCCTGTTGCCCTGGATCAAAGGCTGGTTTGCAAACGCCCGCGCACTCCCAAAAAGCTCTTCCAGGCTATTCACGCGCAACACGCCCGCCTGGTAGAATGCAGCATCATAGGCCGCTTCGGCTCCGGCCAGCGAACCAGTATGGCTTGATACGGCTCGTGAACCCGATTCTGTCACACCACTTTTGAGGATGAGAATCGGTTTCTTCCGGCTAACTTCACGCGCGACTCTGATGAATTCGGGGCCATTCGGTACGCCTTCGACATAGGCCAGGATGACGCGCGTTTGGGGGTCATCCGCCCAATCCAGCATCAGATCCGTTTCGCTTACATCGGCCTTGTTTCCCAGGCTGACGAAACGACTGAATCCAAGGTCGCGTGATGCCAGCGACCAGTCAAGGATGGCCGTTTGGAGCGCGCCAGACTGTGACATAAAGGAAATGTTGCCCCGTGGCGGAGTGCCAGCAGCAAATGTGGCATTGATGGGGGTAAAGGTATCGATGATACCCAGACAATTGGGGCCAATGATGCGAATACCATACTTCTTGCCAACCTCAATGACCTCAAGCTCGCGCTCCATGCCTTCAACACTGGCTTCGCGGAACCCCGCGCTGATGATCACGACAGCCTTAATGCCCTTTTCACCACACTCGCGCAGCGCGTCCGGGACCAAGTTATACGGAATGACAATGACCGCCAGGTCCGGCGTCTCCGGCAAGTCCAGCACCGAAGGATACGCGCGGTAACCATAGATTTGGGTGGCCTTAGGGTTAATCGGGTAAATGTTGCCTTTGAAACCCGACTCAATAACGTTGGCCAGCACCGAATAGCCCAGCTTGCCGGGCTTGGTGCTCGCACCAACAATCGCTACAGAGTTTGGTTTGAAAAATCCCTCAAGCATAGAAACTCCCAGGGTTTGAACACTCATGCGAAACGCCCTTGACGTGTTGCGTTTTTTGCGCAGTCGTTTTTTGGGTGGGACAGTTGGCAAAGACCTGGCGATACCAACCTTGCCGCGTGCTTTGCTGGTGTCCTGGCCTGATCCTGCACACCAGTGGTTTCCATTGGCATTGCGGAGATAAGACATATCTACTGGTGCAAAGCTTCACAAATCCCTCGATCAAGCCAGGCGCGATTATACCGTTCTCACTCCAACGTGCCACAGAGAGAAGTCACGCCCCGTGCAGACAAATTGCATGCACCATGCTCCTCGCCCCACCCTTTGCTATTCGATTCTACACCTTTTGTAACATGGCATTTTGCTACACCCACGTTACAATCTTCAGAAATCGAACGCAACTCCAAGAGTACGACACTATGACCCGCATCTACCTTGATCATAGCGCGACAACACCGGTTGATCCTCGTGTCCTTGAGGCAATGTTGCCATTTTACAGTGAGCACTTTGGTAACTCGATGGCCATTCATGAACTGGGGCGCGTGGCCGAAACTTCTATCGAACAGGCTCGCACATCCATTGCCCAATTACTGAATTGTGAGCCACATGACGTGGTGTTCACCAGTGGTGGAACCGAAAGCGACAATCTCGCGTTGCGTGGCCCGGCGCAGTATGCTCGCGCTAACAATATCCCATTCACGCTCGTTACCAGTCCCCTGGAACATGCTGCCATTTCCTCTACAGCCCGGCAGCTTCGTGATGTCCTCGGGGCGTCCTTGCGCATTGTGCCGGTTGATCAATTCGGACGCATTAACCCGGACGATCTTCGAGCGACTCTCCACAATCTGCCAGCCGGCGGCATAACCGTGGTGAGCCTCATTCACGCTCACAACGAAATCGGAACGCGCAATCCCATTGAACTCTATGCGACCATTGCACACGAATGCGGGGCCTATTTTCATACGGATGCGGTCCAAAGCCCTGCATATTTCACGATAGATGTGATAGCCATGGGAATCGATATGCTCTCGCTATCATCACATAAGTTCTATGGGCCAAAGGGCACAGGGGTACTTGTTCTGCGCGACAACGTTCCATTTCTGACCGCCCAAACCGGGGCAAAGCACGAGGATTATCGACGAGCTGGTACGCACAACACCCCCGGCATTGTGGGCATGGCCAGGGCGTTAGAACTGGTTATCGCTGAACGTGAGGCTGTTGTACCCCGGTTGGTTACATTACAAGAACATCTGATCGAGGGGATCCTTGCGACCGTTCCCGATGCCGAGCTTACGGGCGATCCATTCGATCGGCTGCCTGGACATGCGAGTTTCGCGTTCAAGCATGTGGACAGTAACACGCTGCTGATGCACCTTGACCGGCACGGCATTGCTGCCTCATCCGGCAGCGCGTGCAAATCGGGCAATGAGCGTCCGAGCACCATCTTAGAGACTCTGGGCTATGGCCCCGAATGGACGCGTGGTGGGCTACGTCTGTCAATGGGGCATAATACTACTGAATCGGACATCACCTCAGTGCTCGATGTTCTGCCCCGCGCAGTCGAATCTGTTCGCCGACTCCGCGCACGAGTATTTCCGTCTTAGGTTGAACAACTATGGGAAATAAACCACGTGTAGTGGTCGCGATGAGTGGCGGTGTTGATAGTTCGGTTGCGGCTGCGCTGCTGGTTGAGCAGGGTTACGAAGTCATTGGTATGATGATGCGCCTGTGGTCAGAAGACTGCGGCCCTGGCGGCAGTAACCGCTGTTGCACACCCGATCAAATGGCCGACGCGAGGCGCATTGCAAGCCAACTGGGTATCCCTTTTTATGTTATTGATACGCAGGAGGTTTTTCGGCGCACGGTTGTGCAGTTCTTCGTCGAGCGTTATGCTGCCGGGGATACACCCAACCCCTGTCTGGAATGTAATCGGATCATTCGATTTGAGTGGTTGTTGGATCACGCGCTATCGGTAGGGGCTGACTATCTTGCGACTGGACATTATGTGCGAGTTGAACGAAGTGAAAATGGCGCAGTGCGCTTGCTGAAGGCGGTTGATGCCGCGAAAGATCAGAGCTATGTGTTAAGCGTGCTGACCCAGGAGCAACTTCGGCATGCAATGTTCCCCGTTGGCAGCTACACGAAACAGACAATCCGCGAAATTGCGCGGGCGCGAGGTTTGCCGGTTGCATCAAAGCATGATAGCCAGGACCTATGCTTCCTGGCTGACGGAGACTACCGCCGATTCTTGCGCGAGCATGCCCCCGCTGCCGTGCGCCCTGGCCCCATTCTGCTCCGTAACGGTCGCGAAATTGGCACGCATTCCGGCTTGCCCAATTACACAATTGGGCAGCGAAAAGGCCTCCGCATTAGTTATCACGAGCCTCTCTACGTGCTGGCCACAGATCCGGCCCGTAATGCTTTGATTGTGGGCACGCGCGATGAATTGGGCGGCTCCCGCCTCGTGGCGAACAGGGTGAACTGGATCGCCGGTGCGCCCCCGGCCCCAACGTTCCAGGCTGAGATCAAAATACGGTACAAAGCACAATATGCGCCTGGGACGGTCACCGTACAGGACGACCAGTGCGTTGAGGTCTCATTTGAGAATCCGCTGCGCGACATCACGCCGGGGCAAGGTGTTGTCTTTTACGAGGACGAGGTGTGCCTGGGCGGAGGGATTATTACACGCTCCTCCTAAAAGTGGCCTGAGCGCAGCAGCTCCCGAACCTCTTCGCGGAACAACAGCATCACGAGCGTACCGAAGACGATGTACGGCCCATAGGGAAGCGGGGTAAACCACTGGTAGCGCCGGCGGATCAATACGCGTGTAACCAGGTACACGATCGCCCCAGCCGCACCCGCAAACACGGTGATCAACGACGCAAAAATGAACGCCCTCCAGCCCAAAATCAACCCGCTAAGCGTCGCCAGCATCACATCACCGAATCCAAAGGCGACTTCTTCATGGCGTGTCACGACTGTAAAAGCCGCCCCTCCAAGAAACATGGCGAAGAACAACCCGAAACCCAGTACGCCGCCTATCACGTATTCCTGCCATGTTTTGCCGTCTTGAGGGGCGACGGTGGCCACAAGAAGCGCAAACACACACGCGGGCATAATGACGGCGAATAAAATCAGCCGGTGCTCTATATCGATTACAACGATCAGAAGCAAAATTGCGACATAGACGAACAAGGCCCAGAGATTCGCCTTGTCGTTAAAACCAACCACCAGGCCAGCATACGCCAGCCCGGTTGTAAGCTCCAGCAAGGGATGTCGCCAACCCAGGCGGTTCGGGCGCTGCGCCAACGTGCCGGACGCATTCGATTGTGAGAGGGTGCTTTCCGGCGCGCTGCTATGGGATCGCGGCCCCTCGCGTCTTCCCAACAGGAACGTGGTGATCCCTAGCCAGGCCACATAAGGGCGTGGCGTGCCATCAGGATAGCGCGGCAGGCGTGGGTTCGCACGCATCGGAAGGTCATCGGCAAGCACATTCAATAAACCGCCAACCATAACTCCGCCCAATCCGGCGAGAATAGCTGCGACAATCATCATCAAATCATTCTCCGGTCATTCGGCTCAATAGTTCAATCGCGGGCGGCTTTCAGGCCGCTCGAAAAAGTGCGGGAACGTAGGTGTGGGTGCGCCCGGCGCAGGTGGAAGCAACTCAACCGACACGCCCAGCACAATGGCAGCAATCACTATCGCGCCAAGTATGAGTAAGATCACGCGCCCGCGAGACGGTCGCTGTTGCACCCAGCACCTCCGCGTTGAGCATCTAATGTTCCGCAATTATACCAAAACTCAAACAACAAGCCTGTCAGCTTTTGCGGCGCAACGTCAGACTCCTGTCAGCGAATCAGATTGCTTGTTCAGTCCGCAAAATCTATAATGCAATTAAGCAAAACCGCTCACGAGCGGTACTATGACACATTGGCAGGTAAGCCACTATGATTTACACCGCGAGCGTGTTTGACGCTCTTTTCAGTGACAACCCAATGAATGTGGTATATGCCCTTTCCTTGTTCGCCGGTCTGGTTTATTCCGTGTTCCTCTTGTTCTTTCACGGCATTGACGACGCCCTAGGAAGTCTCGATTTCGATGTGGATATTGCAGCAGACCTGGGCGATCTAGATGTGAGCCACGCGGACAGCGTATCGGAAGCTGTCGGCGTGAGTATGCTGGCGATCGCAGGTTTTGTGTCTGCATTTGGGGCATTCGGCCTCACCAGCGTCACACTCTTCGATGCAGGGACGGCGCTCAGCCTCGTGCTTGCTCTCGCAGGAGGGTTGTTAGTGGGGTTGGTTGCACAGGCCTTTTTCGTTTACATCCTCTCCCCAACCATCAGCAGCGAGATTCGCCAAACCAACCTTATCGGTCAGGTAGCAGAGATCACCACGCCAATCCCGCGTCATGGTGTCGGACAGATCGCATTTGTGGCTCAAGGCAGCCGCGTGACCTACTCGGCACGCTCCGTCGACGGAAAAATCGAAATCAGGCGTGGAACCCCGGTACGCATCGAGCGAATCGTCGGCAACATGGCTTACGTCAGCAAGCTGGATTGATCGTCGCACGGTGGGTAGCAATGCCATCGCGGGCGATGGTCTGTCACCGCGCTTTATTTGTGT
>CAZSXY010000116.1:0-11868 GCA_964611395.1 uncultured Anaerolineaceae bacterium | reverse complement strand
TACTGTTGCGGTGGCCGGTGCGGATGGGGAACCGCTCGTTCAAACCGGCCCGACGTTCACCTACGGGCAAGGCGCGCGCCTGTTTTGGTCGTCGGATGGGCGCACCCTGTATATTGCCCGTGACGATGGGTTGTACGCCACCGGCGCGGCGGGTGGCGCGGCGGTGAAAATGCCCGGTTATTACGGGCGCACGTTGACTTTCTCGCAGGATGGGCAGACGCTTTATTACCTGGAAACCGTCTCTCCGCAGCCAGCAGACGAGGGAGTCAGCGACCGGGTATCGTTCCCCTTGCGGGAACTCGCAACGACCCTGATGGATGGCGGGGCCGGGCGCCTGACGGGTTACTTTGGGCGCTTCCAGGTGGGGGCATCACAGGCGGCGCTGACCTTTGCGGCGGCGCTCTACGTCCGCGAGGGCGGGTTGCTGGACGCCGGACGCCCGAATCTGTGGCCCACGTATGGGGCAAACGTGTTCGGGACATGCTGTTTTCCGGACCCGGGACTGGCGCTGTACAACGCCGGAACGGGCGAGTTTTCCATCTACGATCCGGACTTCATCCCTGGGCCAGCAGCCATCAACCTGACGCGCACGCACCTGGCCGGGCCGATTGTCGGCGGGGGTATTCGCGTGATTGACCTGATCACGGGCGGCACGCGCGACTATGACCTGGCCATCGCGGGCGGGATCGGCATCATTGAACGGATTACCTGGTCGCCGGATGACACATTTTTGTATTTCGTTGCCCGTAAGTTGCCCGATAACCCCCTGGCACTGGATAAGAACCCGTCGTTTCCCGTCGATTTGCGCAGCGCCAATATCACGCTTTATCGCCTGAACCTGGTGAAGAGCACGATCAGCGAACTGGCATGGCGGCCTGATGTCTACGGGGTAAGCTCACTGGCCGCGACGGATCGTTACGTGTTTGCGGTGGTGGTAGAGCCGAACGTCGCGCTGGTGCAAGACCTGAACGCCCGCCGTGTGCGCCCCGGTGCGCAGCCAACTGATCCTGAGATGCAGAAGTACATGCCGGCGACCCATCTCTGGCGCGTGGCGATAGACGGCAGCGAGGCGCTCGACATCACCGAGGATGTGTGGGGCGTGGCTGCCCGCCCGAGGCGGTGAGTAGGAGATGCCATGAAAATCATTAAGAAAGTGCTGCTGCCGGACGATCCGCCGCGCGTGGTGCTGATTACGGGCGGAACATCCGGTATCGGGCGTGCGGCGGCGCTCTTGTTTGCGGCGCTCGGCGACCAGGTAGCGGTCACCGGGCGGCGTGTTGATCGCCTGCAGGCGCTTGCGGCGCAGGTGGAAACGGACGAACTGCCCGGCGTGGTACTGCCGCTCGAAGCGGACGTGACCGATGCTGATGCGATGCGGCGGGCCGTGGCCCTGACGCTGGCGGAGTTCAACCGGCTCGATGTGCTGGTTGCCAACGCCGGCATTGGACATCGCGGATCGCTTGTCGAAGCGGACTGGGCCGATCTGGAAACCGTATTGCGCACCAACATCGATGGCGTATGCCATAGCGTCCGCGCGGCGATTCCGGCGATGCGGGCGAGCGGTGGCGGGCACATCGTGTTGATTTCTTCCATTCTTGGGCCAGTTCCGGGGCCATTTGCCAGTGTCTATAGCGCCAGCAAGGCGGCGGTCGATGCGTTGGGCCGCGCGCTGCGCGGGGAGTTGCGGCGCGACAACATCCATGTCACGGTGCTGTGGGTGGGGCAAGCTCACACTGAGTTCGCGGACAAACGCCTGGGGCAGGCGGGGCGCGTGGCGACCCGGTGGCCAACGATGCCGCCGGAGCAGGTCGCGGGCGCAATTGCGCGCGCCCTGGAGCGCAAACCGCGCACGATGACCGTTCGCTGGATCGATGGGTTGTTCGTGTGGGCAGGACGGCGATTCCCGGCGCTGGTGGATCGGTTGTTGGCGCGGGTGTACGGGTAGTTTCTGGGGGGTTGCGTGCGCGTCACTTCGGGGGCGGCAGGGCACATGCCGCCCCTGTAGTGGAACACGCAAAGGCGGCTAATCCAGGTCAAACGAACCGAAACGCCGTGATCGCTTGTTCTTGCTGTCCGTTTGGGTGGGGCGGCTTGCTGATGACGCGCCACGCAGAAAAAGGAAACCTAGAATTCGGTCGAGCAGGCTGCTTTTGGGGGAACCGGCCGGGTTCTCCTTGGGTTTTTCTTTCTCATGTGCACGGCGGAAGCTGCGACCTGACCGCGAAGCAGGGCTAAGAGGGCGATCCAGGGGCCGGGAGCGCCGGGCGCGGGATGAAAAAAAAGGTGAGGGACTGTCGTCGTCGTCATCAAGTGTGGAAGAACGGCTAAATGGAGAACTCCGGCGACGGAGTGGATTGCCAGATTTTGGGAAGCGGGGCGGCTTGTCGGACAAAAAAGATGAGCGGCGCGACACCCGGCTGCCTGACGGCTCGCCCGAAAAGGAAGGCGGTCTGATGCTCATCACATAGGAGCGCAGGCGTTCTTTATCTCCTTTAATCTCGATGAGAAATCCATCTTCGGTTTCAATGATGCGAAACTCGTTAAGAACTTTATGCATAGTAGGTCTCCTTCCGCCTGCACATAACGCTACTATACTATACGTAACATAGGGCCAGATCGTTGCCAAGTTTTGGCACTGTCTGGCCCCTTTCTGGCTGGCTTACGTTGTTATGAAAGTCGCGCCGGGTTTCCTACTCCCGTGTTACGTGGCTTCGTCCTCGTGGTCGGGATGATGTCCGCGACGTCCCCGGCGTTTGCCGCGCGGCCAGACGTCTTCTTCCTCGTCTTCTTCGTCCCAGGCCCATGCGCCAGGCCCGAACGGGCCAAAACCATGCCGCCTGCCGCGCCCCATCCAGGGCAAGCCGAAGCGAAAACCGCGCAGCGGCCCGTGATGCATCCAGCGGTGTGGGGTCAGATTCATCACGAACTCGCGGAGTTCTTCCTTGTCACCCTTGATCTCGATGCGGAATCCGTCGTCTGTCTCGATGATGCGGAACTCCTGTATGACCTTATCCATGTGTCAAGCTCCTTCGTTGTTTGCGTATCTCTATGCTGGCCGATCATGACCCGGTGTTACCGTCCGTGTCCGGCCCGGCTTCGTCGTCGATCTCGTCTAGAATGTCCAGCAAGACTTCGATCCCTTCGCGCAGTTTGGGGCGCATCACGGCTTTGAGGCGAACCAGTTCCTCGCGTCCCTGCTCGGTGAGGGTGTATCGCCGCACGGTGCGCCGTCGTGGATCATCCCACTCGCCACGAATCAGCCCGTGTGCCTCCAAGTCGTTGAGCAGGGGGTAGATAGCGCCGGGGTTGGTTCCCCACGCGCCGCGCGTGCGTTCTGCGATCAGGCTCATCAACTCGTTGCCATAGCGCGGCTCCGATTCCAGCAGGTGCAGGACGTACAGCGGCAGCAGCCCGCCCCCCTTGCTGAGCGCCATGGCCACAAAGGGGTTGAAAACGGTCTCGCCCATCAGCCAGGGCCTGAAGCGCCGCCTGCCGAACATCCAATGCTCTTCAGGCGGCTGCCCCAGGAACTGCTCGAACATGGCATGCCAGGCATGAGGATCGTCCCTGTGTGGTCCGCGTTCCCAGAAGTTGCGCCTGTGGCTGCGTCGTCTGCGTCGTGGCATCACCTCTCCTTATTGAACTACTACTATATTGAATTCAATATACTTGAGTTAAATTATAGTCAAAATAACCGCGTTGTCAAGATCAAAAAAGGGCGCGTTTTGGCGCGCCCCTGGAGATCAGGCCCTTTTGGGAGGGCTATGCCGTCTCGACGATGACGTTTTCGTCCCCCAACATCCTGGTGGCAAAGACCAGAATATCATCGTTGATGTGAATCGGGTGGTTGGGGAATTCGAGACATGCTCGCCGGTCGCCCGATTCCAGCACAAAGCGGAAGCGGTCGTTTCCCGGATACTGTGTCAGGAATCCATGCAGCCGCCGCAGCTTACGCCGGTCGGATGCCGAGTCGCCGGTGCGCGGGATGATGAGCGTCAGTATCCGGCTGGGGGGCGGTGAGGTCGCGCGCTCTGTGGTACGCGGGCGGCGCGGGGTGGGGGTTGGGGGGAGTTGGTCTTGCGCCGATTCATCCCCGCGCTGCACCGCCGGTGCGGGCCGGCCTGTGGGGGGCGTCGCCAGCCGCCCGGACGGATCAAACGCGGGCGTATCCTCATCTTCGCCGTTTTCGCGAATGCCCAGAATGTGGCCTGTGTCGGGGTGATATTCCCATTCGGGTTCAGGATGCCAGCCGTTGTTTAGCTCGGTTTCGAGCCAGCCGGGCATTTCGCGGTCGGTGACCATGCCAGGGTCGCGCGGTGGTGGTGGCGCGCTCACCGAGGGCGGTTCGAGCGGTGGGGTGTACGGGGCCGACGCGCCCGCCGATGCGGGCATGACCGGATCGGTTGTGCGCGGCGGTTCGTGGGCGGCCTGGCCGGTGACCGGCTCGCCCGTATCGTCGTCGAAGCGCTCGTCATTTTCGTCGGAATCCGTGTCTTCGTCGGCGACCCACGACAGGCGCAGGCTATCGATGCCTGGCAATTCCTGGGCCGCTGTCACCACGTCGAAGTTCTGCGTGACCGTGTCAACGATAATTTGCATGTCGCCGCGCGTCGTGTCGGCTTTGCCGCTCACGACGATGACGGCATCCTCGTCCACGATCTCCTGATATTTCGTCCAGGTGCGCGGGAACAGAACGGCGCTGATAGTGCCCGTAATGTCTTCAATCGTCAACACGGCCATCAAGTCGCCCCGCTTGGTCGGGAAGGAACGCAAGCCGGTGACCAGTCCGGCAATCCGGACAGGCACGCCGTTGGCCGCATCGCCCGCTTCGATCAATTCCGCGCTGGTGTGCGTGATGGTGTATTGCAGCTTTTCCAGCACGTCTTTCAGCGGGTGATCGGTGACGTACAGGCCGACTAGCTCTTTTTCCCAGTTGAGCATTTCGCGCTTGGGCACGTTTTCGACGTCGTGCAGGTTGGCGAGGATGCTATCCGCTGCGCCAAATTCGACGCCGGTCGCTTCTCCGAACAGACTCATCTGCCCCGTATCTTTGGCTTTGTGGTGGTCTGCCGAAAACGCGATGATGCGATCCAAGGCGGCCAGCAGCGCCGGACGGCTGGCGAACTCGTCTAGCGCCCCCACTTTGATCAGCGATTCCAGGGCGCGTTTGTTGACGAGCCGCGCGTCCACCCGGCGACAGAAATCATCAAGATCGCGGAACGGGCCGTTGGTTTCGCGTTCCTTCAGGATATGTTCAAGCGGCCCCACGCCTACATTCTTGATGGCCCCCAGCCCAAAGCGGATCGCCCGCGAGCCGTCCGGCTGCTGTTCGATGGTGAAATCCAGGCCGCTGTCATTGACCGTGGGCGGCAGGATATCAATCCCCATGCGGTGGCAGTCGGCGGCGAAAAGGCCCACCTTGGCCGAATCGTCCCGGTGGACGCTCATCAGCGAGGCCATGTATTCGTGCGGGTAGTGGCACTTCAAAAAGGCGGTCTGGCACGTCAGCACCGCGTAATCGGCGGCGTGGGAGTTATGTACGATGATGTCGTTGGCGACGAAGTTGTGCGTGAGCGGAACGGTCAGATCATAGGTCGGCTGTTCGCCTGCAGGCTCTATGGAAACAATCATGTCCCAATACACATCGCCGCCTGCATAGGCGCGGAGATCGTCGGCGTCGAAAAATTCTGCCAGCCGTTGTATCACCTGGCGCGAGAATCCGTTCTTGGTGGCGGATGATGTGGGCGAGAACTCGCGTGTAGCCACTCCGCATTGGTCGGTTATCTCGTGCCAACTCAGGCCTGCCTCTTGCTTGTATTGCCTGACCCGCGACTTGATCCCCAACGGCACGATATCTTTTGTACTAACAGCCGAGGTTCCCCCCGCTTCGAGGATGCGATCCAGGCGGTCTTTTTGCGCTTGGTTGACGAAGTGACGCGCTATCGTGGCGCGAAAGGCCGAGAGATGTTCGTGGCCGGTGACGAAAAGCTGGTAACCGGTGCGCCCTTCTTTGTACGGGAAGTTGACCTCGCGCAAGCGGGTTACGATGTCCAGGCGGAGCATGAGGTGTTGCAACTGGCGAGCCAGACGCTTAGATGCAGTCGCATAGTACAGACTGCGACCCTGCTCGTTGATGTGCCCATCGCCTTCCCACAACCGCGCTATGAACAAGGCGATCTGGTCGTTGGTGAGTTCGAAAACTTCGGCGGGCAGGTGTTTTTCAGCCGCTTTGTGCCCCCACACGCCCAACGACTTGAGCCAGGTCACGACGCCCGCCGGGCGCTTGCGGTCGGCACGCTTGCTATAGACCGAATAGGTCGAACGGTGGATGCTGACGGTGGCGGTCGTGTTTTCGAACTGTTCCAGGTGGGTGATGTAATCGTGAAGTTGCTCTTTATCTTGTGTGTAGTAGTATGCTCCGTGCGGATGGCACAGGTTGCCTTCGGCGATGAGGTGGGCGAGCACAACAACCTGGTGCCGCGGCCATGTTCGCCGCCCTTCGACAGGAATCCGGCGCGGGACGGCGACCAGTTCGCCCATTTGCAGGTCACGTAGCAGCCGCCAGCCGTCGAAGGTGAAGAAGGGGTGGTTGCCGGTCGCGACAATTTCGCGACCGAGCCTCGTTTTCAGGCGGTAGACCGGTTTGACGCCGTTCGCCACAACACGGGTCACAGGCCCCGCCTGGAGTCGTAGGCTTTGGTCTACATCGCAGGTCAGCGTGTGCTCGATCGTGACCTTTCCCGCTACCAGGTCGCCCACGCGCACCAGCCGCCCCGTGGATGCGTCAATAATTTCTGTGTCGCCAACGACACATTTGTTGAAGCCATAACGCGCGAAGAACTCGATATCGTCAAAAATGGCATTGGCGGCTTCGGGGTCGACGCCGTGTTCCGGGCCGCGCTCGACAAATAGCTGGCGGTGCTTTTGCAGGGCCTCTTTTTTCTTCTTTGATACGGCGCGGCGCATCAGGTCGGCCTCACCGAGCGAGTACCCGAACAGCTCCGCGCCGATCTGCATGATCTGTTCCTGGTAGACGATGATGCCGAACGTCTCGGACAGGATGGGTTCGAGCAGGGGGTGTTTGTACACAATGGGTTCGGCATCGTGCATGCGCCGGTTGTACGTCGCGATGTACTCCATCGGGCCGGGGCGGTAGAGCGAGATGCCCGCCACGATGTGCTCGAACTTGGTGGGGCGCATGTCGGTGAGCATGCGGCGCATCCCCTGCGATTCGAGCTGGAAGACGCCGATGGTCTCGCCACGCCCCAGCATCTCGAACGTTTCTTCAACCATGCGTGTTTTTTCGGGATCGTCCGGGTCGGGGCGGTAGGGGATGTTGGACAGGTCGTAGCGGATGCCGTGATAGGCCTCGATCATCTCGCACGCCTTGCGCATGATCGTCAGCGTGGAAAGCCCCAGAAAGTCCACCTTCAGCAGCCCAATCGACTCGCACGTTTCCATCGGGAATTGCGTAACCATCTTGACCGGGGCGTCTTCTCCGGAGCCTTTGGTCGGGCGGTGGAGCGGGATGTATTCGACCAGCGGCTTGTCAGCCACGATCACACCAGCGGCGTGGGTGCTGGCATGCCGCGTGATCCCCTCAAGCTGGCGGGCGGTGTCAATCAGTTTGCGAGCCGTCCGGTTAGTTTCGTACTCAGCCTTGAGGTCCGGGAGCGCCTTTTCCGGGTCGTCACCGAGCGCGTCCTTGAACTTGATTGGTTTGCCGGCGGTCGGGATCAGCCGGGCGATGCGGTCTACCTCGGTAGGCGGCATGTCCAGGGCGCGTCCCACGTCGCGGATGGCGGCCTTGCTGCCCATCGTTCCGAAGGTAATGATCGCGGCCACCTTGTCTTCGCCGTATTTCTGGGCGCAGTACTGGATCATCTCGGCGCGGCGATCTTCGGGGTAGTCCAGGTCGATGTCGGGCATCGAGACGCGGCCCGGGTTGAGGAAGCGCTCAAAGAGCAGGCTGTTTTTCAGCGGGTCGATGTTGGTGATTCCCAGGCAATAGGCGGCCACGCTGCCCGCGCCCGACCCGCGCACATTCCACCAGATATCGGCGTGGCGGGCGAACTCGCACAAGTCCCACACGATCAGGAAGTAGGTGTCGAACCCCATCTCGTGAATGATCTTCAGTTCGTAGTCGAGACGGTCGCGGATCGTGGGGTCATTGGCCTGGCTGCCATAGCGCCACTGAAGGCCGCGTTCGCACAGGTAGCGCAGGTAGGTTTCGGCGGTGTAGCCTTCCGGAACCGGGAAAACAGGCAGGTGATACTCGTCCGAGTCCAGGTTCACGTCACACATTTCGGCGACCAGCAGCGTGTTGGTCAGGGCGTCGGGCACTTCGCCAAACAACCGCCACATTTCATGCGCGCTGCGCAGGTGAAACGACCGGCTGGAGAACCGCAGCCGGTTCATATCCGCCTTGACGTTCCCCGTCTGGATGCAGAGCAGGGTGTCGTGCGCGTCGTAATCTTCGTCCAGCACGTAATGCACATCGTTGGTTGCCACCAACGGCACGTTGACGTATCCTTGCTTGTCAAGCAGCCAGCGATTGAGCGCATGAAGCGCGTCGATGTTGTGGTGCTGGAGTTCGAGGAAGAAATTGCCGCGCCCGAACACGTCCTGGTACCAGCCGATCCGGTCGATGGCGTCGTCTTCCAGGCCGCGCTCGACCAGGCGCGGAATCTCGGCGGCGAGACAGCCGGATGTGGCGATTAGGCCCTCGGCATGACGCGCCAGCAGGTCATGATCGATGCGCGGGCGATAGTAATAGCCTTCGAGTTGTGCCGCCGAAGCCAGTTTGAGCAGGTTCTTATAGCCGGTCTGGTTGCGGGCCAGCAATAGCAGGTGGTGCGGCTTGTTGTCCAGCTCGCTGTTGCGGTCGGTCATCTTGCGGCCCCAGGACGTGATGTAGGCCTCCATGCCGATGATCGGCTTGATGCCGGCGGCCTTACATGCCCGGTAGAAATCGATCACACCGTACATCGTGCCGTGGTCGGTGATGGCCAGGGCGGGCATCCCCAGTTCCTGAGCATGCCCGACCAATTTCTTGATCTGGCTCAAGCCATCCAGCAGGCTGAACTCAGTGTGGACATGGAGGTGGACGAAGTTTTTTTCGTCAGGCATGTGTCGCTTTCCCCGTTCCCCGCGCGGCATGCAAACCCAATGGCGATTTCATGCGGTCATTATAACACCGTCCACTGGCGCTGACCCTTAAAGATTCTGGTAGCGTATCATAAGATACAGGCGGTGAATGAACAATGAGCACCCGTGAAGAAACAGCCGGGGTAGATGAGTTCCCGCCCCGGTTAACGCTGTGCGTAGGGGCGGTGGTGCAGCGCGGTGATCGCGTGCTGTTCGTGCGGCAGACGTATGGCGAAAACTTGACCGGGGTGTGGACGCTGCCCTGGGGCTTCGTGCAGGGTGTTCTGCCGGATGGCCAGCCAGACCCGCCGCATGTCGCCGCCCTGCGCGAGGCGCTCGAAGAAGGCGGTATCACGGCGGCGGTCGAGGGGCTGCTTGGCATCCAGAACCACGTGAGTCGGGACGGTGAGCCGCGCGTTTATCTGCTGTTCTTGTGCCGTCATGTATCCGGCACACCAACGCCCGATGGAGTTGAGACGGATCGGGCGGCGTACGTCTCGCTGGCCGAGCTTGATGCCCTGGATGAACCGGTTGATGGCTTCTGCCTGTGGCTGGCGCGGCGGGTGTTGCGGGGTGAGCATCACTTGATCCCACCCGAAGCGGCCAATCCCTACGCGCCGCACCTGGCATTCTTTTAGCGCAAATCATGGGGGCGAGCGTTGATCGCCCTGGTATCTGTCGGAAAGGTGAGAAATTGATGAAGGATCATGCCTTGTTCGTACTCAAACGACTGGCGCAGATCGAAGCAGCGGTTATTGTGGGCGTGGGGGCGTTGTGCCTGGTGGCCGGGTGGCACTCGGTCAACGAGATTTCACTGGCTTACCTGGCGGCGGGGGCGCTGATTTTCTCTATCGGGCCGTTCAGCATGTTGGGCGGCTGGGGGACGACGCGCGACTTTTCCTACCTGTACGGGCGCACGCTCGATGAAAGCAGCACTGTGCATCGTGCGGCGCAAGACAGGCGGGAAATCAACCGCAATATCGGATTGATTTTGCCGTCCGTGTTGATTGGCACGATCACCATAATCCTATCGGTGGCTATCCAGGTTGTTTTCAGCTAAATCTTTATGGCGCGGCCAGGCGGCGCGTGTGTGTGGAGGCTGCGTTTGATGCTATAGTGTAGGCAGATGGGGCGATGGGTTTCAGACTTGCCGGACAGTTCGTCTGGTAATCTTAGGAGAGAGTGTGATGGCACGGTTGTCCAGGCGATTCGTGATAGTTCTGACCCTTGCAATCATGCTGGTGATCGCGGTTCGACCGGCATGGGCGGCGGGGTCGTCTGGTGGGCAACCGGCGCGGGAACACCAGCCTGGGGGCGATTGGCGTTGCGTGGTGGTGAATGGACAGGTCGGGCTAAACATCCGCAGCGGCCCCGGTACAGGATATCCTGTTGTGGGAATACGCCAGCCCGGCGAACAGATCGAGGCGGACTTCGCCAGCAGGCGCACAGGGGCCAGCTATGAGTGGGTGCGGGTGCGCGATGAGAGCGGCGAGGGCTGGGTGATCGCGCCGCGCCTCGACCCATGCCCGGCAGGTGTGACACCCGAACCAGACACGCCGCTGCCTGTGGATGGCGGTGGCACGACGCAAAGCGCGGTTCCCGGCATTGACCGCGACGGCGTCCTGGATCGCTTCGAGATCGCTGCGCTGGCGCGTAGCGCGGTGCTCATCGCCAATGTGCAGCGCAACCACCTTGTATCTACCGGCACCGGTACGATAACGTCGCCCGATGGGCTGATCATCACCAATGCGCACGTGGTCGAGGGCGCGGACCTGATCGCGATTGGCATCTTGAATAACCTCAACGACCCGCCCGAATTCCTGTATCTGGGCGAAGTGCTCAGCGCCGACCCGCGCATCGATGTCGCCCTGGTGGCGATCACTACCGATATTGAGGGGCGTCCGCTGCGTCCATCGTCGCTCAACCTGGCGCATATTCCGGTGACGCTGGCGGCAGAGGATGTTTATCGTGGCGACACGGTGTATATCTTCGGCTACCCCGGCATCGGGGACAATTTTCTGGTCGTGACCACGGGCAGCATCGTCTCCGTCGAGAATGGGACCATCGAGGGCCACCGCATGCCGGTGTGGTATCGCACCGACGCCGAGATCGCGCCGGGGAATAGTGGCGGGCTGGTGGTCAACGGCAACGGTGAATTCGTCGGCATTCCTACCTTTGTGCAAACTGAGTCTGAAACAGGCGGGCGTCTGGGGGGCATTCGACCGGCGGAGGTGGCGTTCATGGCGGTCACGGAGGAAGGGCAAGCCACCGCCAGCGAAAGCGGGGCGGCGACTACGACCGTGGCAAGCGCCGTCGCCGTCACGTATCAGGATACGTGGTTGGAACACGGCACGACCGTTGATGATGAGGCGGGGCTGGCGGTGCATGCTGCCTTCACCCTTGTGGGGTGGGAGGGGCGGGATGCCGCCGTCGTCGCCCGGTTCTTCCATGATGATGTGGCTTCGACGCCCCTTACGAATCCCTCTGCGCCGGGCCACTATCGGGACAAGGGCAACCAGGTCTTGATCTCGGTTCCCATTCTGCCCTGTTGTGACGAAACGGCCTACAGCGATTTACTTTTGGCGATTCCCTATGCCGTCCTCGGTTTCAAAGAGCCGGGAACATATCCCCTCAAGATTCAGATTGAGGTCGTGGCGGGTGATGAATCCTGGCGGCGGACGGTGAGTTGGGAGTTTATCGCTTATACGTTGCGCTGACCGG
>CAZSXY010000115.1:0-12070 GCA_964611395.1 uncultured Anaerolineaceae bacterium | reverse complement strand
CGCCGCACATCGCCCATTGAAAAAGCCCCCGGCCTATGCTACAATGCTCCCCGCCTCGGCGGCCCACTGTACCTGCGGGGCCGCCTGTTCATGCGAAACCCGGACGGCGTTCACTCGCCGTCTTGACGATTTAAGTTTAAAGGATGGCGTCAGATGACGGACCTGATCAAAGCGTTGGAACCGGCAGAAACCCAACACCCGCCCATCGCGGTCGGTGATTCGGTGCGCGTCCATGTGCGCATCGTTGAAGGCAACCGCGAGCGTATCCAGGTGGTGCACGGCACCATCATTCGCATCAGTCACGGCGGCGTGAACACGACCTTCACCGTGCGGCGTATTGCCAGCCACGGCATCGGCGTTGAGCGCACTTTTTTGCTGCACAGCCCCCGCGTCGAAAAGATCGAGGTCGTGCGCCACGCCAAAGTGCGTCGCGCCAAGCTATACTTCCTGCGTGATCGCAGGGGCAAGTCGGCCCGCCTCAAAGAGCGGCGCTACTAGTTTGCCGGATAATTAATACAGTGGCTCCAAGCCTATCGCCGCGCGTCACCATGACGGCGCGCACGCTATAGGCTTTTTCTGTTTGTCCGTCCCGCCATCCCCCAAAAACACGTCGCGCCGGCTGTGACTCCACAACCGGCGCGCTGATTGCACCCAACCAGAGATCGCCTAGTGCGGCGCGGCCTGGATGTACGGAACCTGCTTGAAGTCCGGATCAGTCACCGGCAGCACGTCCACCAGCTCGTACGCCCGCGTGCCCATCCCCAGCTTTTCCGCCAGGGCAAGCTGCTCATATACATCCTTGTATGGCCCGTGAATCTGCTGCCAGGGATGCCCTTCCCGCGTAACGATTTCCATCATGCGCGGCAGGTTATCTTCGAGAACCGGCGTGCGGGCAGTGGCGTCAAGCATCGCCTGCTCGACGGCAACGATGTCATCTCCGGCGAAGACTCCGGCATCGGGCAATACCGGCAGCCCGGTGAACCCGAAACAGTCGCATACGGGCGTCATGTGCGTCGCTAGGTTGATGAAGATCGCATTCCCCGGCTCGAACGTGTCCAGCACCAGCTTGGCGGCGATGTCCACCACTTCGAGGAACGCCATGAAGTTGCTCCGCTTGATCGCTAACGCGCCGTTGGCAACCGCCTGGCAGCGCATGCATTGATTGCACTTGAAATAGTGCAGGTGTAATCCGTCCGGATCGTCTTTGTCATCGACGATGGCCCCATACGGGCAGGATTCGCGAATCGCAACGCGGGTCGCTTCGTCCGGGCACTTCTCTTTGAAGAAATACGGCTCGTGGTGCGACACATCATGCATGGCGCTGCGCGTTTCGCCGTCCATACACCCCAACGCGAGGTTCTTGATCACGCCGCCCCAACCGGTCGCCGGGTGTCCCTTCACATGCGCCAGGTCGATCAGGAAGGTCGCTTCTTCTATCGCCCCGCCAATGTGAAACTCGGTCAGGTGGCGGAACTCATACGGGTGCTTCACCACCCACTTTTCATCGATGCCGGTGCTCGGATACAGCGGGCAGCCGAGAGTCTCGGCAGTGTAGCCGCGCGTGTGCGCATCCGCCACCGAGTGCGGTAGATCGGTCACAAAGGGCTTGCCCCCGCCCTCCAAGACCGCCTGCACGACCTTGCGCACAAAGACAGGGTGCACCATCGAGTACCCGACGTTCACCCCCAGGTGCATCTTGATCGCGACGCGGTGATCTTTCACCCGCTCACGCAAGTGGAGCTTTTCCAAAATTAAGTCCAGTTTGGCCGGTAAGGTTTCGTTATGGTCCAGTTGCGTTTGGTGGGGCGACCCCCAATAGACTGTGCTTGGCATGATCATCTCCTCCACTGTTATCAACTCACGCCATGTGACCCTAAAATCCTGTTCGCTGCGAATAACTACAGCGTATTTTCCCCAATCCGAACGTCTCCTGCAAACACGCGCCGGACGCCCCCCGCATCGAGCCGCACCAGCAGCGCCCCCGACTCATCAACATCCTCAGCGATGCCCGCGAACGGCGCGGCGGTTCCTTCTTGCGGGCCGGGATAGACTGTAACGCGCTTACCCAGCGTCCCCAGGCGGCTGCGCCACGTGGGAACCAGCGCCGGATCAGAAACGCGCGCCCCCCAGTGATCCAGGCGGGCCAGCAGATCGGCCAGCAGCGCATGCCGGTCAACCGCGCGGCCAAGCTCCGCTTCCAGGCTGGTCGCGGTCCCGGCCAGCTCCGTCCCTGTGAAGTCGGCGCGAACGTTGAGGCCCACGCCCACCATCACCGCCGCCAATTGATCGCCCACCCACGCGGCTTCCGCCAGGATTCCACAGATTTTCTTGCCGCGCACCATGCCATCGTTCGGCCACTTGAGCGCGAACGCATCGCCCAGCAGGGGATGCAGCACATCCCACAGCGCCAGCCCGGCGGCCATCGTGACGCGCGGAAGTTGCTCCGGGGTCAACACGGGCCGCAGGATGGCGCTAAACATCACGCTGCTATGGGGGGGCGAGTGCCAGCGGCGTCTCCCACGCCCCCGCCCGGCGGTCTGCTCCTCGGCGATGACGACGGCCCCCGGCGGCGGGTCTTCGAGCGCCCACCGGCGGGCCACGTCTTGCGTGCTCGTCACCTGCTCGTAGAACCGGAACGGGCGGTCGCCAAGCGCATCGCGCAACGAATCCACCGAAAAACGGTCTGCCATCCACTCCTCCGCACTATAACGCGCCGCCCAACCCCGCGCATCCCTGTTTCCATTGTCAACGGAATCCGCGCAGTCTGCAACCGGTGCACCAAACACGCGCCGCAGATGCCCTCCACCTTCCGCTCAGACGTCTTTCTACAAGATTCCTTCAGATTGTTAATGGAAATCTATTACTCATCCGTTACACTACAGGCGCTGCACAAATCGCAGCAAAATTCGATTCCGACTCGTGGAGGGAAACCGAGTGACTGCCAAAAAGACGCCCCGGAGCGATAGTACCCGCGTGTCCGAGGACGCGGCGGAAGAACAACCCGTCCCGTTGGACGCCGAAGCCATCCCTACTGGCAAGGAGCCTGCATCTCCCGCGCCAGAACAGGTCGCGGAGGCTGCGGAGGCTGCTGATGCGGTAGCGGAGGATGCGGCGAGCGACCTCGCCACCCGTTTGGAGGAAGTTCAGGCCCGTGCTGACGAGTACCTGGATAGCCTTCAACGCGAGCGGGCAACGTTCCAGAACTATAAGAAGCGCGTCGAGCGCGAGCGTAACGCGCAAGCTCAGGCAATCGCCGGGAACTTGTTGCTCAAGCTGCTGCCCACGCTGGACGATTTCTACCGGGCGATAGAGGCTGTCCCAGAAGACGCACGCGATCAGTGGTTCGAGGGAATGGAGTTGATCCTGCGGAAGCTGGAACGGTTCCTGTCCGACGAAGGCGTGACCGAAATCGACGCACTCGGCAAGCCGTTCGATCCCGCCTACCACGAGGCAGTTGGTGTGGATCAGGATACGGATGCAGAAAGTGGCACGATCACACAGGTTCTCCAACGTGGCTACATGCACGGCGAGCGCGTGCTTCGTCCGGCAATGGTTCGCGTGGCAGAATAACTCTATCTGGTGAGTTTCCGGCTGTGCCGCGCGGTGAACGTCGTGCCATCACCGGACAGTACACCTGAGCACGGTCGAATAGCAATCATCTAACATCAACTTGCAACAACGAGGTGAACACACATGGGCAAGATCATTGGCATTGACCTGGGGACAACAAACTCGGCGGTGGCGGTCATCGAAGGTGGCGAGCCAACCGTCATTCCATCATCCGAAGGTGGACGCCTGGTCCCATCGGTGGTGGCGGTGAACAAGCAGGAGGAACGGCTCGTCGGCCAACTCGCACGCCGCCAGGCCGTGATGAACCCGGAAAACACGATCTTTTCCGTCAAGCGCTTTATGGGGCGCAAGTTCAGCGATCCCGAAGTGCAAAAGGCGCTGGAAACTATCCCGTACAAGATCAGCGCCGCTCCTAACGGCGATGTGCGCGTCCACATGGGCGGCAAGGAATACAGCCCGCCCGAAATCTCGGCGATGATCCTGCAAAAGATCAAGGCCGACGCCGAAGCATACCTGGGCGAAGAAGTGACCGATGCCGTGATCACGGTTCCGGCTTACTTCAGCGACAGCCAGCGCCAGGCGACGAAAGACGCGGGCCGCATCGCCGGACTGGACGTGAAACGTATCATCAACGAGCCAACAGCGGCGTCGCTGGCCTACGGCATCGACAAGAAGGGCGACGAAACCATTGCCGTCTATGACCTGGGCGGTGGCACGTTCGATATCTCGATCCTCGACGTGAGCGAGGGCCTGATCGAAGTCCGCTCCACCAACGGGGATACATTCCTGGGCGGTGACGACTTCGACGAGCGCATCATCGAATGGCTGGCCGACGAGTTCAAGAAGGAACAGGGCATCGACCTGCGCCAGGATCGCCAGGCGCTCCAGCGCCTGAAGGAAGCGGCGGAAAACGCCAAGAAGGAACTCTCGTCCACGATGCAGGCCGAGATCAGTTTGCCCTTCATCACGGCGGACGCCAGCGGGCCGAAGCATCTGAACATAACGCTTTCGCGGGCCAAGCTCGAAAGCCTGGTCGGCGACCTGGTCGAGCGCACCATCGGGCCGTGCAAACGCGCCCTCGAAGATGCCAACCTCAAGGCAGCGGACATCGATGAGGTGCTGCTGGTCGGGGGCATGACCCGCATGCCGGCCATTCACGAAGCGGTCAAGAAGTTCTTCGCCAAAGAGCCAAACAAGAGCGTCAACCCGGACGAGGTTGTGGCCATTGGCGCAGCCATCCAGGGTGGGGTGCTCGGCGGCGAGGTCAAGGAAGTGCTGTTGCTCGACGTGACCCCGCTCACCCTGTCGATTGAGACGCTGGGCGGCGTCGCCACACCGCTCATCGAGCGCAACACGACGATCCCAACCAAGAAGAGCCAGGTCTTCAGCACGGCATCCGACGGCCAGACACAGGTCGAGATCCACGTGTTGCAGGGCGAGCGCCCGATGGCCGCCGACAACAAGACGCTCGGCAAATTCATCCTCGACGGCATCCCGCCCGCGCCGCGCGGCGTCCCGCAGATCGAAGTGACCTTCGACATCGACGCCAACGGCATTCTCAACGTGACGGCGCAGGACAAAGCGACAGGCCGCGAGCAGAAGATCACGATCACGGCCAGCAGCGGCTTGAAGGAAGACGAGATCGAGCGCATGGTCAAGGAAGCGGAAAAACACGCCGCCGAAGATGCCAAGCGCCGCGAGCAAGTCGAGATCCGCAACAACGCCGACGCCATGATCTTCAATGCCGAAAAGGCGCTGCGCGAGTACGGCGAGCAGATTCCCGAAGCAACCCGCAAAGAGGTTGAAGCCAAGATCGAGGCGACTCGTAAGGCGCTCGAAGGAACCGACCCCGACACCATCAAGCGTACCACCGAAGAACTCGGCTATGCGTTCCAGCAGATCGGCGCTACCATGTACGGCCAGGAGCAAGCAGCCAGCATGGGCGATCAGCCGGGCGGTGATGGCTTTGGCGAGCCAACCGACGAGGACGTGATCGAAGGCGATTTCACCGAATCGTAGGTGACCCAGGTGTAATCATGCAGCGTACAGACTCTTGACCCGGTCTGTACGCTGTTTTTGCGCCTGCGCCGGTGAGGAGCGCTTACGCCAGCCATGAGCACCTACGAGCGGCGTCACGGGCAGGCGCACGCCCTGTGGTACAATTCAGTCTTTGAACTCGCGCTGCACTGGGTTAGAATCTATACCTCTTAGAGAAACCAGAAATGGAACGCACGATGCCACGAGACTACTACGAAATCCTGGGTGTGCCGCGCAGCGCGTCAAAAGATGACATCAAACGCGCTTTCAGGCAGCTTGCCCGCCAGTATCACCCCGATGTCAGTAACGCGCCTGACGCTGAAGAACGTTTCAAAGAGATCAACGAAGCCTACCAGGTGCTTTCTGATGACCAGCGTCGCGCAACCTACGATCGCTTCGGTCACGCCGGGCTGGAGGGTATGCCAGGCGGCTTCAGCGGGGGCATCCCCAGCATGGAAGAAATCCTGGAGGAGTTCTTCGGTGGCCTGGGCGGGTTCGGCTTCGGCTTCGGAGGCAGGCGGCGGCGGGGGCCGGTGCAGGGGCGCGACCTGCGCTATGACCTGCGCCTGGACTTCGAGCAGGCCGTTTTCGGCACCGACCAGGAGATCTCAGTCACGCGGCGCGAATCGTGCCCTGTCTGTCACGGCAATGGTGCAGAACCCGGCACACGTCCCCGCACCTGCCCCGACTGCAACGGGACCGGCCAGGTCCGGCGCGTCCAGCAGGCATTTGGCTTCAACATGGTTAATGTCACCGACTGCCCGCGCTGCAAAGGCCGGGGCGAGATCGTCGATACGCCGTGCAAGGAATGCCGGGGCAGCGGGATCGTGACCAGGTCGCGCACGCTGACGGTGAAGATCCCCCCCGGCGTCGATGACGGCATGCAGATCCGGCTTGCTGGCGAAGGCGAACCCAGCCCCAACGGTGGCCCCCCCGGCGACCTCTACGTGGTGCTGAACGTGGCCGGGCACAAGTTCTTCGAGCGGCGCAATAACGATATCATCCTGGAAGTGTCGATCAACGTGGCGCAGGCTGCTCTCGGCGACGTGATTGTCATCCCCACCGTCGACGGCGAGAGCGAACTGACCATCCCCCCGGGCACGCAGTCCGGCGACGTGATCCGCATGCGCGGCATGGGCATCCCCAAGTTGCGCCGTGATGGAAGCACGTCGGGACGAGGCGATCAGATTGTGGTGATCAACGTGGAAGTGCCCACGCGCCTGACCAAAGAACAACGCCGCCTGTTCGAGGAGCTAAGTCACACGCTGGGCGGTGGTGTCGTGCATCAGAAAACGCGCGGGCTGCGCGACAGGCTGGCCGATTTCTTCGCCGGGAACTAGCGGCGGCGGTCTGCGCCATAGCTTGCCCGAACCCTGTGTGTTCACAACGAGACAACGAGAAACGGGCCTTCGCATTGGAAAGCCCGTTTCTCTTGCGCGTATCACTTTGAGGAGGAGGACGGGGCCTTGTTGGTCACGATGGGGCTACGATAACTGGTTCAGCACGCGTCAATGGAGACCCCGTCTTTTATAGATAATACCACAGTTTTTCTTACAAACAGCATTAAAATCATAAAAATAGGGGTTTCTTTATGGTTTCTTGAGGGTCTGCGCGACGCCGCGCCGCAATCATAACCGCACCATTGAGGTGGATCATGGACTGGATTGAAGTATCCCTGGAAGTCGATGGCGAAGCCGCCGAAGCCGTCGCCGACGTGCTGCGTCGCTACGGCCACCAGGGCGTAGTTATCGAGCACACAGGGTTCCCGGCGGAAGTCTGGCCGGATGAAATCCCGCCCGCCGACCGCCTGATTGTGCGGGCCTACTTCCCTGCCGACGAGCGCGTCGAAGCGGCCAGGCAAAAGCTGCGCGAAGCCTTCTACTACATGAGCAAACTCTATCCCATACCCGAACCCGTCTTCACGGTTGTCAAAGAAGAAGACTGGGCCGAAGCATGGAAGCAGCATTACCACCCGCTACGCCTGGGACGCCGCCTGTACATTCGCCCGCAATGGGCGGCGATCACCGACCAGCGCCCGGATGACATCGTGCTGGTGATGGACCCCGGCATGGCCTTCGGAACCGGCACGCACCCCACCACCCAGCTTTGCCTGCTGGCCATCGAAGACCTGCTCGAAGGCTGGCCGGGCATTGACGTGCTCGACCTGGGCTGCGGGTCTGGCATCCTGGGCATCGCGGCGCTCAAGCTGGGCGCGTCGAAAGTGCTCGCGCTGGACACCGATGACCTGGCTGTGAAAGCTACCCGCGAAAACGCCGCTCACAATGGTGTCGGAGACCGTATCACCGCCCAGCGCGGCAGCCTGGACACCCTGAAGCACAGTTCCCGGCATTTCGACCTGTTGGTGGTTAACATTCTGGCGAAGGTGATCATCCAGCTTTGCGACGAGGGTCTCGGAGACGTGGTGCGCGCCGGTGGCAAGGCGATCTTCAGCGGCATCATCCACGACCAGGCGGACGACGTCGAAGCGGCCTTGCGTCGTACCGGATTGGAACCCTACCGGCGGCGCACGCAAGACGATTGGGTGTGCATCGAGGCCAACAAGCCGCGCCCTATTGAACCTTAGTGAATCAAGCGTGGAGAGCTACAGCTCGTCCTCGGCGTCGTAAGTGTCTTCGCCGTCGTTGAGTGGCTCGTCCTCGGCGTCGTAGTCGTACGCGTCCAGGTCGCCGGTGTCGTAATCGTCGTCCACCGGCGGGATGGCGTCCTGTTCGAGTAGTTCGCCGTCCAGGCGCTCCGGTCGCTCGCCGGACACCAGCGCAATGCTCACCAGTACGTCATTGTTGGGCAGGTCCATGAGCTTGACGCCGCTGGTCGCGCGCCCGTAGATGTTGATCGAGCTAACATCGGTGCGCAGCGCCATGCCGCCAGCCGTGATCAGCGTCAGGTTGTCGTCATGCGAGACCACGCGCGCGCTGATGATGCGCCCGGTCTTCTGCAGGTCTTTGGACAGCGTGCGGATGCCGCTACCATAGCGGCGCTGGCGCTTGTATTCGTGGAGCGGCGTTCGCTTGCCATAGCCGTATTCGGTGACGACCAGCAACGTGTCGCGCGGATCGTGGATCACATCCATTCCGGCCAGTTCGTCGTCGCCCCGGAACCGGATCGCGCTCACGCCCAGGGCGGGCCGTCCCATGACGCGCACATCTTCTTCGTTGAAGCGAATGCTCATGCCGTTGCGGGTCACCAGGATCAAGTCCTGGTTGCCGGTGGTGTGCCGCACCCAGCCGAGGTAATCATCTTCATCCAGGCCCATCGCGATCAGCCCGTTGCTGCGCACGGCGGCGAAGGCGCTGACCGGCACGCGCTTGATCCGTCCCCGGCGCGTGCAGAGCACGAAGTAGCCTTCCGTATCCTCGAAGGAGGGAACGGCGGCGATGGCCGTCACGTATTCTTCTGGCTGAAGGGCGAGGAAGGCGTTGATGAGCGTGCCTTTGGCGTTGCGCCCGGCTTCGGCGATCATATAAGCACGCTGGGAATAGACCTTGCCCTGATCGGTGAAGAACAGGACATGATCCAGCGATCCGGCGGCGTACAGGTGCTCCACCGAATCTTCCTCGCGGGTGGCCATGCCGGTGACGCCCTTGCCGCCGCGCCGTTGCGAGCGGTAGGCGGCAACCGGCACGCGCTTGATATAGCCGCGCTCGGTCAGGCTGATCAAGATTTCTTCGTCGCGGATCAGATCGCTTTCTTCGAAGTCGGTTCCCACGTCGAGCGCCAGCTCAGTGCGGCGGTCGTCGCCGTATTTCTCTGCCAGGTACTGCACATCGTCGCGGATGAGGGCGAGAATCTTGCGCGGCGAGCGGAGCAGGTCTTCCAGGTACTCGATATATTCCCGAATCTGGCGATATTCGTCTTCGATCTTCTGGCGTTCCAGGGCGGCCAGGCGGCGAAGTTGCATATCGAGAATCGCGTTGGCCTGCGCTTCTGTCAGGGCGAAACGGTCGATCAGGCCTTCGCGGGCGGTCTCGGTGTCCGGGGCCTGGCGGATCGTCTGAATGATGTCCTCGATGCGAGCCAGCGCCTTAAGCAGCCCTTCGAGAATGTGGGCGCGAGCGCGGGCCTTCGCCAGTTCGTACTCGCTACGGCGGCGAATGACGGTGCGGCGGTGATCGATGTAGATGTGGAGCGCCCGCCGCAGGCTGAGCACGCGCGGTTCGCCGTTGACCAGCGCCAGCATTTGCACGCCGAACGTGCTTTGAAGCTGCGTGTATTTGAACAGCCGGTTTAAGACGGTGCGCGGTTGGGCATACTTTTTCAACTCGATGACGATGGACAGGCCGCGCCGGTCGGATTCGTCGCGCAGGTCGCTGATCATATCCAGGCGACCATCGCGCACCAGCGCCGCGATGCGCTCCAGGATCGATGACTTGTTCACCTGGTAGGGAATCTCGCTCACCACGATGCGGAAGCGATCATCCTTCATCTCTTGAATCTCGGCGCGGGCGCGCATTACGATGCGCCCCTTGCCGGTGGCGTAGGCTTCTTTGAGTTCGCCCCCGCCGACGATCAGCGCGCCGGTGGGGAAGTCCGGCCCCTTGACGTACTGCATCAGGTCATCAACGGAGATTTCTGGGACGACCTCGTCCGGATTGCCCTCGTAGGCGATCATGCGGTCGATGATGTAGGTGATCGCGGCGGCGATCTCGCGCAGGTTATGGGGCGGGATGTTGGTCGCCATGCCGACGGCGATGCCGCTCGTGCCGTTGATCAGCAGGTTGGGTAGTTTGGCGGGGAGCACCAGCGGTTCTTGCAGAGAATCGTCGAAGTTTGGCGCGAAGTCAACGGTATTCATGCCGATGTCTTCGAGCATTTCCTCCGCGATGGAGGCCAGGCGTGCCTCGGTGTAACGCATGGCGGCGGGGCTGTCGCCGTCGATGCTGCCGAAGTTGCCCTGGCCGTCAACCAGCATGTACCGCAGCGAGAAGTCCTGCGCCATGCGCACCATCGAGTCATAGACGGCCTGGTCGCCGTGCGGGTGATACTTCCCCAGCACTTCGCCGACGATACGCGCCGATTTTTTGTACGACGAGTTGGCCCGAATGCCCATATCATACATCGCAAAGAGAATGCGGCGATGGACGGGTTTCAAACCATCGCGGGCATCTGGCAGGGCGCGGGCCACGATCACGCTCATCGCATAATCGAGGTACGATTCGCGCATTTCCTCGTTGATGTTGATCTGTCGAACGGTCCCGATATTCATGGGGTCCATAGGGATGTGTCCTAGCTTACAACCTACATGGCTTGTGTGACATGGAACGTCAGAATCAGTCGGGCGACCAAATCACGCGGGTCGCCCGGTGTTTTTTGTGTCCGCGTAGGGGCCGGTGCCAGCCCGGTTGATCGTCTCCGGGGGCAGGCGTTTTGCCCCGCAATTGTTCTGGGTAAATTATAACGCAAGGGGCGGCTGCGGGCGAATTTCCAGACGGCGCGGGCGGGGCATTTGTAGGGGAGAAAACGCCCTCGCGCGTCGCAGAGCGCCACACCGATCGCCAGCTTCATGGACGAAGCCGCTTGCCGTGAATAGCAAGAGGCCCGAGCGCTGCGCCTTTTTACGAGTTCTAAACAACGATCCGTGAAGTTTTTGTGCTAAAATGTGCATATAATCACTATTAAAGAGCCGGGTAATTAGCCACGATTGCCTTTGTGCAATTTTTTACAGGATTTATGCTGCTTCGGCAGCGGTTGTTGCTACAATGAGAACACAAAGGTTAGTAAGGGAGGGAGTTACCAATGAAAAAGCAAGCATTACTTATCACGGTGTTGGTCGTAGCGGTTGTTTCATTCGTGGGGCTGGTTCCGGGCACGGGCCGCGTGCGCGCGCAGGGACCATCGTCGGGCTGCCAGGCGCTCAATGACAGCGCATATGACGGTGTGTATTTCACAGGAAACCTGTCCAGTGGCGATTTCTATAAGGGCGAGGTCATCAAAGTCACTGTTGCAGATTATGAGCCGGATTTTCAGGACGGGCTGGTCGTTGCGCTGAACGGTGAGCGTATGGCCTACCTGGAAGTTGATGCTTCGGTGGTAGATTCAACGCTCATCCCCGGCCAGATGACGTACATGTTTCCCGCTGATGCCAGTGGTGTTTCAGTGGACTGGTACGTCAATTACGAGGGCCTCTATGACTGGACGGTCGAGTGTGTTTCGGTCTTGCCCGGCTGCGATGTCGTGATCGACATCCCGTCGGACGCGGTGGTTGGGGCGTTCGTGAGCGATGCGCTGGCCTATTGGGCACCGGACTTCAGCAAGGCGACATTCCCGCCGATCATTATCGAACAGGGCAAGACAGCCTGGGTGCTGGAGCTGGATGAAGGAGGGCAGTTCTACAAGATTCTGTGGGTCTGTGACATCCTGTATGTGCCGGTGGAGACGATGGGGCCAAACTACGACGATGTGTGGCAGGGAGCGCCGTTGCCCAGTAGCCTGTTTGGGCCTGACC
>CAZSXY010000114.1:0-12081 GCA_964611395.1 uncultured Anaerolineaceae bacterium | reverse complement strand
ACTGGCTCTCTTTTCGTCGATCATGTGGATCACGATCCCATTGTCAAAAACAGGAGTCCCTTTCTTAAGGTTTCTTGAGGAGGCATCATGTCAAACAATCGAGATTTGGGCGATGTCTTTGCTGAATGGATGGGTGCAGTTGCTGCGGGCTGCCTGCTCGGGCTGATATTCGGGTACTGGCAGAAAAAGCAGCAAGAGAAACAAATGGAAGAGCGTCGCCTGCGATGGCCCGATGTTCTGGAGGTCAATCACGACGGTCCGATTTACATTCCCCCCTCCCAGCGTCCGTGGTACGTGCGCCACTGGGATAAAATCTGGCACGCTGGCGCATATTTCGTGTTTGTATTCGGCTTGTGCGGCTTCGCCAGCCTCGTGGATGACTCAGCTGCAGGCTGTCTTGGTAGTGTGATGAGTTTTCTGGCTGCCGCGGGAATTGGCTATGGGGTGATGCAGCTCCGAGACAAGCAGCAGTCATTCGACATCCAGCCTGCACTTCCTACGCCAGAGCCCGTCCGCCTCTCGCAAGCCCACAGTTACACCGTCACACTGCCTTCCTCTGTGCCATGGCAGCCGCAAACTGCCGGGCGGTTCATGGAGCATATCTTGCACAAGGTCGGCCGGTTGACGTTTCAAATTGTGGCGAATGATAGCTCCGTCAGTTGGCGCATTCTGGACCTGAGACGCGATCTGGACCCTGCGGTCATTCGGGAAGCCGTTCAAGCGTTTTATCCGGAAGCCCAGGTCGAGGTCAACGAATTGCTTCAGGAAGCGTTTAACGTTCCCTTCTACTGCTATGTGATGGCGTTTGAGCCCATCGCTGACCCATTGCTGCCGATTACCTATGTCGACGCGCTCAAGCAGGTTGACCCGTTGGTCAATCTAACCCAGGAGATGAGCAACCTGGAACCAGGCGAGCGCATGGCGTACACTGTGTTTGTGGCTGACCCGGCGCGGTTTGTGTATGACCAGGTTGACGATTTGTTGACCTTCAGCCCGGGCACAAACCCATTTCAGTTCTTGACCCCACAGGGGTGGTTGGATGCGGGGTACCAGTTAACCGGGCATGAGCGGCAACAGGTTTTGGCGGTTGAGCCCGACGTGGCCGATGTCATCACTACCAAGCTGAATAACATGGTGTACCAGTGTTTGCTGCTCATCCAAATTGATGCGCCCACACCGGAGCGTGTGTTTGACCTGTCGCGCATCGACAGCCAACTGCAGCAGTACAAGAACTTGCCGTATGGCGCGCTGGCATGGTATGAGGAAACGCTACTTGACCACATCCGGCTGGTCGATACTGCGGAAGAAGCAGCGCAATCTGATACGGTGGGACTGCTGGATGCTTGGCTGACCAACCGGAGTAAGAAATGGCGCAACTTCAGGCTGTTGCTTGACACTCAGGAACTGGCAGCACTATGGCATCTGCCGAACCAGACCTTTACCTCGTCAAAGATTGTGTGGAGCCGCAAACGTGGTCCGTTGCCGCAGAAGATGCAGGGGCAACAGGCTGGGGTATGCCTGGGTCACAACCGGTATGGAGGGCGCGAGCAGCCAGTGTATATCACTGATGAGGACCGTCAGACTCATATCAATATTCTCGGTATGACTGGCGTGGGCAAGAGCACGCTGTTACACCACCTGATTACCCAGGATATTGTCAAGGGACACGGTGTGGCGGTTATTGACCCGCATGGCAAGTTAGTGCGCGCCATCCTCCAGACGAGCATCCCACGCGAACGTGAGGGCGATGTCATCGTGTTAGACCTGGCGAACGAAAAACATCCCCCGCCGCTCAATCCCTTGCGCGCGGCTAAAGGGGCCACGGCAATCGGTCGGATTACGGGCGTTCTCGAACGATTGTACGGCAGCCCGCAGGGCGCACCGCGGATGGCGAACGCCTTGTCTAGCGCCTTGATGACGCTCGAGGGTGAAAGCCAGGCCACCGTATGGGACGTGGCTCGGCTGTTTCTCGACGATGCGTATCGCCACCAGGTGCTGTCCGAGGTGGAAGATGACGTGATATGGGAGTTCTGGGAGCACGAATATGAGGCAGCATCGCCTGGTTATCAGTCTCAAATCCGGGAGCCGGTTGTCTACCGGATGCGCACTTTTTATCGCAATGCTTATCTGCGTCCGGTCATCTGCCACCCGGACAACCTGCAGTTCGAAGCGCTGATTGAACAAGGCAAGATTATCCTCTTGTCGCTGGCAATGGACGAGGACCATATTCCAGAACAAGACCGAAACCTGATGGGCGCGCTGGTGGTCTCCCAACTGCAAATGGCAGCGATGAAACATCCAGAAGCCGCACAGTCATTTTATCTGTACATTGACGAGGTGCAACGTTTTGTGACAAGTACCCTGGACGTTGTGTTCTCTGAAGCGCGTAAGTTTGGCTTGTCGCTGACCGTTGCCAACCAGTATCTGCAGCAGCTGGCGGGAGATACGTTGGATGCGATGATGGGCAATGTCGGGGCGATGATTGTCTTCCAGTGCGGCCTGCGCGACGCGCAGCAGATAGCACCTTATATGAGACCAGCTTTTGATGCGGGCGATTTGGTCAACCTGGATAAGTACGAAGCGGTAGTGAAGATGCGCCATGCGGGCGAAACGCAGCCCGCCTTTAGCCTGTCGCCGCTCAAACCCTTCACACTGGAGACCCTGAGTCAAGAGGAACGGAGCAACGCGTTGGAGAAGGAACTGCGCATACGGCAACTGGCAGTTGAGCAGTATACGCCCAAGACGCGCGACGAGGTGATGAGCTGGCTTACGGAGCGCTATGGACGCAAGCACCGTGGCTATGGTGAGCCAGAGTTCTATGACGAGTAGGTGTAGACTGGAAGTAGGATGAGCAAAAAACGCCGGCGGCGGGATGAGCGCGACCCACACCCGCCGCGCATGGTGCTGACCAAACGCGACAAGGCCGTCATTCAAACCGTGTATGAGTGTCGCGTGTTGAGACAAGACCAACTGCAGGCTCTATTCTTTGGCTCGCAGACCTCGGCTCAGCGGCGTTTGGCGCTACTGTTTCACCACGGGTATTTGGCTCGCCAATTCTTGCTGGTGCGTGGCGGTATCATGAACAGCCGTATTCTGTATCTGCTGGACAGGCGGGGCGAGGAACTGCTGCGTGCAGAGTGGGGATTGGAGGACGTGGGGTGGAACCGCAGTCATAATGAGGTGAGCAACGACTTCATTGAACACGCCCTGGCCATCAATGACTTTCGAGTTGCGGTGACATTGGCGTGCCGGGAATTCGAATACAGGCTGCTTGACTGGCATTCCGAATGGCAGGTCAAACAAGATTATGACCGTGTCCGACTTCATGGCAGAGGACGGCCCATTGCGGTCGTGCCGGACAGCTATTTTGCGCTTGAGACGCCGCGGGGGAAAACGCATTTCCTGCTGGAACTGGACCGGGGCACGATGACAACCAAACGTTTCCGGACCAAGATTGAGGCCTATATCGCGTATTATCGTAGTGGCGGGTATGAACGCCGCTATAAAACGCGCAGTCTGCGCATGTTGACTGTGACCTTGAGCAAAGGGCGATTGGATAGTCTCAAGAAGGTGACCGAAGAAGCGGGAGGCAAAACCTGGTTCTGGTTCGGAGTGCTAGACGAACTCACACCTGACACGGTGCTCGACGCACCAGTCTGGCATGTGGCCGGACAAGCTGAGCGCGACCGGCTTATCCGCGCGCCATAGCCGCTTGAAACCGAAGGCCGGGTTTGCTAGGGTGGAAGCAATGCTGCACCTGCCCTGGTTCAACCAAACAGGCGGTCTGATCCTCGGACGGACCGGGCCGCTGGTGTGTCATCCGGCCTACCGGGTGCCGGCGCAGGCCCGTAGCGCCCACATGTACGTGATTGGCATCACGGGCAAGGGCAAATCCAAGTTGCTGGAGCATTGTCTGGCCCAGGACATCATGTCGGGACAGGGTGTGGTCCTGGTCGACCCGCATAGCGACCTGGCGGGCGATGTGCTGCAGTTCGTGCTGACGCGTGGCGGGGAAACCTACCTTCCACCCGACCGTTTCATCTACTTTGACCCCACACGACGCGACCACATCATTCCGTTCAATGTGCTGGCGACGGGGGGCGAACCGTATACCGTCGCCCAGCGCATCGTGGAGGCGTTCCGGCGCACCTGGCCCGAGAGCCTGCGCGAAGCGCCGCACTTTTCCAATGTCGCCACGGCGGCACTCATCGTGCTGGTCGAACACGGGCTGACCTTGATTGACATGCACCGCTTGCTCATTGATGGTGAGTGGCGGGAACAGCTGCTGAAAACGACGACGCATGCCGAAGTGGCGCACTTCTTCCACGACCGCTATGACCGGTGGGGGCGTGATGCGCCGGTGCCGCGCGAGAGCACGCTCAACAAGGTGGCGGCGTTTACGTTCAATCCGCACCTGCGCCTGGTGCTGGGCCAGCGCGAGAACCGGCTGGATTTGCGCCGCATCATGGATGAAGGGCAGGTGCTGGTGGTCGACCTGGGCCGCTGTGATGGCGAGACACGGCGGTTAATGGGCTCGCTGCTGGTCACGGGGTTGGAACAAGCGGCGGTCAGTCGGCAGGATGTGCCGCGTGAGCAGCGTCGCTCGTGTTATGCCTACATTGATGAGTTTCAGGATTTCGCGTCGAACGCGGGCTCAGTCAAGAGCCTGGCGCAAATTCTGTCGGAATGTCGCAAGTTTGGGTTGCACCTGACGTTGGCGCACCAGAACCTGAGCCAGCTGAGCGAGCGCATGGTCGGGGCGATTGGCAACATCCAAACGCGCGTTATCTTTGGCGTAGCGCGCCGCGATGCCGAATGGTTTGCACGCGAGGTGGGACGTGTGAATACTGACGCGGTGAAACGCGAAGCGCAGACGACGACCCAGCACCCAGTCTATGCGCCGTTGGCGGAGCAGTGGGAAGCCTGGACCACCGAGTTGAAGCACCAACCCGCGCGCCAGGCGTATGTGGCAGGTTTTGACGGAACGGTGCGCCGCATCTGGACGATGCGTATTCCGCCCTATACCGTCACCGATGAGGAGGTGGAAACACTACGGCGACACAGTCTCAAGCAGCATGGTATTCCGTATGCGCAGGCGGAACGTTTTCTGCAGACATCCCTGTCAGCGGAGGAAGACCATACGCCACCGGCATACGTATGACGTTGACAGCAAGCTGTCCGATATGGTAGCGTGAGCCATGACCCCAGAAACCCCGCGCCAACACAACATGTTCACGGGTGAGTGGGACGACAATCGCACGCGTCGCCAGAAGAAGCTGGACCGTGAACGTGAGCAGCCGCAGCCGCTCGAGATGTTCTCGCAGCGCGACCTCGCTCAGTTTGGCGTCAAAGCCCGTCCGCTGCTGCCGCTGTCGCCCAACACGAAGTTGCTGCTTATCCCCGAAGACCCGCGCACGCCCGAGGAAGTGGAACGTGACCGTCAGCGCGAAGCCGAAGCCAACACCACACCGATGTTTTCCGATACCAACCAGGCTAATTCCTAGGCAGATGGCATGGACTGAAAAAGAAAAACCAACCCCCTTTGACGCGCAGCCCATCCGTGGGCTGTATTTTCTGGATGGGGATGTGGTGGCGCGGCGCATTGGACGCGACTGGACCGCCGGCCAGAAGTACCCGATGGTGGCGTTTCCGTCCGGGGTGGAGTGCATGTTGTGGGAGAGTAGCGACCCGGACCAGGTCGGCATCGTGCACATTTATGGCGAGATGGACCTGCCGCTGCAAGACACCCGCGACAAGGCCTTTGAGCAGGCCAATGCCATCGCCGCGCAGTGTGGGTATCTGGTGCGCCGGGTCGGGGAGGACCAGTTGGAGGTGTGGGGTCATGACGACGACGAGCATTACCTCATCCGCTATGACCTGGAAAGCGGACGGATGGCGGATGTGGTCCCGGTCAAGGACGAGACGCGTTTTCCATTACGGATGCCCCTGCTGACCAACGCTATGCGGGAGCAGTTGCCGGCGTTGTATGCCAATGAAGAGCTCGGACTGGAGGCCCAGGCATTGGTCAAGTTCTTCACGCCAGACGCGGGGTGGACGTGGTATGCGTCCGAATTCGATGGCGACGACATTTTCTTCGGGTTGGTGGTGGGCCATGAGATTGAGTTGGGCTACTTTTCGCTCAAGGAACTGGAAGAGGTACGTGGCCCCTTGGGCTTGCCGATCGAGCGCGACCGCTATTTCGAACCGGCCAGTTTACGTGAACTGCGCGACCAGCACCAGCGGGAACGTGGCCGGTAACTAGATCATCCTATGTCAAAGGAGCGACCAGCACCAGACAGAAAACGCTCCCCGGCTGAGCACTTCGGTTTGACCGAACATGAGCGGTTGTATTATCGCGTCCGGCATGAGCGTCTCGTGAAGATACTCGACGATGAGGGAACGGTAGTGCATCGGAGCGCAGCGACGAGTAGCAGCACCGGTGAATTCCTCTTCTTGACGCTCAGTCGCCCGGGCCCAGGCGAGCGCCAGTATCTGACGTTTTATGGCCTGGGCTACCACGAAATCCGCGAGCGGTGGTTGCTGGACGAGTGGGCGTGGCATCATGCGCACCCCTTGCCCGACGTGCGGCACCGGCGACTTTCGAAGGAAGCGGTTCAGGCGCTGGTGGACCGGCGGCGCCAGGTCGTGGCCCCCTTGGCGGCGAAGAATGTGCCCGCGCGCCGGGGCAGATTGTTTGCGATGGCAGCCGATCTCACGGACACGACGGCCCCGTAGCCCCACGGCCAGACACGGGCACCGGGCCGGAGGTCCTTTTAGACAACGAGTAGCTGAACGACACTGCATGGTTTGCTTGACGCCCTTCCGTCGTCAAATCACGGTTAGGCGGCGTAAAGACCCGCTGCGGTGCGTGTTTCGTCCCACTAAGTGGGGGGCAAGGGGTGGTTTGACGACGGGGTTTTTCAACATGCTATACTGAAACATGTCAAAGGTTTTCGACAGCACACGCGTGCATGTGCCGAACAATGCTCGAGACCAGGAGTTGGATTGGCCGGGGGCCATTCAGTTATTTGAAACGCTTTACATGGCCAGCCGCAACCTGGCGGCCCGCACCCGCGACGAATACAAAACCGACATTACCCAACTGGCGAATTTCCTGGAAGCTCGCGGCACCCGTCGAGTGGGGGAGACCAACCTATCGCATCTTCAGGTATTTCTGGCCGACCTCGATGCGCGGGGGTTGACGGGCGTGACGCGCCGCCGCAAGACCGCCTCCATCAAGGCGTTCTTCGGCTTTCTTACCGCGCATGGTTTGCTCGCGCGCAACCCCGCCCGCGCACTCATCCCGCCTGAGCGCGAACACAAAGAGCCCCGTTTCCTGACCACCCAGGAATACCGCGCCTTGCTCCGCGCCTGTGCGCATCAAACGCGTGATGCCGCCATCATCGAGCTCATGCTGCAGACCGGCCTTCGCCTATCTGAAGTCGCTCGCCTGACAGTCGACGATGTCGAACTGCCACCGCGTATCAACCGCGACCCGTCCAACACCGGCAGCATCTTCATCCGCGGCAAGGGGCGCAAGAGCCGGACGCTGCCGCTGAACTACAAAGCCTGCCGGGCATTGAAAGCGTGGCTGAGAATTCGCCCCGATATCCCAGAACCGGCGCTGTTCGTGACCAAGTTCCGCGCACCGATGGGGCCGCGCGCTATCCAGCGTGTCGTGAAGAAGTACATGGATGAAGCGGGCATTCGCCAGGCGTCGGTACACACCTTGCGCCACAGCTTCGCGACGCACCACGTCGCCCAGGGCACCAGCCTGCGCACCATTCAGGAAGCGCTGGGGCACGCCGACTTGAAGACTACCTCGATCTACATCGCCACCGCCAAAGCAGCGATGAAACGCGATTTACAGCACAATGCACTGTAGTCGACATCTTGTTGTCTGTCCATGATGAAAGAACGCGAACGACCAGAACCACAGCCCACGCCGGTGCTGCTGGAGCACGTGACGCGCATGGCCAGAGAGACCCTCCTGTGCGACAGGTATCATGGGCCGACCCTCATTGTCGATGGCAGCCGCCAGGTGCTGGTCGTGCAACTCGTCGAGCTGGCGTCGCATCATGCCGGGCGTGCTGAGCAGATGTTCATCGCTGGAACCGCTGTGGCGCGTGACGGACAAGCCGGTCGGCTGCGACGGGTGTACTTTGTGTGCGAGGGCTGGATGAGCGTCGCTGATGGGGGCGCCTTGCCGGAGATGCCGCCCTCCGAGGACCCCCGGCGCAAAGAAGTGCTGGTGATTGCGGGCCTGGAGGTCAGCACCCGGCAGACGGAGATGGTCTTGTACGAGATGGTCCGTGACGACCAGGGCGCACTGCGGGAGTTAGTTGATGTTGACCAGCCGGCGCGTGGTCACGCGGACAGTCCGCTGCTGGAGGCGTTCGTTTTGGGATATTCCGGCACCAGCATATCACATTGAGTTCTGCAGAACGTCAATGATCTGTACAATCGTAACTATGTCCCAGAAGCGATTGTAGCGGTAGAGCAGGGGAGTGTACGTGATGAATAACCTACAAGGGCAGGTCGCCATCGTCACCGGTGGTGGTACAGGCATCGGTCAGAGTATTGCGCTCGCGTTGGCGCGGGAAGGTGTGCAGGTGGTGGTATGCGGCCGGCGGCTCGAACTACTGGAGCGGACCGTCGCCGCGATTGAGCAGGCGGGTGGTGCGGGTCTGGCTGTTCAAGCCGATGTGGCTAACCAGCACGATGTCGAGCGCCTGGTCACCACGACACGCGAGCGGTATGGCACCATCGATATTCTGGTCAACAACGCCGGCATCGCGGGTGGCGGTCCTATTCACGAGCACAGCATCGCGCAGTGGGACCACGTCATGGCGGTGAACCTGCGCGGGCCATTCTTGTTATGCCGGGCCGTATTGCCAATCCTACGTGACCAACGGCGCGGACATATCGTCAACATCAGCTCCGAAGCTGGGTTGGGAACTATGCCGGCAACGGGGCCTATGGGGTGTCCAAGCACGCGCTCAACGCCCTGGCGGAGTACATCCAGCGCGAAAACCAGGCGCTGGGCATTCGCGTGGACACCATCTGTCCGGGCATGGTCATCACCGAAATGACAGCGCATGCGCCGGGATTGAACCACGACCAATGTTTGCTACCGGAAGACGTCGCCGAGCTGGTGCTGTGGCTGGTCACGCGCCGCGCGAATATCAAGATTGGCACGCCGATACTGATCCAGACGATGGAGAATCCCTGGCAGCGTTAGCGTGCAGACGCCGCAAAACTTACATTGTGCGAATCGTGAATGCCTCTTTGGGGGAAACACGTCCCCCAACGAATTAGTGGTACTTTTTCTAATTTCGTGGCCATTGTAAACTGTGGGCATGCCTGACGAAACGGGAAAAGCTACTAGTGAAGAAACTGCGCGAAATCTTATCTCTTTGACAGAAGCCGCCAAAATCAGTGGTTTGTCAGCTGGCCATTTACGCTTGCTTGTCGGACGTGGAACTATCTGGGGCATTAAGATAGGCCGAAACTGGGTTACCACTAAGGAAGCTGTCCAAGAATATATTGCGCAGGATCGTCGTCCGGGACCAAAACCCAAAGACTAAGAGATACTGCTCCCGGTTTTTTCTTGTTTGACAATTATATGTGATATCGCATATAATTATGGCAACTACGCGAAAGTAGTTGTCATTTTAGATTATGCAGAAAACAAGAAGACAAGGAGCAGCGCCATGGGCGGCGGCAGCACGTAACACAGCGGCAGAACCGCTACCATGTCCAGCGGAGGGTATAGACCTCGAACAGCTTCGGTTTCGTGGTTTCCCAGAACACCCGGTGGCGTCCGTCCGGCAGGATTTCCGTGTTGGTGTCCCCCAGTGGCGTGGTGCGGTTCTGGTTCACCTGGAGCAGGGCGACGTGTTTGGGCGGGCGTTCCTGCGGAAAGATAACGGCGATATGGAAGCGGTGGGTACGGTGACGTACCACCGTTTCGCTCCAGCCAGTAGCCAGGCCAAAGCCGTTACGGACGGTGCGGTCGATGGCGATGCGCAGGATGTCACCGCGACGCATGGCCTCGCGCAGGGAAATCAGGACGCAATGTTTGTGCCCGCAGCGATAGCGGTCGACGGGTTTGCCAGGACGACACTGGTAGTCGGCGAAGATCTCCCCTCTCCCCCACACCTGGTCCACATAAGCAGCGACGTAGTCCTGCAGCAAGCGCACGGTTTCGCGCTTGTGATAGATGGCTTGTTTGCCGTGAGGGTCGCACAGCTCGAGTGTGTGCTCGAAATCCAGCACCTCGTAGAGACCTATAGTACGCTCGGTGCGGATTCGCTGGAAGAGTTCCCAGCCCTGGAACAGGACCGTAGCCCAGTCCGAATTCAGGAGACGAAATACGGCGTTCCAGAGTCGGTTGCGGTTCGTTTGAGGGTGTGGGTTGGCAGTCATGGATGTTACCCGCAGCGTAGAGCGTCCGGCGGGGGCTGTCAAGAAGTATTCGCTTATGTCGTATCATAACCCAACACACCAGTTCAATCGCTGGCAGCCGATGCGCCACACCTGGCGGGAGTTCTGGGTCATCCTGCGATTGCACAATCGCCGGGCGGAGCTGCAGCGGTTGGTTCGCTGGGCAACACGCAAGCGTCTACCAGGACCACGCACGTGTTACGAGCGCCATCTTGACGATGTCGAGTTGCGCTTGTTTCGGTATCGCGTGCACTTCCCCACGGTGACGCGCTGGGCGCGGTGGACGCACCGCATAAAGTGTGTGCTCTTTCCCCCGCCCCGCTATCCGGCGCGCGGGTCAGCGGCAGGCTATTCAATGAAGAATCGAAGACAATTCAAGAAGATATATGGTTTGCAAGGACAAAACTATAGACAAAGGAAGTACCCTCGGCCCATATTACTAATACTTCCCGAAAGCTCAGCCAATCGCGTCGGAACCATCCCGTGGCAGACTAGACACAATGCTAACAATGCGGGTGTGAGTCGGCAATTATCGACTGCTTTCTGGAATCGTTTAATGATATGAAGTTAATGCAGAAATCTGACTCATCGAAATCAAAGCACCAAACGAAATCCAGGGCCATTGACATCAAAAAAACATATCGCCTACTCATTGAGTCCTATCTACGGTCACAGGAGTTGGCCAAAACGCTTGATTCCCAGAAAAGGATCACAGAGAATAGGGTTTTGGAGAAGGCAGCATGAGCAAACGATACTATAAACCACCAAAGTCTGAACCTGATATTGCCGACGCTATCACTTCTCTACCGACCGAACATTCGGTTGCTGTGTACTATCGCCAATCAACTGATGGTCAAATCGGCAATATATCAACATCGATTCAGACCATCGATATGGTGTCCTACCTCAAAGAACGAGGTTGGAAGGAATCGGACATATACCTTATTGATATGGATGGTGGTGTCTCCGGAACGAAGAAAATCGATGAACGGCCCGGCATGAAGGAGCTATTTGATCTTATTGTAGAGGGCCAAATACGTGCTGTCGCTTGCCAAGATGAAGACAGGTTGTTTCGTGACATAACCCAAATTCAGGTCAATATCTTTATCGAAGCCTGCCGCTCTGCTAACGTGCTGGTCATTACCCCCTCAATGGTGTACGACTTTGCCAACCCAATGACAGGCACCTATCACGCGCGACAATTTCGTTTCAAATGCGAAATGGCGGCTGAATACATCAATTCAGTCCTAATAGGAAAGCTTGCGCGCGCCAAAAAACGAATGCAACTAGAAGGACGGTGGGTTGGGTCGCTCGTTGCTGCCGGCTTTATGGTAGATAAGCGCAAAACCCTTCCAGATGGAACCAAAAACCCAAACTGGCGCAAATACGCTCCCTTCCCTCCCTACGCCGAAGTCGTTCTGGAGTATTTTCGCCTGTTTCTTTCGCATAATGGCAACCTCCAGAAAACGGCGCGCTATATCCACCAGCATGGGCCTTACTATCCTGACCCAACCAACACTCCCCCACCGGACGGGTTTTACGTCAAGTACCGCATGAATGTCAACGGAAACGGATATTGCCCTAGTGCTCAACCACAAAGGTAATCAAGGATACAGGCGAGCGAGTTTGGTGCGG
>CAZSXY010000113.1:0-12266 GCA_964611395.1 uncultured Anaerolineaceae bacterium | reverse complement strand
AATTTGCTTGCGCTCACATTCTGATGAATATGGCAATTTACGGATAGATACTTATTATGGCCCAGACCGTCCCGCCCCGGCAAGCGCCCCGCCTTATTCTTCCGCCGCGGCCTGGTTCGCCCGCCCGCCAACTCCCAACCCACCACTCAAAACTCCAGTGTAACGGTTTATAAGGCATGCTTTATAATGTGGGCATGTAGTCGATTGTCTGGCCGTGCAGCAGGCGACGCCTGTTGCCAACCTTGCCCGATATGTCGATATGTGGATCGGGCGTGCGAATGTTTTTGAAGGAGCTTCTTGTGATGAATTTACCCGAACGTATTGCGGCGGCGCGGGGGCTGGAACCCGCCGATCTGCTCTTGACCAATGCGCGGCTGGTGAACGTGTTCACCGGTGAGATTTACCCCACCGAAATTGCCATCAAGGACGGCATCATCGTCGGCGTCGGTGACGGGTACACGGCCCGTGAAACGCTTGATCTCGGCGGGCGTTATGTCGCGCCCGGCCTGATCGATGCCCACGTGCATATCGAAAGCAGCATGTGCACCCCGCCACAGTTCAGCGTCGCCGCGCTCACGCATGGCGTCACCAGCGTGGTCACCGACCCGCACGAGATCGCCAATGTGCACGGCGTGGATGGTATCCGTTTCATGCTGGATTCGGCGCAGGGCGGCACGCTGAACGTGTTTGTCATGGCTTCCAGTTGTGTGCCGGCCACGCATATGGAAACCGCCGGCGCGAACCTGGACGCGACAGACCTGGCCTCGCTGCTCGACCATCCCGCGGTGTTGGGGCTGGCGGAGATGATGAACTACCCCGGCGTTTACTTCGCCGATCCGGGCGTGCTCGCGAAGATCGAGGCGTTTCGCGGGCGCGTGCTGGATGGGCACTGCCCCGGCCTGACCGGGCACGACCTGAACGCCTACGTTGCCGCCGGTATTGCCAGCGACCACGAGTGCACCACGCTCGAAGAAGCCCGCGAAAAGCTGCAAAAAGGCATGGTGATCTTCATTCGCGAGGCGACCAATGCCCATAACCTGCGTCCGCTGCTGCCGCTGATCACCCCCCAGAACAGCCGCCGCATCTGCTGGTGCACCGATGATCGCCAGCCCGCCGACCTGCTGGACGACGGCTCTATCGATCACATGATCCGCGTGGCGATTGGCGAGGGCGGCCTGGACCCGGTGACGGCGATCCGCATGGGCACGCTCAACACCGCCGAATACTTCCGCCTGTACGACCGGGGCGCGATCGCGCCGGGCCGCCGCGCCGATCTGTTCGTCTTCTCCGTGCTGGATGCGCCCCGCGCCGAATTGGTCTTCGCTGGCGGCCAGTTGGTGGCCCGTGACGGCGAGTTGGTGATCGAGCTAACCACCCCGGAAGTCACGCCGCTGCCCCGGTCGGTGCAGATCAACTGGGACGCGGTCGATTTTGCCATCCCGGCGCGCGGCTCGCAGGTGCGCGTGATCGGCAGCCTGGCGAACCAGCTCATCACCGAGCACCGGATCGAAAACGCGACAATCGAGAACGGTTTCGCCGTCGCCGACCCTTCCCGCGATATCCTCAAGATGGCGGTCATCGAGCGCCACAAGGGAACCGGCAACATGGGCAAAGGCTTCATTCACGGCATCGGCCTCAAGCACGGGGCGATTGCCGGGACGGTGGCGCACGATCACCATAACCTGGTCGTGATCGGGGCGGATGACACCAGCATGATGACCGCCGCGCGTGCCGTCGAGCGGATGGGGGGTGGCCTGGTGGCAGCCAGCGGCGAGCAGGTGTTGGCAGAACTGCCGCTTCCGGTCGGCGGGTTGATGAGCGACCGCCCCATTGCCGAGGTCCGCGCCGGACTCGACCGGCTGTTGGACGCCGTCGGGCGCGAACTGGGATCGACGCTGCACGACCCGTTCATGGCGATGAGTTTCATGGCGCTCGAAGTGATCCCCAGCCTCAAGTTGACCGATGTCGGGCTGGTGGACGTGGACAAGTTCGAGGTCGTGGACTTGTTCGTTGGGTAGGAGGCGCACCACTTCCGGCCCGGTGTGGCGCAACCATGCGGGCGTCCCTACCGTGGCGCTGGTGTTGGATAACCCGCGATAGCCGACTCACCCCAGCACCCGGACGTTTTGTGCAAAATAGTTGTGCGCGGGGAGTTGCGTTTACACCGTTTTCCACTAAACTGTGGTTAAGAGTGGTTGTCTTGCTACGGCAGACCCTTTTTGTTCAGGAAATTTAGTTGAGGAGTGAGCGAATGTTCAAAAGACTAGCTGTTATCGCAGTCCTGGTGGCCATGGTCGTGGGCGGGATCGCAACCGCTGCGCCACGCGCAGACGCCCAGGACGAAATCATTTTTGGCGTGATCCTGGTCGGCCCGAAAGATGATCGCGGCTGGAGCCAGGCCCACTATGATGCCGGGTTGTTCGTTGAGGAGCACCTGCCTGGCGCGAAGATGATTGCTCTTGAGAGCCTTAATTCGGCAGCGCGTCCGGAAACCACCCTGGAACAGGTGGTTGAGGAGATGGTCAACCAGGGCGCGCAACTCATCTTCACGACCTCGGCGGACTTTGAGGTTGATACCTCAGTCGTGGCCGAGTTCTATCCTGATGTCACCTTCATCAACATCTCTGGCGACGATGCGCTGTGGGGCATCGCGCCCGATAACGTCGGTAACATCATGGGCCAGATGGAATATGGCAAGATGATCGCCGGTTGCGCGGCGGCGCTCAAGACCGAAACGGGTAAGATCGGCTACGTTGGCCCGTTGATCGATCCGGAAACCATCCGCCTGACCAACTCGGTGTACCTGGGCGCGCGTTACTGCTACGAGAACTATCGCGGCATGAACCCGGATGATATCCAGTTCGGCATCACCTGGATCGGCTTCTGGTTCAACATCCCCGGCGTCACCCTCGATCCGACGGAAGTGTCGAACGCCTTCCTCGATGATGGGGTCGATGTATTGATTTCTGGCATTGACACCACCGAGGCGATTGTCGTCGCCAACCAGCGCGCTGCCGAGGGCGAGAAGGTCTGGGCCATCCCCTACGACTACGAGGGCGCGTGCGACGAAGCGCCGGACATCTGCCTGGGTGTGCCCTACTTCCACTGGGGGCCGGCATATCTGAACACGGTCAAGGCCGTGCAGGAAGGAACCTGGGAAGCAGCCTGGGATTGGAACGGCCCCGATTGGGAAGACATCAATAACACCGAAACGACCGCCGTTGGCTATATCTATGGCGACGGCCTGACCGACGATGAGAAAGCCACCCTCGATGAGTTCATCGCCGGGCTGGCCGCCGGTGCGAAGGGCGAAGAGGGCGGTATCAACCTGTGGGTTGGCCCGCTGACCTTCCAGGATGGTTCTGTGTTCCTGGAGGAAGGTGAGGTGGCTACGCCCAAGCAGATTTGGTACCAGGCCCGTAATGCTGACGAAGCCATGACTCCTGATGAAGTGACGCCGCCGCAGTTGCTCCAGGGTGTTGAGGGCGCGAGCCAGTAGTTTGCCATCATTAATCACGGAGGGGGAGAGGGGTTGTTGCCCCTCTCCCTTGGTTTTACGCATGTCTGGCGGGTATTCCAGCTTCAGATTCGGTGGGCCGCATACCTCCGCTTGGCTGCCGGAATCACTGCACCGCGATGGTTACCGATCTATTGTTTAAGAGAGCGCTATGCGTGTTGAATTGCAAAATATCTCAAAGACTTTTGGCCGCGTGCGCGCCAATCAAGATATCTCGCTGACGTTTGAAGGCGGGCATATTTATGCCATCCTCGGCGAGAACGGCGCAGGCAAAAGCACGCTCATGAAGATCATGTCGGGTTACCAACCCGCCGACAGCGGGCGCATTCTCGTCGATGGCAAACCGGTTGAATTGAATGCACCGACCGACGCGATCGTGCATGGGATCGGGATGCTATACCAGGACCCGCTCGACTTCCCACCATTCACCGTGTTAGAAAACTTCATCGCCGGGCGGCCCGGTGGGGCTTTCCCTGATATGGACGAGGCGCGTGCGCAGTTTCTCGCCCTGGTCGAGCGTTTTGGCTTCAATCTCAACCCCGATGCGTATGTGGATATGTTGACCATCGGCGAGCGCCAGCAGCTTGAAATCCTGCGCCTTCTCTCGCTGGATGTGCGCGTGCTGGTGCTGGACGAGCCAACGACCGGCATCAGCGCCGGACAAAAGAGCGCCCTGTTCAGCGTGCTCAAGTCGCTGGCCGTCGATGAGCACATGGCGATCATTCTGGTATCGCACAAGCTGGAAGACGTGATCGACCTGTGCGATCATGCGTTTGTGCTGCGCCGCGGTCGCCTGGTGGGTGAAGCAGACATTCCATGCCCTATTTCTGAGCTGGTGGCGCTGATGTTCGGCAAGGTGGTGGAACGCCAAGAGCATGAGTCCGTCGATTTTGGCGACGTCGTGCTGTCCGTCGAAGACCTGTGCGTGATGAGTCACCGCCTGACGGTCGAGGGGTTGTCACTCCAGGTCCATGCGGGTGAGGTGATCGGGCTAGCCGGTCTGGACGGCAGCGGGCAAGGCGAGTTCATTCGCGCCTGCACGGGCTTATATCCGCCCGAACGCGGCACTATCATGATCAATGGGCAGGTCATGACGCGCGCGCCGTATCACCGTTTCAAACAGGCGGGGGTTGCCTTCCTGCCGGCTGGCCGCATGGAAGAAGGGCTGATCAATGGCATGACCCTGACCCAGCACTTTGCGCTAACCCTGCCCAGCAAAGCGCCCTGGGTCGATTGGGTGCGCGCCTGGCGGGTGACCAGCGAGCGCATCACACACTTCAATGTAAAGGGGCGACCCGGCAGCCCCATCCAGACGCTTTCAGGGGGCAACCAGCAACGGTTCGCGCTGTCGTTGCTGCCGGGCGACCTCAAACTGCTGCTGCTGGAACACCCCACGCGCGGGCTGGATGTCGAGAGCGCGAACTATATCTGGGAGCAGCTTTTGGCGCGTCGTGCGGCTGGGACGGCCATTGTTTTCATCTCCGCCGAACTGGATGAGATTGTCGCCTATAGCGACCGCATTCTGGTCTTCTTTGGCGGGCGAGTGACGCCGGTGGAGGATCGGGCCGATATGACGGCAAACCGGCTGGGTGAGCTAATTGGGGGGAGGTTCTGAGATGGCTGACATAACCCGGCAACAGACACCCTCCATGATCACGGGTGGCGGAGTGTGGCGGTATGTGCTCGACCTGCTACCGGCGATGCTGGCCCCGTTTGCGGGCATTGCCTTCGCGCTGCTGATTATCGTCCTGATCCTTGAGTGGCAGGGAGCCGATCCGCAAGTCGCGTGGGATTATGTGTATGAAGGCACGCTCGAAACGGCAGCCCGGCGCGCCGATCTGACCGCTTTCTGGATGCCCCTGGCGATCACCTCTTTTGGGCTGGTGCTGACGTTCACCGCCGGGCTGTGGAACATCGGGGTTGAGGGCCAGTTGATCATGGGCGCGATTGGCGCGACGTGGGCAGTGCGGCTCTTTGCCGAACAAGATGCGCTGGGCCTGGGGCTGGGGCGGAATGCCATCCTGGTCACTTGTTTTGTGTTCGCGGCGGCAGCGGGCGCGCTCTGGGCAACCGTCGCGGGAGTGCTCAAGACGCGCGGCGGCGTGAACGAGATTTTCGGGGGTGTGGCGCTCAACTTCATTGCCCAGACGTTCAACATGTACCTGATCTCCAACGGCGGCCCCTGGCAGCCCCCCGGCAGTCGCGCCACCGAAACGGCACGCTTCCCCGAAAACGCACGGCTGACCAGCCTCGAAAACTACCGGCGGCTCAGCCCGACCACGATCTACATCACGATTGGCGCGTTCATTGTCGTGTTCGTGATCATGTATATCCTGCGGTGGGGCTTGCAGTTGCGCGCCCAGGGTAAAAACGAGAAGTCCGCCTTTCTGCTCGGCGTGCGCACCGAGCGCAACACGATGCTGGCCATGGCGATGTGCGGTGGCATGGCCGGGCTGGGGGGAGCGTACCGCGTGCTGGCCCCGGATGTCAGTAAGCTCACCGCAGCGCCGTCGGGTGGCGTCGGCTTCCTGGCGATTCTGGTGGTGCTGTTGGCTTCGACGTCGATCGTGCTCACCCCGTTTGTCTCATTTGTGTTTGCCGTGCTGTCGAAAGGCGGCCAGCGACTTGAAAGCGGCTTCCAATGGGATTACGATCTTACGCTTGACCGGTCGTTGGTGCGGGTCTTGCAAAGCACGATCGTGCTGATGGTTGTGCTGGCGTTTGGCGCACGCAACCGCTTTTTCCCGCCGCGCAGCATGTTGCCCGGTGAAGAAGATGAGGAGGAGGTAGACCGGACGTAGACTATGTTACCGCGATGGAAATACCTGACTGTCTATCTGTCGGGGACTCTCGATTTTCCTGAAACGGTCGAGCGCTATGAACTGTTGACGTGGGCGAGCAAATCGATCACGCAGCAGATCAACGAGCTAGCCACCCAGGGATGGGAAATTCTCGACATGCACTGGCTGTCAGAGGTTGAGTTGATGGTAACGTTCCGTCGCCCGGCAGAGGTGGGCAAAAACAGCAAGCTTCGGAAGAACTGATGACGGTAAGGCTCGTTGATCGCACCCAAAAGCGCGTGGGTGCGTGCATTAAATCGCAGGCCCATGCGGGCCGGTAAGGGTTTGCCGCGCTCATGATGGCTCGACCGGCCAACGCCAATGTGCCCCTGGTGTTCCCGGTCACTCATCGACATCCTGGACACATAAGACCGACTGGGAGCACCGGGGTAAAGGCGGTGGGTGTGTGTCAAAGCTGGCGCGATCGCCAATCGAAGCACCTGGCAGAGCCTGAACGTTAATCGGGGCGTTCAGCATAGACATTTTACTACGAGACCGAGGGTTTTTCGCATGACAACAGGCTTAGAAAGTACGCTGCGCGGCATCGTGCGAGCCGCCGCGCCCATTGTCATCGCCGGGCAGGGCGAGCTGCTCACCGAGCGTGCGGGGGTGATCAATCTGTCGCTCGACGGCTCGATCATGCTGTCCGCGATGACCGCGCATGTCGTCGTTCGCGAGACCGGCAGTCTGCCGCAGGCGGTGCTGGCGGCGATGGCGGTGGGCGCTGCCGTGGCATTGCTCGTTGTTTTTTCCAGCATCGCGCTCAAGCTCAACCAGGTGGCGGTCGGGTTTATCCTCACCGTTCTGTGTGCGGACCTGGCCGTGTTCCTGGGAAAGCCTCATTTCAACCAACCCGGCAAAGAGATGCCCCATATGCCGATCCCGTTGCTGGAAGATATACCTTTATTGGGGCCGGTGTTGTTCAATCACAATATTCTCATTTACTTCAGCCTGCTGTTGACGCTTGTGATGTGGTTTTACATCTATCGCACGCGGCCCGGCTTGACGCTGCGCAGCATTGGCGAGCAACCTGAAGCGGCCTTCGTTCGCGGCACGCCGGTGAACGCGCTGCGCTACCTGTATACGATGGCCGGCGGCGCGCTGGTTGGCGTGGCGGGGGCGACGTACTCGCTGTCGGTCAAACTGGGCTGGAAAGAAGACCTCAGCGGTGAAGGGTGGATCGCGCTGGCGATCGTGATCTTTGGACTGTGGGTGCCGGGCCGCGTGGCCCTGGGCGCTTACCTGATCGTTGGGTTGCGCTCGATAGCCATTGATCTGCAAGATAACAACGTGATCGATCTACCCTCGCAGATTGTGAACATGCTGCCCTGGTTCTTGATGATTTTCACCTTGTTGCTGGCAACCAGCGGCGTGCTGACCCGGTTGGATCGCTATACCCCCAACCGGTTCAAACCGGTAGTGCGGCGCTTCACGCGGGCCGCGCCGCCACGTGCGCTCGGCGTGCCGTTTGAGAAACACTGATGCCAGGGAGAGCATACGAGTTAGGCACTTTGAACAGGGGGCGAAACGCCCCCTGTTTGGTACAATCGACCACCATCTGGCTCGTGTGACCTGCAAAGGAAGGCGTAGATGCAAGCGCTCAAAGAGAGGATTCGCGCCGATGGCCAGTACCTCGGTGACGGCATCCTGAAAATCGACGGCATCCTCAACCACCAGATGGACCCCAACCTGATCAAGGCGATGGGCGAAGAAATCGCCCGGCGCTTTGGCTACCTGAAGCCCACCCGTATACTCACCGCCGAGGTATCGGGCATTGCGCCGGCGCTGATGACGGCCCTGGCGCTGAACGTGCCCATTGTCTATGCTCGCAAGCACAAACCGGTCACGATGTACGGCCCGATCTTCCTCGAAACTGCGCCCAGCCACACCAAGGGCGGTGAAACGCATTTGATGGTCGCCGCCGAGTACTTACCGGCAGGCGAGCGCGTGCTGATCGTCGATGATTTCCTGGCTTCGGGCAAAACGCTGTACGCGCTGGCCCGCATGGTTGGCGAAGCCCGCTGTACCCTGGTCGGGATCGTAGCCGTTGTCGAGAAGGCGTTTGAAGGCGGGCGCGAGAAGCTCGAAAAGAAATACGGCGTGCCGGTTGATGCCCTGGTGACCATCACCCATATGGACGAAGAGCGCATTGTTTTCGCCGGTGATCCGCCGCCGGGCGTGGAAGTCTAGCCCCTCGAATCATGACCGGCACGCGCCATGACGATTGCCACCGTTACGGCGCGATCATGCCGGTGGTGTGGCGGGGAATGGGCGCGATGCGCTGATCGAGAAATTGCGCGACCGGTTATAATCGCGCGGCAGGGGAGGAAGGGAAGATCATGGCGCTTAAGGATGGCGGAATTGCCATTGTGGATTATGGCTCGCAAACGACCCAACTCATCGCGCGGCGCGTGCGCGAACTGGGTGTCTATGCCGCTTTGATTCCCTATACCGCGACCCTGCAAGAGGCGCAATCAGCCGCACCGGCGTTCAGGGGCGTGATTCTTTCTGGTGGCCCGGCCAGCGTTTACGAACCCGGCGCGCCCGGCCTGCCGGACTGGGTGTTGGCAAGCGGGGTTCCGGTGCTGGGCATTTGCTATGGCATGCAACTGCTCACACACCGGCTGGGTGGCAAGGTGGCCAGGGCTGCACACCGCGAATATGGCATGGCCACGATCCAGGTGCGCGCGCCGGGCATGTTGTTCGAAGGGCTTGACACGGCACAAACCGTCTGGATGAGTCACGGTGACCGCATCGAGCAGCCGCCGGAAGGCTTCACGGCCATTGCCGCCACCGCCAACGCCCCCTATGCCGCCATTGCACACGCCCGGCGTCAGATGTTCGGCGTGCAGTTTCACCCCGAAGTCCAGCACACAACGCATGGCCTGGCGATGTTGCGCAACTTCGTGATCGGCGCGTGCGCGGCCCGCGCCAACTGGACGCCGGATAACTTCATCGAAGCGAGCATCCAGGCCATCCGTGAGCAGGTGGGCGATGGGCGCGTGCTGCTTGGCATGAGCGGCGGCGTTGACTCGTCGGTAGCCGGTGAGCTGATTCACCGCGCCGTCGGCGAACAACTCCTGCCCGTGTTCGTGAATCACGGGATGCTGCGCCTGGGCGAAGCCGACCGGGTGGTTACATTGGGGGCCATGCTCGGCTGGCAGAACATGGTGGCCGTGGACGCGACGGAGGAATTTCTCGACCGGCTCGGCGGCGTCACCGATCCCGAAGCCAAGCGCCAGATTATCGGGCAGACGTTCGCCGAGGTTTTCGAGCGCGAGGCTTCTCGTCTCGGCGCGTTCGACTGGCTGGCCCAGGGAACGATCTATCCCGACGTGATCGAGAGCGCCGGAACCGGTCGCCCCGGGGCCAGACGCATCAAGTCGCATCACAACGTCGGCGGCCTCCCCGATCATCTCAAAGGCCGGTTGGTCGAGCCGCTGCGCGACCTGTTCAAAGACGAGGTGCGCGAAGTCGGCGTGCGACTCGGCATCCCCGCCGCGATCGTGTGGCGGCAGCCGTTCCCTGGCCCTGGCCTGGGCGTGCGCTGCATTGGCGAGGTCACGTGGGAGCGTTTGGAAACGCTCCGCGCCGCCGATGCCATCTTCACCGGAGAGCTAGAGGCAGCGGGGCTGTTGCGCGAGGGGACGGCGCAGGCGTTCGCGGTGCTGCTGCCGGTGCGCAGCGTTGGGGTGATGGGTGACAGGCGCACATACGACGAAGTGATCGTTCTGCGGGCCGTGACGACCAGTGATTTTATGACTGCCGACTGGGCGCGGCTGGACCCCGATCTGCTTGCGCGCGTGAGCAGCCGCATCGTGAACGAGGTGAAGGGCGTCAACCGCGTGCTATACGACATCAGCACCAAGCCCCCCGCCACAATTGAGTGGGAGTGAAGTTTGCTCCTGATGCAGATTCGTCTACAATCCGTCATTAGAAGATAATATGTAATATCCAGACTCTTTGGGGACGGGTTATGGCAACAAATGAGTCCAGCTTCTATTTCCCTGCTGATATAACTCTCGAAAAACAGCCTCTCATTGAAGCGTGGTTGGAATTGCGCTGGCAACTGGACCCGGGTTCACAAGAGGGGTTGTTTATTGATCGAGGTTTTCCGTTGGCATTAGGCACGTTTTACCAGAATGTAAAGCAACGGTATGGTCATAAGGAACCTTTACCGGCAAGTACTGCTCCTTTGGAGTTCCTACCACATGTGGTGCGATATCGGTTTCGCTCAAAACCTGAGCACTGGCCCTTGTTGCAAATTGGGCCAGGTGTCGCGTCTGTGAATTTCACAGAACCATATTCGTGGGTTAGTTTTAAGAATGAGGCGCTCTACCTGAGATCGAAGCTTATTGAATCATACGAAACAACACTTGTTCCCCTAGCTATAAGCTTGCAGTATAAGAATGCGGTCAAATGCAATTATAGTTCCGGGAATTTACTGGAGTTTCTGAAGGAAAATTTGAACACTACTGTGATTTTGCCCCAGTATATTCCTGGCACTGTCGGCAGAGTTGATGGGCCGACCAATACTGACATGAAATTCATGTTTGATCTCAAAAGCCCAAAAGGTAGGGGAATTATTCAACTTGCTACTGGTATAAGGAAAACCGAAATACAGAGTGGCTCCAAAGAAGCCGACATGGAGTTTTTATTGTTTGAGCTCAGAGTTGTATCCGAAAAAGAAAACACTCCTGATTTCGAGCGGGAGGGGTTTTTCGAGAGTTGGTTGGAAAGTGCTCACGCAGTTGTTCACGAATGGTTCTTTTCAATGATCGATGGCCCACTCCGGGAAACCTATCAAGAACAAGGAGACAACTTATGACTAAGGCAATACCACTTTCTCCGATAACCACACTAGAAAATAGCGCCTTGCAATCCCAATGGATAACCCCTAATTTTGCCGATCAGGAATGGGAGCAAATGGGTCAAAGGGTCAAATATCCCTGGCCAATTCATCCTTCCCTCAAGGCAGAATCTAATTCTGCGGATACAGAATACGTTGCCACGACAGAACCTGCAACACAAAAAGATCAGGAGACTCTCATCTCTGCCAAGCTCAGTCGTATGTATCGAATACATAATCAAGAAGCAGTCTCGCGTTTTCTGCGACAATATCCAGCAGCATTAACGTTGTTGATTGAGGCGTACGCATATCTTGAGCTTTTTTTTGGCACTAAACTTGAAGTCGAACTATGCCTAACGCAAGACCCTGAAATTGATGAGTATGAGGAATTACTCGCATATATTGTGACGAATTTGCCTGTCGAGGAAGCGATTGACCGCCTCACTGCCTTTGATGATGCTTGGTTTCTCGATGCAATGCCGGTTGTGCAGGGTAAACTGAACTTCAACCTAAGGTTCGTATGAGTTTCGATTGGTTTGATTATCTGAAATTGGCAAGAACTCTTGCGAAAGATGCCACCAGTTCTGATTTTGCAGAAGCATCCCTGCGAAGCGCTATCAGCAGAGCTTACTATTCGGCGTATTGTGCTTCTCGAAATTTCGCTAGCCAAAGGAGTGAGATCAAGTTAACCGGTGGAGTTAATGATCACAGGGTAGTACAAAATCATTACATCAATTCCAGTGATCGTGACTATAGAAGAGTAGGGACATGGCTAGCCAGATTAAGGAACAATCGCAATACTGCTGATTATGACGATACGCTTGAAGGTGACGCTGGTTCGCTAGCTCAATCATCGATTGCGTTGGCTGAGAATGTATTCCAAGCACTTATCGAAATCCCCAAATAAGAGTTTTGGCTTTCCAGTCTTCCGTCTGCTGAAAACTCTTCGACGCCATGTGTTTAGCACCATAGTTTCCGCCATTTACAACACCCGAGCGGTTGGTTCATGACCAAAATCTTCATCAGCTACAACCGCGTTGACGAGGGCTTCGCTCGCCGT
>CAZSXY010000112.1:4675-12364 GCA_964611395.1 uncultured Anaerolineaceae bacterium | reverse complement strand
AAGGAAAAAACCTTGATCCGTAAAAAAATCATCTTGATCACGGGGGCCAATGGTGAAGTTGGGCACGGGCTGATTCAACAGCTTGCCCGCCAACCAGGACAGCTTCCAATTGTTGCGCTTGATGTCAAGAAACTCGATCACGCGTTGCGCTCGCACGTGCACCGCATTGTGGTCGGAGACATTCTCGACATGAAGCTTCTTGAGACACTTTCGACAGAGTACGAGATCGACACGATATTCCATCTGGCGGCTTTGCTTTCTACCAGTTCGGAATTCAACCCTGAAAATGCTCATCAGGTCAATGTGCAGGGTACGATCAATCTCCTGAAGCTGTCAATTGACCAGAGTGAGGCGCGGGGGCGTCCGGTTAAATTCATCTACGCAAGCTCTATTGCCGCTTACGGAATGCCAAATCTAGCGGTGAAAGAAGCGGCAGGCGCTGTGCAAGAAGACGACTATCTTCACCCCATCACGATGTACGGGTGCAACAAGCTGTACTGCGAGCATTTAGGCCGCTACTATGCGCGACACTATCGCCAGCTTTCGGTTAAGCAAACCAATGGCGTGGATTTCAGGTGCGTGCGGTTCCCTGGCTTGATCAGTGCAATAACGGTTCCGGCGGGCGGGACGAGCGATTATGCTCCTGAAATGTTACATGCCGCCGCTCAGGGGAAAGCATATGTGTCATTCGTTCGCGAGGACACGACTATTCCCTTCATGGTCATGCCCGATGCGATCAAGGCGCTTTTGATGCTTGCGGTGGCTCCTCGTGAGAACTTGACCCGCCTTGTGTACAATGTCACCAGCTTTAGCCGTTCGGCGGCCCAGTTTGCGGAGCTGGTGAAGCAGGCGTTTCCCCAAACACAAATAACGTTTGAGCCATCTGATTCGCGGCAGGGCATCGTAGATAGCTGGCCGAGCGACATCGATGATGCTGCTGCCCGACGTGACTGGGGCTGGGAACCTGACTACGATGTTGAGAAGGCGTTCAACGACTATCTCATTCCCACAATAGTCAAACGTTATCGGAGTTCTTGAGTATTCGTAGCAGTGCGGGCCGGGGTCATATTTGCCGGCCCGCCAGTTCAGGATTGTTCCCCAGAGTGAGCGACTTTTGGAACCACTTCGCTGGTGGGGGCAGTGCTGAGTGTGTCGCTCACAGATCGGAGCACCCACCACGAGACGATCCCCGCCAGAAAAATCAGCGTGCCAGCCAGGGTGAAGACCCGGCGCGCGCCAATCTCATCCATCAGCAATCCGGCGGCCCCCATTGAGGCGATATTCGCGACATTCACGATGGTTCCTTGAGCACCGCTTGCCCGGCCCAGCTTTTCACCGGGGACGTGGCGTTGCATGATCGTTGACGCTACGATTTGTGGCGGTGAGATCACAAGTCCGACCACAAAAAGAACTGCCACCATCAGCGCGTAATTCCCTACAACGGACACAACAACAGTCATTACGCCAAACGCCAACATGCTGCCGCCGATGATATCCCGCGCTCTCCGCCTCGATATGAAAGACGCCGTGACCGCCGCACTCCCCGCGATGATGCCAAGCGTCTGCGAAAACCGTACAAGCCCCAAACCTTCTTCAGGCATTTGCAGTTCATTGACCAGCAACGGGATGAACGTGACGTTTGCTGCTCCAAGCCCCAGCATAAGGGCCAGGAAACTGATCAGAACACCGCGCATGAGCTGGTCTGTAAACACGTACCGGAGTCCTATGACTAGGTCTTGCGTGATTGCCCTGAGCTTACGCCTTACGACCTGAATGTTGGAAGCAAGAACTGGTTTCACCGGCGCGGTGGTGTCACGGCTATGGACAGTTCCCGAAATGCTTATCCTGGCGATGAAGTAGGCAGATACAAAAAAAGTGATGCTGTCGATAACGAAGCTTGGTGCTGTTGCGTCAGCCCATCCAACAAGAAAACCAGCCGCTGCCGCCCCCACGACGAACGATAAGGTGTGGGTCAGTTGCGCCAGCGCATTCGCGGCGAGAAGTTGCTCCTTGTCAAGCATTTGTGGGAGCAAGGCGGTTCGGGCGGGGTAGAAAAAAGTGCTCACAATGCTGAGCGCAATTGAAACGAGGATGAGAACCCAGATATGGTTGATATCCGTCGCAAAAAGGAAGCCCAGGGCCAGGAAACCGCGAATGATGTCGGCGATGATCATTACCTTCTTGCGGTTGCTGCGATCAACGATTGTGCCCGCGATCATCCCTAAAACCAGCGCGGGGATGGCAGACAGGACGAATAGGGCGCTGAGGAGTTTGCCGGCGCTGACGCCCGCATCGTCTGCCATGCGAATAATGGCAAATGTGAGCGTGTTGTAGGCGAGGGCATCACCTACGAACGAGATCAATTGTCCCAGCCAAAGATTGCGGAAATCGCTTACTTGCAGGACTGACAGAATATTGACCCCGTCTCGATAAAAAAGTGTTTCGCCGAGACGCTTGAAAAACGAAACCCGTCCTGTTATGGCCACAGTCCGCCCCTTTATCAACGCAGGCATTCACCAATGGGTTGTTGGTGGTTCTTGCATGACAGTTTTGTTTGCCCGGTGCGCCTGCTCAATGCCCGCTGAGTTTTCCAACAACGTGCCCAGTGCTGCTGCAAGATTGTCGGGAGTGTCTTTTCGATCATCGTAATATACGCGAGCATACCTGTTTTGTGTCACCCTCAATGCGGCGGGGGCAGGATGAGTTTCCTGATCCAGTCGTAACGCCATAGGCTCTGCACAACGCCAGCCCACGCCAGGACTGCGCTCAGGATAATGGCGAGATCGCGCCAGGCCAGCGTATTCAGTTCAAATGAATCGCGCACCGCCGGAAAGGGAAAGATGAGCATGTATGCCAGCAACATAGCCACAGCAAGGGCAATGCGACGGTGGTCAAACCGCAGCCTGGTTTGGCGTCCCCACGCGTCTGCGGAGTGCTCGGCGAATACGATCAACAGCAAGCCGCACAACAGGGCCGTCGTCGTCAGCACGGTTCGCTGCAATTGTAATGCCTTGTCGAGGTAGAGCAAATAAACGACAAGCGTTACCACCATAATGCTGAAGCCTGCCGGAATGCAGAACTCGGCGACCGATGACAGCAGGTTCTTCGTGGGTTTGCCTGCACGCGCCCACACCGTAAGAAAGAATGCTGGAATTCCAACCGGCAGAGTGGTCAAGATGAGGTTGTGCCTGGGCGTGAACGGGAAGTCCGTTCCGATGAAACCGGCGACGATAATCAGCAGCGCCGCATAGAGCGTCCGGGCTAAGAATAGGCGCATGTTGTCTTGCATGCCGTTCAAAATGCGTTGCCCTTCCTTGATGGCTTCGGGAAGCACGTCGAAGCGATCGCCGAGCAGCACCATGTCGGCTACTGCGCGAGTGGCCTGGCTCCCACTTTCCATGGCGATGCCCATATGCGCTTGCTTCAATGACAAGACATCGTTCACGCCGTCGCCGATCATGGCCACGTAATGACCATGATCGCGAAGCGCCTGCACGATCCGGCGTTTTTGATCGGGCGAGATGCGCCCGAAAACAGTCGTTTGATTGATCGTTTCTTGAAACACTGGCTCCGTCATGTCTTCCAATTGAAGGCCAGACACAACGTCTACATCGTGGGCGATTCCAGCTAGCTGGGCCAGGGCGGCAACGGTTTGGGGATTGTCGCCTGAAATCAACTTCAACTCGACGCCTGCTTTCCGGAACTGATCAAGTACCTCACGGGCATCAGGGCGTAGTTCATCAGTGAATGTTATCCAGCAGAGTGCTTCGAGATTGTCTGGGAGTGTGGGCAACGAATCGTCGTTTGGTAGGTTAAGAGGCTTTGAATGCGCTGTGAACAGCAGCACACGTAGCCCCAGGTCTGTCCAGACTTCAATTTCTGGCTCTAAGATGCTTCCTCCTTTGACATGAGGCAACATAATTTCTGGCGCTCCCAGGATGTAGCTTCGTTCCAGTCCGGCATCGTTTGCGAACGTCGCACCGCTCCACTTATAGCTGGACGAAAACGGTATCACGACGCTAACGGGGCGGGGTTGTCCCGGACACGTTGCGGCGATTGCCTCGGCGGTACGATTCACCACCCCTGTGCTGGCGATAAAATCGCCAAGTAGCTGACGAATCTCTTGTTCATCATGGCCGAGTGGGATGATCTGCCGGAGTTGAATACGGTTGGTGGTGAGCGTGCCCGTTTTGTCCAGGCAGAGCACGTCCACGTTGCTAAGCGATTCGACGGCATTGATCTGTTGGACAAGCGCCCCTTTTCGCGCAATCCGAACCGCGCCGAGCGCATAGGCAACCGTGATCATGAGCAACAACCCCTGAGGTATTAGAGAAATAACGACCGCAGTATCCTGCACAATGCCTTCCAGGGGTTGCTCTTCGATTGCAAAAGAGAGAAACATCAACACCGCCAGGCTACTGGCAAGCAGCACCAACAAGCGCACAAGCACGCTGACCTGTCGTTGGAGAGGTGTGAGCACACGGCGGTACTCACGCGCCCCTTCTGTGAGCTTGAAAGCAAAGCTCTCACGACCTACACGTTCCGCAACATAGATACCTGTCCCTGCGGCGCAAAAACTACCTGAAAGCAATTCATCCCCTTGTTCTTTCAGAATGTGATCTGATTCCCCTGTCAGGAGCGATTCGTCTACATCGATTCGTTTGTCGGTTATCAGTCGCCCGTCAACCACGATCTGATCGCCGGGGCGAACCACGAGCGCATCACCAAGTACGACCTCGTTCTGGTCGACGCTGATCTCGTTTCCGTCGCGGAGCACGGCGACCTTGGGGCGGTTGAGGAGCGCAATACGATCGAGTTGCCGCTTGGCGCGAATCTCTTGAAAAATGCCGATCACAATGTTGAAAAAGACAATTCCGCCTGTGGCCAGGGCATCCCCTGGTTTGCCGACCAGCACCAGGGTGATCATGATGCCCAGGAGTACGGTGTTCGTCACCGAGAGCAGATTCTCGCGCAAGATTGCCGGCAAGGGCCGGCTGGATTTGAACGGCACTTCGTTCGACAAGCCCGCAGCACGTCTGCGTGCTGCCTCCGCCTGGGATAGCCCGGTGATGGCATCTTCTGGTGAAGGTTTTATTGAGGGCAAGTTTTCGGTTCTGGGCTGGGCCATGGATGACTCCTGGAATGGCATTGATAAGCGTGTTTCAGTCGGCGAGCCACGAAGCGACACGGGCTTCAACTTCGTCAGCGAGGCGACGATACCAGATGTGGTCAGGGGGCAGCCTCAAAAAGCAGTCGCGCACGAAGATAAACCGCGTTGGGGATGTATCCCACAAATAGAGTGGCGGTTCGCTCAGGTCTAGAGGCCAGAGCCACGCGCGTTCGTTGCGCACAGAATGAACAAAATAGCGGACTGTTTCAGCCAGGTCTTCACCTGGTGCCGTGCTGACATCGCGCGTCTGAACCGGCAACGTCTCCCAGTTGCCCGGTTCAGGCGGGGAGCCTTGTTGTCGAGGGTGAATCCACCGGTTGCCTTCCCGCCGCCAATCAAGTCCGGGGCGCATGCAATACTTTGTTTCATAGGGCCACCCGCGATATTCGTTGCTCGCGTGTGTTGCTTCGTGCAGAAAAATCCGATACAGAATGGATAAGTCATGACCTGGTTCGCCTAACTGTAGCCATTGGTGACCGTAGGAACCGCCGCCGGGCAAACGATCAATCCAAACGTTCAGCGGTTTTGTCAGGAATGGGCCATAGAATGTGGAGCCTAAAAGATATAGCGTTTCATCGAGCAGCGCGATCTCATCATCATGCCAGGGGCGTGCATTCTTATGACTGTCCTTTTCAACAAGGCGGATTCCGTAAGCGGACAACAGGTTGCTGGCCCTGGCGTTGTGGCTTTCGGAAAAGTCACCGTTCGTAATAAACTGTCGAAGTAGCGCACGGAATCGTTGCCATATGTTGTTGAGCAGCATTGCCATTACCCACACACTCTATTGTGGACATGCTGCAATCATAATGGCTTCGCGAGAATACGTCACATTTCAGTCCAGAAGGTTGACGGCCCAATGCACTTGCGCTAGTGTCGCCACAGGGGGAGCACATCGCTGACCATACGGAAAGAGTATAAGCCATGACGGGGCAGAACAAAGACATTCATCGAATGCCCGAAGTACACGCGAAGCGCATCCTGGTTCCGGTCGCAAACCCCACCACGGCGACGGGTCTTATTCAAATGGCCTGGAAATTGGCAGACCACGAGCAGGGGCGCGTGTTTGCGTTGGTGGTGACGATTTCGGGCAGCGAACCCAATCCGGTGATCTATGATTCGATCGCGGCGGTTGTCGAAGAAGCGGGAGAGAAGGGCGTCAGTGTTGAGCTTATCACGCGTACAGCACCTAGTGTCGCTCGTGGTATTTTAGACGCCGCCCTTGAGCTTGGCGTAACGCTGATGGTGCTGGGCTTTCAGGCTCCGGCACGCGGGAAAATCGCGCTTGGGCCGATTGTAGAATCGGTGGCTCGAACAACTCCCTGTGATCTGGTGGTTTATCGTAATCCGGCCCATTTGTCTATTCGGCTGGAAGACATTGATCGCGTAGTTGTTCCGCTTGATGGGAGCGACAATTCAAAAGTGGCGGCGCGGCTGGGCCTATTGCTGGCGGGCGTTTACAATGCACAGCCGACCGCGATCTATGTGCAAACCGATCCCGATTTGCCAAGCTGGTTTGGCCTGGCTCGCATTGAAGCATCCCTCGCGGGGCTGGAAGATGCCCGTCGATACCAACGCCAGGTTGTCCGGGCAAATGATATTGTGAGCGGCATCGTCAGTCGATGTGATAGTAGCGACATGGTGGTTCTGGGCTTTTCGGAGAAAAGCCCTCTGGATCGCTGGATTTTCGGGAACATTGCACAACGGATGTTGGTTCAGGCCCCGGGGCCGCTCGTGCTGGCAAAACGCGCCACGAAGGAGGGTTTGACTCCCGGACAGCGGTTGCGCAGGCGCTGGTTAGCTCGGTTTTCCCCTGTTTTAACGCCATCTGAAAGGACTGATGTCATTCGTCAGGCGAATGAATTGAGCGGGCCGGGCATCAATTTTACGTTTCTGATGTTTGTGTCGTCGTTACTGGCGGCGTTTGGCTTACTGCAAAACAGTGCGGCGGTCATCATTGGCGCCATGTTAGTGGCTCCCTTGATGTCCCCTTTGATGTCGTTATCGGTTGGGCTGCTCGTTGGTAACTTGCGTTTGATGCGCACTGCCGTTGTCACGACGTTAACGGGGGTACTGATCGGACTCCTGGTAGCTGTCGCGGGGGGGCTGGTTATGCCGCTGCACGTCACAACGACGGAGATGCTTGCCCGAGGTGAACCCTCATTGCTCGATATGGCGGTTGCGCTGGCGTCCGGCGCGGCGGGCGCGTATGCTATGGCCAGGCGCGATATTCCTGCTGCCCTTGCGGGGGTGGCTATTGCTGCGGCGCTGGTTCCCCCACTTTGCACGGCGGGATTGGGCATCGCGTTTGGGGACGTGGGGCTGGCATCGGGGGCTGCCCTTTTGTTCCTGACGAACATTGTCAGCATCAGCCTGGCGGGGGCAGCAGTATTCGCGTGGCTAGGGTTACGCCCTCAGCGTGAGAGCATTTCTCGGCAACAGATCATCATCTCATTGCTTGTCTTGGGGTTGCTGGCGCTCCCGTTGGCAAGCACGCTGGCCGATGTCGTGCGTACGGAGCG
>CAZSXY010000112.1:0-4575 GCA_964611395.1 uncultured Anaerolineaceae bacterium | reverse complement strand
GGTTGCTGGCGCTCCCGTTGGCAAGCACGCTGGCCGATGTCGTGCGTACGGAGCGTGATACAAGCGCTGTGCGCGATATCCTCGTGGAGCAGTTTAAGGAAGCGGATGTGGTTAAGGTGGGGTTGAAAGGCCGCAAGGTGACCGCAACGATTCAAGTGTCCGAGCTGCCGGACCGAACCGCTGTCGAGCAAGCCGAAGCTGTCCTTGAGAGCAAGCTGGATCGTGATGTCACACTGGAGATCACTGTATGGCTGACCGTATCCCCGTAGATCACCAATCGATGTGAGAGGACCATGGCTCTTTATCGCGGATTGACGATTGAGCGATTAATGATCGCGATCTTGTTCGTGCTGGTTTTCGCGATGGCAGTACGTGTGCCTACGGATACCGATACGTGGTGGCATCTCCGCTCTGGTGAGTACATCCTGGAACAGCGAGCGATCCCGCATAGCGATCCTTTTTCGCACACTCGTTTTGGCGAAGCATGGATAGACCACAGTTGGGGAGCACAAATCATCCTGTACGCATCCTTCGAGTTGTTTGGCGGTGGCGTAGCTCCGGGAAGCAGCGGCAATATCGGGTTGGCCTTGCTCACGGCGGGGTTGGCTACGCTGGGGATGTGTTTTGTCTACCTCATGTGCGAGGGAAACGCCTATCTCCGCGCTTTTGCTGTTGTGTTGGGTGCTGCCGCCGCCGCCGTCTTTTGGTCACCACGCCCGCAAATGTTCTCGTTCTTGCTTGGGGCGGCGGTGTTGTACGTGTTGCATCTTTACAAGCGCCGGGGGACAGATCGTTTGTGGACACTCCCGATCATTGTGGTTGTTTGGGTTAATTTGCATGGCGGGTTTGCGGTTGCTTTCATCTTTTTGTTTGGAACTATTGCAGGCGAAATCCTTGGTCATATCTTTGCTGGAGGCGATCAGCATGTCATGCCCTGGGTTCGGCTGAGGAAATTGATCTTGGTGACCATCGTTTCCCTTCTGGCGGTCGCCCTCAACCCCTATGGTTTCCAAATGCTGGGTTATCCTTTTCGGACGGTAGGAATCGGCGCTCTTCAAGATTTCATCCAGGAGTGGGCATCGCCGGATTTCCACGAACCCCAGACCTGGCCGTTTGTCATTTTGCTGCTGGGAATCATGGCGGCGATCGGTTTGAGTCGGATGCCGATTGACTGGACGGATCTGGCGCTGGTGGCGGGTTCGATGGCGATGGCATTGATGGCGGGGCGCAACATCGCGGTTTTTGCCATTGTGGCTACTCCCGTCTTGACGCGTCACCTGGATACCTGGTTGGCACAACGGGGGTGGCGCATTCACCCGCGCCGAACGGTTAGTGGTCGGATGCTGCTCCTGAACTGGTCTCTTCTTGCGGTCGTGGTCGGCGGCGCGGCGATAAAAGTGGCTACAGTCCTCGACCGCGAGACAATGCGCACTGCGCAACAGGAATTTTTCCCAGTCGAATTGGCTGCGCACCTGCGGGAAATGCCGGCGGAAGGCCGTATGTTCAACAGCTATAACTGGGGCGGTTATTTGACGTTTGCCGCACCTGAAACACCGGTTTTTGTTGACGGGCGAACCGATCTGTACGACGACGAGTTCCTGCGCCAGTATCTTGATATCTCGCTACTCCGCGATGGATGGGCAGAGGCCCTGGATCGACTAGCTGTAGACTTCGTAGCGATTGAGGCTAATAGCGTCCTGGCGTCCGGCTTGCGGATGTTACCAGCAAGGTGGGCTGAGCAGCAGTTTGATGACGGTCGTTCGGCACTGTTTGTGCGCATCACGGAGCCATCGTAAACGCCATGAGAACGTCGGGATCGAACCAGCCTGAAGACGGTGTATTTACCCTCCTGGCTGATTTCAGATTGTTGCTTTACCTGTTCGTTGGCTTCCGGCTGTCGATGGCGATTGTCTATCAGCCCTTTTTGCTTGAAGTCTTGGATAATGGCACCCCCCTCGTCATTGAGCGTGGCATGAGCACTTTCGGCGACCTGCATTATTATTTTCAACTGGTGCAGTGGACGTTTGACGGGCATTTACCTTACCGCGATTTTTGGTTCGAGTTTCCACCGGTGCCGATAGCAATCTTTTCTGGCATCTATGCCCTGGCGCAGGCTCAAGGAACCGTCAGTTATATGACCTGGGCCACTATGACCGGCCTGTTTTTCTCGGCTGTTGATGTTGGAAACCTGTGGTTGCTCCGGAGGTTGGCTTTCCGTCTCCATGGTCAGGCCGCTGGCGTAGTACTCCCCTGGGTCTATGCGGTTCTCGCTGCCCCGGCTATTTTCGTGTGGTGGACGTTTGAGCCTGTGGTCGTGTTTGCAATGCTTCTTTCACTTTTTTGGTTGTTACAGAGCCGGGAAGGCCGTTCTACGTTCGCGGTTGCTCTCGGTACGTTGACTAAGGTAGTGCCTATTTTGCTTTTGCCTACTGCCTGGCGATTCATGCCTTTTCGAAACGCAGTTCGCTACACAGTTCTGTCGGCCATCGTGGTTGGTCTTGTTGGCGGGGGCCTGGTGATTTGGGGCGGCGAGATGGCGTGGGCATCGCTTACGGCACAACCTCAAAAGGCATCGTACCAGACTATATGGGCGCTGCTGGATGGCAACTATCACACGGGACGTTTTGGAGACCCTGAGTCGCGGTTTGACGCGGAGGCGGCTGCTGAAACACTTGGAAACCCACCAGCTCTTCCGATGTGGTTGCGGACTCTGCCGTTTGCGGTGGCTGGCATCTTTGTTTTCACGCGCAGGATGCGACGCGACGAGCGGGGTATGGTCGCATTCTTTTCGTTGACTCTCGTGTTGTTTTTCTTATGGGCGCAGGGGTGGAGTCCGCAATGGGTTCTGACGCTAACCCCGTTGCTGCTGCTCAATTTTCCGGATCGCAATGGCATCTTGTTGTGTCTGGTGCTCGCGTTTGCAAGTCTGGTCGAGTATCCAGGGTTGTTCATGCGTGCAGGAGAATCCGGCGGGGAAATTGCGGGTAACCTGCTTCCCACGTTTGCCGCGCTCATTTTGTTCCGCACGGGAGTATTGTTGGGCATAGCGGTTGGGTTGTACCGCTTGCTGACGTCTGGGGTGGGGAGTGAAGCAGCGTAATCGTCATTTGAACAGGCTTGTGACTGTTTTGCTGCTGGCCTTTGCGCTGCGGGTGGTATGCCTTCCCGATCGAACGCTGTGGTATGACGAGGCGTTTGCTGTGTTGTTTGCGGAAAAGGGCCTGGATGCAATGTTGGAGGGGACATTAACCCAGGTTAACGGTAGTGCCGCAGATGTGCACCCGCTCTTGTATTACGTCACACTCGATTATTGGATGGATGCAAGCGGGCAAAGCCCAATGGCGGTTCGGATGTTCAGCGTGCTGGTGGGTTTGCTTACGATTAGCCTGGTCTTTCGTTTGGCGAGCGATTGGTTTGGTGAGCGCGTGGGTGTGGTCGCTGCGCTTATGACGGCAGTCTCTCCCTTTCATGTTCAATATTCACAGGAAACGCGCATGTACGCGCTGCTCGGGTTGACTCTTGTCTTGAGCACGTGGGTTTTCTGGAGAGCGTGGCGGGATGTTCGCTGGCAGTGGTGGGTTGCGTTTGGCATTCTCTCCGGCATCGCAATGTATGTCCAGCAACTTGCGGCGCTATATCTGCTGGCCCTGGGGTTGCTGCCGGTTCTGTGTGGAAAACGCCACCTGTTCATAAAAACAGGACTTGCGGCCTCAGTGTCCCTGGTCGTTTACTTTCCCTGGCTGCTCAAGCTCCCCGGCCAGATGGGAAAGTTGCGGCATTATTGGGTTCAGCGCCCTAATGTTTTGCATCTTTGGCTGGCACTGCGATCGTTTGTGTCCGTCAATCTCGATTTTTCGCCGGATTGGTGGTTGCCGACATTCATGTTGGCGGCGGTACTGACGGTGATGAGCTTGCTTCAGGGATGGCAGGCGCTGCGACGTAACCATGAGCGTGATGCTGGCAAACAAGCCCTGAAATGGGCGCTGTGGATGGCTTTCATGCCCATGATTTTTATGTGGGTGGTGTCGTATGTGTTCCAGCCCGTGTTCTTGCCACGCGCACTGCTACCGTCCGGAATCATTTATTCGATCGTGGTTGCGTGGTTAGTCTCCGATTCTGGAATCCCGCGTGAGATCGCGTCCATTTTGTTTTTGGGGTGGGCAGGAGTCGCGATTTTCGGACTGACCACGCATTATTCCTGGGACACATTCCCCAACTCGCCCTTCGATGATGCGGTGGACTATATTGCTGGCAATCTGGAGAGCGGTGATGTCGTGATTCATGCCAACAAGATTTCCGCATTACCGATGGTTTACTACAACCGGGACCTGGTGCAGCGTTATGTGCGCGACATACCGGGGTCTGGTTCGGATACGCTGGCTGGTCCAACCCAGGAGGTCTTGAGGTTGGTGGCTGATGATTGCGTCGTACGGGCGGCGTCGGGGGCACCGCGTGTATGGTTTGTAACCTTCGAGCGCTTGCAGGATGAAATGATCGAATTGGTCGCCGACGACCCATCCAATGCCCGCTACGATTCATTGCGCTGGCTGCGCGAGCATTATACGGAAAGTTCTC
>CAZSXY010000111.1:0-12485 GCA_964611395.1 uncultured Anaerolineaceae bacterium | reverse complement strand
GTTGGTTGTTGCCACAGGTCACGGCGGCTTTTATACTGGTCATCACACCGTTCGTGGCACCGGCCTGAGTGGGTAACAAATCAAACGTGGAAATCCTGATTTTGCTAATCGTCGGGTTCGGCGCAACCGTGGCGTTCATCGCCGGGATCGTCTTGCTGGTGCTGTACGTCCGCGCCGGTCGTGACGAAGCCCCGCACCGCGCGTCACCCGTCGCGTACGGCAACGTCGTGCAATGCCCGCGCTGCGCGTACATGAATCCGCCGGACACGGCAGCCTGCCTGCACTGCGGGCTGCCATTCGCGCCCGGCCCCCGCCGTGTCACATCCGCAGCGGGCACAGTCGCGCCCGCACAACCGGGCATGCCAGCCCCCAGATCGACGGCGTCGCCACGCGGAGCGCCCGACCAGCGCGCGGCCCCCGCGCCAGCCCGCCCCTCCCCCGGCCGTCCGGTGGACATGCCCCGCGCGTGGATCGAGGGAATCGGCGGCGCGATGAAAGGCCAAACGGCCCGGATCGAAAAACCCGACACGCTGGTCGGGCGGTCGAACGCCTGCGATATACAGATTTTTGATCCGAAAGTCTCGCGGCGGCACTTCATGATCCGCTACGGTCGCGGGGCGTTTTATCTGCAAGATCAGCACAGCTCGCGCGGGACGCGGATCAACGGCGAGCAGGTCATGGCCCAAAAGCTCCACGACGGCGACCAGATCACTATCGGCGACACCCGCCTGATCTTCCACGTCGAACCCTGACGCTTCCAGATGCGCTACAGGAGCCGCGCTCGCTCAGCAGCTCCTGTTCGATGTTCGTGCAGCGCGTGCCCGATCTCCCGATCTACGGCGTCGTGAGCAAAACCTGCGCAATCCAGCCCGACCGCCCATCCTGGAATTCCACTTCCCACCACCAATGCTCGCCCGATGGCACCGGCCCCGCAACGATGGTGGCGATCTCGCCCGCCGATGCCGCACCCATATTACACGCCGTCACTTGAGGGATGCGGCACAGGTCCAGGTCGGCCTTGAGTATCACGATCGTGCTGACGTCCCAGGACTCCACGCCATAGGGCACAGCGGCAGCCGTCGTGGACGTGGGCGTGCCCGCCGGTGACGCGCCCGGCGTGAGCGGTGGAGCAGGTGTGCGACTCGGCGCGGGCGTGGGCACTATCGCCCCACCGCCAGGCGGCGGCACGTCGAGCGGTTGGCGTTCGGGCGGCAGTGGATTACCGGCCTCGTCAATGGCGACGATACGCGCATGCAGCCTGGGGCCGCTCACCCAGCGCACCTCGATCCCCAGGTTATCCACAACCTGATACCAGGGGCCGAATTCGGCCTCGCGATCCACCTCCGACACGCGGTAATTGTTATCGGCTTCAAGATCGGTCAAACGCTCCGCCTGTGGGTCTGGCGCGGCATAAGCCGGAAGCGGATCGCCCGGCAACACGCGGAACCATACGCCGGTTTCCATCTGCGGGCCGCTGGTCGGTACTGGCGTTGGGGGGGTGAGCGTCAGGCGGGCAATTTCCGCCTGCGTCGCCGCGAGCGCCATTTCTTGCGTGGCAAGCACCGCAGCTTCCGCCGTTACCCGCTCAATAAATCGAGTCGTTGCCGTCAGGTCTGCCGGTGGGATCGGGGTGGACTTCGGCTCCGAATCGCCGTCGCCGCCAAAACTGGCGAGGGCAATCATTATGATCACGAAGATGACCAGCGCCACCGACATGCCGATCCCCGTCACCATCGTATTGCCCCGCACCAGTTTCCACAGGTCTAACAGCAAATTTTCGGCAACGGGTGCTTTCTCAGCCGGTGGGGATGGCCCGACCTCTGGTTGGAGGTCCGGGCGCTCACGCCGCGGACGGCCCCAGGCATCCAGCGGGTCGGGAATGGGTGGCAAACGCGCCATGCCAACATCCTCGCTCAGGCGCAAAACGATCACCGAGATGTTGTCCGCGCCTCCCCGCTCTTTCGCCAGAGCGATCAGCCGTTTGACCGCCTCCTCTGCCGGCTGCGTGACCACCGTTTCTTCGAGTTCTTGCGGCGTCACGTAGCGCATCAGCCCATCGCTGCACAGCACCACGACGTCATCATCCCGCACACGCCCGGTGATGATATCCACCCTGGCCGACGGGCCGATGCCCAGCGCACGAACGCGCCTGTCTGCCGGTGCGCCGGTTTCCGCGTCCGGCGGTTCGGTTTCGAGGTCGTCAGGGGTCACCGGGTGATCGAGCGTAAGCTGGCGCGGCTCGCCGCCGCGCATCAGGTAGGCGGGGCTATCTCCCACGCTCCCGATCACCAGGTCGCGCCCCCGCACAACCGCCGCCACGACAGCCGTCGCCATGGGCGTACCCGATTCCTGCCCCTCATCGTAGATGACCGTGTTGGCCTCGGCGATGGCGCGGGCCAGGCGCTCGTGGGGTTCGCCCGCTTCTTGCTCGTAATAACTGCTCAGGATGGTGCTCACGGCAAACTGGCTCGCCAGATCGCCGCGTGCCAGATCGCTGACCCCGTCCGCCAGCACAAAAATCTGCCCCAGGCTGTCGAATACGTCCGGATCGTCGGGTATCAGATGGCCGATGGCATCCTGATTCTGCTTACGCTGCCCCATGTCCGTATCCATCGCCACGCTGACATGAAGCAACGTTGCTTGTGGCTGACTCATACCTGTACCTCAGTCGAGCAATTCCTTGAAGACAAACAGCGTATCGCCTAACTGAATTTCGTCGTTTTCGTGTAAGGGAGTCGCCCCCCGAATTTCGCGCCCGTTGATGAAAACCGGATTGGTCGTGCCAAACGGCCACAAATGAAACACCGGCGCAGCGTCTGGCAAACCGGCAGGCGGCTCGAATGTCACCCGGGCGTGTTGTCGCGACAGGCGGGGATCATCAAACCGGACATCGCCTTCGCGCCCAATGATATGGTTTTGACGCACCGGCAGAACCTCCCCACGCCGGTCGAGCGGCTCTTTGACGACAAACCAACCAAGCGGCAGCAACTGGTCGGGGCCTGCCGCGTCTTCGACGTTCTGTCCGGCATCGTCACGCGGGATCATTTCGGTCAGCAGGGGGCCTTCTTCGGGTGCGGGTGGTTCGCTGTCATTGGCGGCGGGCGGCGGTGCGGCCTCGTCCGGCGGCGGTGCGGGCGGCTGGGGTTTCGGCGCGGATGGTTGCGTATGCAATGGCGGCCCATAGGCGCGGCGCTGAGCCTCTTCCATCGCGCAGTACGGGCATGCCTTATGAGGCGGGTCAAATGGCCCGTGCTTCTCGCAGAATCCCCCACCTGTCGCCATAGCCTGACGGTTCCTTTCCATCCCACGTGCCCCACATTCTAGCACGCCCCGCCCGAAAGCGGAAAAATCTGGCGAACGCCGGTGGGGTTAACCCATTCTAACGGGTTACGAACGAATTTTGCGCCCCGCTGAGCGCTCGCAAAGAAATGCTTTCTCTTTCACTCCGCGTCCTCTGCGCCCTCTATGGTTATATTTTCGTTTGAATGATCCGGCCCGACTAACGTCGGAGCCAATCGCGATCCACGCCGGTCAGGTCGTCGAGTCGCTTCATCTCGTCTTCGGTCAGGCGGAAGTCCACCGCGCTGAGCAACTCGTCAAGCTGGCTTTCGGTATTCGCCCCGACGATGGGAGCGGTGACAAACGGCTGCGTCAACTGCCATGCCAGCGTCATTTGAGCGACCGTTGCCCCGCGCTGCTCGCCCATCTCGCGCAAGGCGTCCACAATGCGGAAGTTCTGCTCTGTGCAATAGGCGGCGATCTGCTCGTTCTGCGCCCCGCGCGAGTCGGCGGGGACATGGTCGCGCGTGTATTTGCCGGTCAGGAATCCGCCCGCCATCGGACTGTACGGGATCATGCCAATGCCCTGATCCAGGCACAGGGCGGCAAGATCGGGTTCCACTTCGTGGCGGTTGAGCAGGTTGTAGTGCGGCTGGATCGAGTCGTAGCGTGCCAACCCGTATTTATCACTGATCCACAGCGCCTTGGTGAGCAGCCAGGCCGCGTGATTGCTGGCCCCGATGTAGCGCACCTTGCCTGCCGCCACCAGGTCATCAAGCGCGCGCAGCGTTTCATCAAGCGGTGTATCATGGTCAGGCCAGTGTGTCTGGTAAAGGTCGATATAGTCCACGTCCAGGCGGCGCAAACTATCCTCAACCGCCGTCATGATGTGCTGGCGGCTCAATCCCTCACCATTTGGCCCGTCCCACATCCGGCCTCGCACCTTCGTGGCGATCACGATACGGTGGCGCGGCTTGGTCTTGAGCCACTTGCCGATAATGCGCTCGGCGACGCCCCCCGCATTCCCCGGTGCCCAAAAGCTGTACACATCGGCGGTGTCGATAAAATTGATGCCTGCGTCCCAGGCCCGGTCGAGCACGCGATAGGATTGCTCCTCGGTACTGGTCCATCGAAACGTCATCGTTCCCAGGCACAGCGCGCTGACTTTCAGCCCCGTCCGGCCTAACCTACGGTACTCCATGCCACCCATCCTTTGTCATTGATCCTGCTATTGTCATTTGATGGTGTATATCGAAATGTTAGAAAAGTCAAACCTGAAATATTTTGATGAGGTGAAAACTGAATGTATCATATGTACATAGTGGCCCAGTTATGAGCTGCTCATTCTTAATTAATTTTAGATAGAATTCGATAGATTCGCTTGACTGAACCACAGTGGGGAAAGCTTCCAGATCACGAGTCGCCCCACGAGACAGCGCTTACCGCGTCGTGGTGTTGAAGATGAGGGAAACTGTCTCAGACCGGCTCACTCAGGAGCTTCAATCGCCCGGCACAGCCTACCGCAAGCAGGCACACCCGGCCAGCGGCCGCGTATCCCTGATCGGTAGAGCCGTCATCCAAAGTGGAGCGTGTCCCTTTGGAAATCCCGTTTATTCTGCTCATCACACTCCCCATGTTGGGACTGCTCGCGGTCATCACAATCTCTCGATGGCGCGGGGCCGGACGGTGGCGCACCTGGCCGGGCATCATGGCTGTCGCGCTGCTCGCTATACGCCAGTTGATCCTCCTGGCTGATTACCTCCAACACGACGCACCCCCGCCAACCACTTTCGTGACCGAACTGGCGCTGCTAGGGGCCCTGAGCCTGGCGACCCTCGGCCTGTGGGCTTTGCAACCGGCTTCCCGCGCCGACCCGCAAGCCCGCGAACATCACGAGGTTACCCGCGACCAACCGGAGCGCCAATATGCTAACCGCACCGCAGAACTGGAACGCCTCAATCGCCAGTTGCAGGCCGAGGTTGTCGAGCGCCGCCGGGCCGAGCTAGCCGAATATGAACAGCGTGTGCTGGCCGAGGCCCTCCGCGATACGCTGGCGACCATCAACAGCGCGCTTGACATGGACGACGTGATGCGCCACATCCTCGAAAGTGTCGGGCAGGTCGTCGCGCACGACGCGGCTGACATCATGCTGATCGAGGATGGCGTGGCCGTCATACGCTACACACACGGTTACGACCGCATCGAAGGCGGCGATGATCCACTGGGGGTTAAGTTCACCATCGCCAGCGTGCCGCACATGCAAAAGGTCATCCGGCAGGGCACTGCCGCCGTTATATCTGACGTGCGCGATTACCCTGAATGGGTTTTGATCAAACCCACAAAATGGATCCGCTCGCATATCGCCGCGCCAATCCGGCTGGAAGGCGCGACGATTGGCTTTCTAAACGTCAACAGCGCCCGCGCCGGAACGCTCACCGAGAAGCACGGCCAGCGCCTGCAAGCCTTCGCGGATCAGGCAGCTATTGCCGTGCGCAACGCTCGCCTGGTGTCTCAGATGCGGCAGGAACTCGCCCACAGGCGGCAGGCCGAAGCGGCCCTGCGCTGGTCTCAGGAACAACTCCGGGCCACGCTGGATGCCCTGGGCGATCGCATGTTCGTGGTGGACTCCTCGTTGCGCATTACGCTGACCAACCAACCGTTCGAACACATGACGGCAGACTACGGCATCGAAACCACGCCGCTCGGACGGACGCCCTTTGAGTTGTTCCCCTTCCTGCCCCAAAGCTGGCATGAAGACTACGCGCACATCTTCGCGACGGGCGAGGTAATCACGACGCAAGAAACGACCCGGATCGGAAGCGTGGAGACGGTGACCGAAACACACAAGATACCCATCTATGAAAAGGATCAGGTGGTACGGGTGGTCACCGTGATGCGGGATATCACCGAGCTCAAGCTGGCCGAGGAGCAAGCGCTCCAGCTTGCCATCGAGCGCGAGCGCAGCACGATCCTTGCCAACTTCATTAGCGACACATCGCATGAATTCGCCACGCCCCTGTCGGTGATTAAAAATGACCTTTACCTGCTCGAACACACGGACGATCCGGCGAGTCACCAGGCGCGGCTGAGCAGCCTGGGGGGACAAATTGCCCACCTGGAGCGGCTGGTTCAGGGCTTGCTGTTAATGTCACGGCTCGACCGGGGCATGGCGTTCAATTTCCAGCCCACGAATCTGAATCAGCTACTCACAACGCTGCACGAGAGCCACATCACCGCCGCCGAGCGCAATCACCAGACCCTCACCATCGACCTGACGGACACGCCCCTACCCCTGCAGGCCGATGTGAACCTGCTCCACACCGCGCTGGGGAACCTGGTCGAAAACGCCCGCATGTTCACGCCCGAAGCAGGCAGCATCATCATCCGCAGCAAGCGTCAGCACGACCAGGCTGTGGTCGAAGTGTGCGATACAGGGTGCGGCATTCCCGCCGACGAAATATCGCGCATTTTCGAGCGCTTCTATCGCATCGAACAGGCGCGTGAAACGAGCGGGGCCGGTCTGGGGCTGCCCATCGCCCAGTCGATCGTCGCCCGGCACGGCGGGCGCATCGAGGTTCAGAGCGAGCCGGGCACAGGGAGTATCTTCAGGGTGTTTTTGCCGATTGCCCCCGGTTAAACTATAGTTTCTTCTATCTGCAGTGATTGCGCCGGAGCAGCATGCGCACCCGCGCATGGTGGGGGCCGGTCTTCAATAGCGCGGCACTGCACGTCACATTCTAATCGCGTTAACAAGAGGTGAACGTGTATGCGCCCCAACTTTCGACGCCGTAGTACCTTCTGGTTTGTGATGCTCATCGGTGCCAGCTTGCTGCTTGGATCGCAGGCGCTGGCCGCATGGACCCAAAGCGATGCGCCGCCACCCGCAGGCAATGCCGCCATCGACCCGGCCAGCCGTGACACCGCGCACCAGGCCGCGCCGACGGCCACGCCCGGCGGTTTTGGCCCCATCATCACCGCGCCACCGCAGCCCACACCCATCCCGGGCCAGGAAACACCGGTGCCGGTTGCCACCGCATCACCGCAACCCACGACGCCACCACTCACGCCCACCCTGACCAGCACACCCTTGCCGACCTACAACGCCGATCTGATGGGTATCCAGATCAACCCGGATATGACGGTAGACGGCTTTGAGACGATGCTCTGGCTGGCCGAACGGCTGGGCGTCAGGTGGATCAAGATGCAGTTCGCGTGGGACATCCTGGAACCACAGCCCGGCGTCCTGAGCGAAACCTTTTATTCCTACCGTGTGTTCGTTCAACGCGCCAACCAGAAGGGCTTCAAGGTCATGATCAGCGTGGCCAAAGCCCCCGACTGGGCGCGATCCAGCGCTGAGGAAGAAGGCCCACCAGCCAACCCGCAAGACCTCGCCAACTTCATCACCCGCCTGATGAGCGAGGTGCGCGTTGACCTGTATGGCAACTCGTACTTTGCGGCCATCGAAGTATGGAACGAACCCAACCTGCGCCGCGAGTGGAACGGCGCATCGTTGAGTGGGGCCAGTTACATGCGCCTGTTCGATGCCGCTTATAACGCCATCCGCGCGGGGGAAGGCGGGCACAGTGTCACGATCATCACGGCGGGACTCGCCCCCACCGGCATCAATGACGGCGCTTCGGCCATCGACGACCGCGAGTTCTTGCGCCAGATGTATGCCGCCGGTCTGAACAACCCCGCCTATCAGAATGTGGCCATTGGCGTGCATCCCTACGGCGCGGCGAACCCGCCCGATGCGCAGTGGTGCGGCCAGTCAGACTGCGGCGCACCCGGCTATAATAACCACCCGTCCTGGTTCTTCCTCAACACCATTGAGGATTACCGCGCCATCATGGAGCAACACGGCGACACCGGCCGCCAGTTGTGGGCGACCGAATTCGGTTGGGGCACGTATGAGGGATTCACGCTCGAAGGCGGCATCCCCGCGCCCCCACCCGACGATCCGCCCTATTTCCAGTGGATTGATCAGGACACGCAAGCCCATTACATCATGCGGGCCTTCGAGATCGGGCAAAGCCTGCCCTATATGGGGCCGATGATCCTGTGGAACCTCAACTACTCCAACCAGGAATTGATTGATTCCCGCGATCCGCGCGCAGCGTATGCCCTGCTGCGCGGCGGCGAAGACCCGCTCCGCCCGGCGTTCAAGCTCATCGAAGCCGCGCCCAAGCGCTAGCCCCGGCATGATCCGGGCTGGCAAACGACATCACGTGGCCGACCACAGGGAGACTTCATCATGAACACGATCAGCCGCGAGGAACTCAAAGCCAAACTGGATCGAGGCGACGCCTTCACGCTCATCATGGCGCTTGCCGAATGAGCCTACCGCGCCAAACGCATCCCCGGCTCGATTCATTTCGAGACGCTGGAAAACGGGATCAAGGCGCTGCACAAGGACGAAGACATCGTCGTTTATTGCTCCGATGAGGCGTGCGCCGGTAGCCAACAGCTCTATCACTTCCTGACCCAAAACGGCTTCACCAACGTGCGCCGCTATGCTGGCGGCCTGTCTGATTGGGAAGCCGCCGGATTGCCCTTAGCGGGTGAAATGATCAGTTGAGCAGCGCCGCTCTCCCGCGTCATGGCGCGGACGAGTCGCCCGCTCAACTTGAACAGAACCCCGATTCGGCCTACGATTGGTGCATCGTGGTCGCCAGCCGCAAGGAGGCGGGGCGCTGTGGACGAGGCTACGCGGGAAACGCTGCACCAGGCCTACAACCTCATCAAAGACGGGCATAACGACGAAGCACGCGCAGTTCTCAGGCCGGTCCTGGAAACCAACCGCAACAACGTGGACGCGTGGTGGCTGGCCGCGTTTGCCGCCGGAAACCCCCACGATCAACGGCTGGCCTTGCTCCAGGTGCTGCGCCTGAACCCCGATCACTGGGCGGCCCGCTCGTTGCTGGATCGACTCGACCTGCTCGAACACGTCGCAGCGGATGAATTGACCGTCCCCTCGCGTCGCCGCCCAAACAATGCCCCACCGGCCCCCGGCCAGTTTCGCTGGGTGTGGAACGTCGTGTTCCTTTTCGGGTTCCTGGGCTTCGCCTTTGCCGGACTCGCGCTTCTTGCCAGCGTGCTGAACCTGACGTGGTTCGACAGCACCGTCGAAGACGTGGGCAGCGCGTTCGGCGTGGACGCTGAAACCGGCGACACATTCGGCACGCTGACCGGCGGGAACCCATACGATCCGGCGCAGACCTACGACATCCCCATCACCAAAGTGCTGGCCGTCACGCCCAGCGGTTCGCCCCTCGTCGCTACGTTGCAGCAAGACGAAGCCCATGTGTACACATTCTATGGCGAGCGCGGCCAGGAAGTTGCGGCCCTGCTCCAGTTCGCGGTTGCCGGGGACGCCCACTATGTCATGGAGCTGCGGGACGCCAACCATAACCGGCTGGCCTATGGCGTCGGCGGTTATAACAGCGCCACGGTCACGCTTGTGCACGAATTGCCCCGCGCCGGTTCTTACATGCTGGTACTCATCGGGCGACCTGCTGGCCCGGGTGGTGGCTACGCCCTCGGCATCGATCTACTCGGCTGATTCTCCGCTCATCGTTTCCAGGGCTGGACATCCCCCGCGCTTGACGGTATCCTTTGCCCCGGTGCGAACACCGCACCCCGACCGGCCCGATTCATAACGCACCAGCCGCAGACAACACAGGAGCACGTATGGTTAGCCACCGCCGGAAAGTCCTTTACACAACATTGCTCGTCGTGATGCTGCTTGCCGCCTCCGGCGCAAGCGTCCTCATACCACGTGCCGCCGCCCAGAGCAACGTGGACGATGTGCGCAAAGTCGTGCAGCAGTGGTTGTTGGAGGAGCTGGACAAGCCCGGCCTGATCCTGGTCGAGTACACCTATGCCGGGACAAGCTGGCCGGACTCCAGTATGGGCTGCACCATCCCCGGCCAGCCGATCACCCCCGGCACGGTGCACGGCTATCGCTGGACATTCACCTTCGACAACATGGTGCGCTATGAAGTCCACAGCGGGTTACTTGGCACACCGGCGGTGCTGTGCGGAGCGGTGAACATCGCGCCGGATGTGCGGATGACGACCTACACCGGCCCCGACTTCGCGATCCTCGTCCCTGAAGCGTGGCTGGTTTACCCCACCGGCTCGAACGCCGAAGTGTTGTTTGCGCCGGGGCCAAGCACGGATTGCACGCTACCGGGCATGCTGGTCACTGCGCAGGGGCGCGTCGCTGCCGGGGTCACCCCCGACAGCCTGCTGGACGATTATCTTGCCGGTACGGGCCTCACCGACAGCCCCACCGACCGGCAACTGGTCGGCACATTGGGCCGCACCACCCGCTACGAGACCCCCTGCGACGGGGGCACACGGGTCTGGCAGGTGGCGGCATTCGTCCAATACGGCAGCGCCTACCGCGTCCTCCAGTGGGCTTCCGGCGATGCGATTGCGCAGTGGAATGAGCGCTTCGACAACATGCTCAGCCAGTTCACCCCAACCAGCGCAATCGGTGGCGGGGGTTCCACACCAGGAGCCGCCGGAACGTCGCCGTCGGCAAGCGACACGGACGACGACCTCAGCCTGCCCGCGCTGCCGCTGGCGATTCGCTTTGCAGGCGACGTGTTTCTGGGCGCATTGGACGACGTTCCGGGGCGGAGCGTGACCGCCGTCCCGACGTTCGACCGGCGCTATATTGGCTTTTCGCCGGACGGGTTGATCCTGTCTTACATTGACGTCACCAACGCCGAGTTGCGCACCCTGCACGTGGTTGACGGCCTCTCGCCGCGCCGGATCGCCCGCAACGTTGATCCGCGCTTTCCCCCTTCCTGGGCACTTGATAGCACCCGGATCGCCTACGTTGTAGACACCGGCGAAACGGATGCGTCCGGAGCCGCACGCCTGGCGATTGAAGCCGTGCCCGCGCTCGGCGGCAAAGCGGAGCGGCTGGCTACATTCGCCTATCATGATACATGCGCGACCGGCAGCCCCGACCCCGCCGATGACGTGGCCTTCGCCGAAACCGGGCCGGGCGGCCTGCCCAACGTTCTGGTGTGGATGCCTGACGATCAGTTTCTTGTATCGACCAGCTGCGAGGGGGCGGTGGGGATGCTCAATCCGGAAACGGGGGGCGTTGTCTCACTGGGCGACGACCTGCAAGGCGGCGTGATCGCGCCGGACCGCACGCGGTTTGCAGCACGCACGCCGCAGGGAATCGCCGTGCTGGATTTTGCCAACTGGCAACGCGCCAATTTGCCCGTTGGCAGCGACGCCTGGCAGATCGCGTGGGAAGCCGGGGGGCAGTCGCTCATTTATGCGCTTGAAACGCCCGTGGACAGCCTGACGCTTGACGATCCGGCGGATCGTGAACGGGGTGAAGCCGTGTTCGGACGCTGGCCGGTCGAGGTAGGGGTTTACGAACTCGCGCTCTATCGCATCGACCTCACCACCGGCGAAGAGACATTGATCTGGGGCGGACAGGGCCGCGCGGTTGGGCGCATCGCGCCCGCACCGGACGGTAGCGGTGTCTTGTTCAGCCTTGTGCCAAGCAGTTTGCTGGTGGCGGAGGTGTTCCAGTCCGGCGGCGACACGTTGGCGCTGCATGCTGCGTGGCCAGAACCCGCGCTGTACTGGCTACCGGCTGGCAGTCCCCGCGCCCGATTGCTCGCCTACGCGGGCCAGCCGGCGTTTGCACCAGTCACCGTGACCGATCCCCAGCCCCTACCCTGAGACGCACGCGGGGGCGCGTGCTGCGCCCCCGATCAAACAACTCGCCATCACGAATGATCGCTTACTCAGCGCCACCCGCTGGCGTCAGGCTCTTCCACAGGGCGAGCTTGTTTCCGCTGGGATCGACGAACATCGCCATCTCACCAAAGTCACCCACCTTAAACGGATCGGATAGCCTCTTGCCGCCCGCCTGCTCGATGGCCTTCAGGTCGGCGGCCACATCACCGCTTTCGACGTAGAGGATCACATCACCCGCCTTGTACATCTCGCCGATATCCGGCATGCCAACACCGAATTTTTCCTCACCGGTGTGGATCATTGTATAAGGCATCGGTTCGCTCATATGCTCCGATTCCCAACCGAACACAGCCTCATAAAACTTGGCGGCAGCCACGCGATCGGCGGCGGGAATTTCAATATGAACAATAGCACGCTTAGTCATCAGTTTTTCTCCTTGGTTGTCGCACCGGGGAGGGTGCATTCACTAG
>CAZSXY010000110.1:0-12687 GCA_964611395.1 uncultured Anaerolineaceae bacterium | reverse complement strand
ACCGAGTTCGCGGAAGCCGAAGAAGTGCCGGAATGGGTTGCTACCACCGCCAAGGTCTTGTTCTTCGTGCCCGCCGCGTTTATCACGGCCACCACAATTCCCATCATCGTGATGGCGGTTTTGGTGGTGTGCAGCGCGCTTTGTTGTGCGCTCATCGCGCTTCTGTAGTTCATCCGCTTTGAACGCGTTTGTTTGCCCGACGTCCTGATACGTCGGGCGGCTTTTTGCCCTGGATTGTACGATTATTTGGGGGAACGATGGATAGGATCGATCTGCGCAGCGATACCGTGAGTTGGCCAACGCCCGAAATGCGTCGCGCAATGGCCGAAGCAGAGGTGGGAGACGACGTTTTCGGTGAGGACCCGACGGTCAACCGCCTTCAGGAGGAGGCTGCTCGCTTGCTGGGCAAGGAAGCGGGCCTCTTTGTTGCCAGCGGCACAATGGGCAACCTGGTGGCTGTGCTGGCTCATTGCGGGCGCGGCGACGAGGTGATCCTTGGTGACAAAGCGCATACGTTTGTATACGAAGCCGGTGGAATCGCCGCACTTGGCGGTGTCCATCCGCACCCGGTGCCTGTTCAGGCTGATGGCACGTTGCCAATGGATGCCATACGTGCTGCCATTCGGCCAGACAATGTGCATATGCCACCCACGCGCCTGATCGCGCTGGAAAATACGCAGGGAACCGTGGGGGGCATTCCGATTACAAAAGAGTATACCGATGCCGTGGGACGCATTGCTGCCGAGTATGATCTCGCGCTCCATATTGATGGCGCGCGGATTTTCAACGCCGCGGCAGCACTGGGTTGTGATGTGGCCGACCTCGTCGCCGCAGCAGATAGCGTATCGTTTTGCCTGTCGAAGGGCTTGTGCGCACCGGTAGGTTCGGTGCTGGTCGGCTCAAAGGCGTTCATCGCCAGGGCGCACCGCATTCGCAAGTTGGTGGGCGGTGGCATGCGGCAAGCCGGTATTCTTGCTGCGGCAGGGCTGGTGGCGCTTGAAACAATGCCTACGCGGCTCTCCGAGGATCATGCTAACGCCCGGCGATTCGCCGAGGGGCTGGCTGCGATGCCCGAGTTTGAGATCGATCTCGACTCCGTGCAGACAAATATGGTATTTTTCTCATTGCGTGACGGCGTTCCATTCACCGCGCCCGAATTGGTGAAGCGGTTGCAGGCTCACAATGTCTGGATTATGAGCATGGGCGAACGGCGCTTCCGTGCCGTAACACATTACTGGATTAAAGCAGAGCATATTGACGTGGCGCTGAACGCGATCCGTGAGGAACTATCGTGAACATGACCGTTGACGATCCGGGGGAACCGCCGGGTGAGGAAACCACTGAGCCGCGTCGCCCGATGATGCCGCGCGACCGTCACCGGTTACGGGCTGGGTACCCCCCCCAGGCGATCCCAAAAGCGCCCGACGACTGGGCCTGGGATCGCGATCCTGAGGGGGGCAGCCCCCGCAGCACGCGCCAGGACCTGGACCCTGTGTTCGGTTACATATTGGCGATGGCGCTAAGCGTTGGGCTTACCCCCGTGCAGCCCAATACGCGCTACGTGCTGCTGTGGGCATTCATGGCGTTTATGGGCGGGATGGCCTTCGTGCTTGGCAGTGGCATTCGTTTCAAAGTGACTGATCCCGGCGATCTCGTGTGGGGAGTTGGGCTGGGCTTTTTTACAGGCGGCGCGTTGATGCTGGCGGGTTCGGATACGCTCGCGACTGCGTCCGAGCGGTTGTTTGGGGGGAGCCTGTCGCAGAACGACTTGCTGGACACATGGATTTTTCAGGCGACTGTGTTCGTGATGCCGGTCGCCGAAACCTTGTTCTTTCGTGGGGCCATGCAGCGCGTCCACTCGATTCCAGTGGTTGCCATCCTGGCGAGTCTCTGGTCAGTGCTGATGTTTTTTCCCAATCTTGAATTGGGAAACACACCGGTGGTCGGCATGGTTTTTGGCTCGGCCTTTGTCCTGTTGAACTTTTTGTATAGTTACGTGCATTGGCGGCATGGGCTGGCGGCCAGTTTCTTCTGCCAGATCACTGCCGGAACGTTGCTCTTACTTGTTCCGCGCATTGTGGTTCTCTAAGCGTGGTGGGTTTTTACGAGGTCGCCATTTCCCAGGCGCGCACTCCTTCCGGCGACACGTGGCCGGAACGCCCCCGATTCCAGTGTTGGTGGTGGCGTGGGAAGCGTTGGCCAGGGCGTGTTATTCGCATTGTGTCTGTGCCGCATGCGGCGAGGATTCCCCCAAGCCATAAAGGGCCAGCCAACCTGATAATCTACGACTTCTCATGATGTGCCGGCGTTTAGGGGCGCGTCCGGATGTGCTTGCGCGCAAAATACCCGTGAATCCAGCGTAGCGCTTCAAGCGAGGTGCGCGGCTGGCGGCGACCCGTTTCGAGTTCGCGTCCGAGGTTGCTATCGGTCAAGATGCGCTCGTGGCCACCGGCGGCCATGATCTGGATGACCTGGGCCAGATGTTGGTAATCCTGCGTTAGTTCCTTCTGAAGACGCCGTTGGTGGAACAGTGAAAGGCTGTTCCACAGGCTGTCGAGTTCGGCGCACAATGCATCCAGCGAGAGCTTCTGAGCAGCCGGTTCTTTGAAGGCTGCATGCAGACCTTCGAGGAGTCTGCGAACCGTCGTTGTTTCGCGCAGGAGTATGGCCGCCGACCGCGATCCGAATAGGTGAGACATCCCCTCCTGGTGAAGACTGAGCGGTTCGAACTCGTGACCGGATAAATGTCCCCCCGCAAAGAGCAGGAAGTCCACGCCGTCTACCGGTAATTGTTCGGTCCTAATCAGGGCTGCATCGGGAGATTTCCGGCCGTGCTGTCGCGCGTGAAGCTGCCCAAGTTCATGGATTAACCTGGCGATCTCCAGCATGTTTTGAGCTACGATGGCGCGATCATGGTCGGATAACCCTCCGGTGAGCGTGTCGAGTTCGTGACGCAAACGGTGCTTCGGAGGCAGTTCTTTGTCTGTATGATAAACGGCTGCAATGTCACACAGGAGTTTAGCAGCGGTCTGGATTTCTTCGGCAAATGTCAGGAAATCCTGATCACCCATGATCAAGCGTAAAAGCCAGGTGGCACGCAGCATTGGGCCGGTCACCGAACCCAGCTCGGTTTCGAGATAGGCGATGAGGGCCGGGACCTCATGATGGGGCGTCCCCCGCAGGAATCGCCGGAGCAATTCCTGCGCAGCCTCTGCCACTTCCGTATCCCACGTGATCGCTGGCCACATGCGCGTGATAAGTTCTGCCCCCTTCTGGCCAAATTCCAGAGTGTGGTCAACCACCGCTGCCCCAACACGCAGGGCATCCAGCGCATTATGCTGGCGGGCATGGAAATCGAGGAGCTTGAGCGCGGTATCAAAGCCGATTGTTTCGATGAGGCTGTTGTCGTTGAAGATCATTGTTGTCACGCGGCGAGCGGCATAATCTTGATCGGTGGCCCAATCGCGGCTCGACAAGGCCCCGGCATAGAGCATGATGCGTACTTTGGGCCAGATACGACTTCCCTCGAGTTGCACGAGGGCTTGCGTCAGCTTATCGGGCGTCAGTTTGAGCAGGTTAAATAACTCGCTGGCGATGTCGATCAGTTCATCGACTTTTTTGGGGCCAAACACATGCTCCTGGTAAAACTCGAGGAGGCTGATCGCTTCGTCAAAGGCCTCGATTTGTAGCAACAACTGTATAAGGACACGCGGTCCTGGCGGTTCTAGCACCTGGATCATTGACACTTCACTCAGCGCACGCACTGTGTGGAGGATTAGCGACCGGAAGCGTTCGGCCTGGGGCGATTGTGCAATGACCAGCAGCGCCATAAGCGCGGGGGCGTCGACCAACTCGACGCGCCGGCCATACATGGCCGCTTCGACGAAGCGAACCAAAACCAGCATTCTGTACCTCTCCCCGACTGCGCGCGCTCCTTTGTCGAGGACGTGTGCGGGGGATGGGTGACCTGGAGGTTTGTGCAGGTGTGCGATGGCCGCCTGCGTGTCGGGGTGGAGTTGCACTACAAAATCGCTGTCTTGAAACAAGCGATAGAGATCGCTCGCCGGTAATGTCTGTGCTGCTATGACGACCAGTTTCTCGGCCAGTGGGCGGTGCGTATAGGTGTATGGAACACAATCCTGCACAATTTCATGCAGATGGTCGGCCAGTCCCAGCGCGGCAGGGGCGGTAGCCAGCGTATCCAGGAATTGTGTCGCAGGGCTGATGCGCTGCTGCGTGAGGAGATCAATCACGTGGTGGCGTGCGGCCTCGGCCAGGGTTTGATGCCATTGCTCGCGCAGGGTTTCCGGTACGCGGATCAGCCATCGTTCGAGGATCGCGTAGGCTGTCGCGGCTTTCCCGTTTTCGATGGCATCGGCTAACAGGTCTTGCACCACCGCGGCGACGGCTGGGCGTGTCGCGCAAATCGCTGGGACAACATCAACCGAGTCGGGTTCGTCAAGCGCCAAAGCAAAGGCCATCAGGTGGCGAATATATATCTTCCGTAAGTCGTCTGTCAGGGTGGGGTCTTCGCGCAGGATTTGAGCGACAAGGTTTCGGTCGGCGGGTTGTCCCTCGCGGACCGTCTGATCGATCGCCGCTCGCCTCGAAACCCAGGTGAGCGCACTGCCCAGGTTTTCTTTTTGCATAGCACGCCAGATTGCCGTGCGCGAGAGTTTTTCGGTTTGCTCGACCACGAGCACAGGGTCGAGCCGCAGTTGCGAAACCATGTAGTGGCTGTAAGAGTCTTTTGGTGGTGAAGTGAGTAACTCCCCGGACAACCAATCATAGACGAGATGCTGAGCCGGCATCGCTGGCTTAGTCGTGAACTTGACCTGTGTCATCGTCGCCCCCGGATCACTGGCGTGTGTGGCAAACGTGATTCCCGCACGCGCCGGGCCGGGGAGAAAAGATAGCAGCCCCTGCAAAAAATGCAGTCGCTTCTCAGTTGAGGGAGGAGCGTTCACAATGGCAATGGGCCACCCCTGCACAAGTGCAGCCAGCAGCCCTTCGACGTTTTTGAACGAGTCGTGACAATAAAGCAGAAAGCTATTGAGATAGTCCTGTTGCTCATCGGGTGTTGGGGGAGGGGTGGGATTCAGCGTATATGGCTGCAGGTCTGTACGTACCTTGCGAAAAGACGGCATGTCCATCATGGCGAGTGAGCGGAATGCCAGCACGTTACCCCCGGAAGCCTGCAGCGCTTGATTGGGCAGCAATATGTAAAGCACTTGCGCAAAGCCATCCTCATTTTGCTGTGCTTTGACCAGCACAAAATCCAGGGTTTGCCCCCTGAACAGTCCCAGAGCGCCCGGCATGCCGGGTGTTGTCTCGTCCTGCGCCGGGGGCCGCAGCCGGGCAACGCGGACGCTTTCCGCTACCTGTTCCGGGGTAATATGTGCTGTACGCGCAACGACACCCGGCGTGACTGACAGACGCTTTCCCTTAAAGACCAGGTTCCCATAATAGAAACGATCAAGGTGGTAAACTCGTGGTTCTGACACCGTCCCTCCACCATTTGGCAGGTCTGCTATTCTGGCGTGTGATGCTTATTGTACAGGAAGCCTTGTGCTGAGTCGAAGACGCACGGGGCGCGTGCGCTCGAGAAACAACATGTGCTACAATACCCGGCGGCGGCGGATTGCTCAGAGAGGGCAATGTGACTGACAAACCTGATGTAAACATGAGCGAAGAATCCATTGAATTACTATTTACTGATTCACGCCCATTGGCCCGTCACCCGGCGGTAGTTTATCTCGCCAGTTTGTCAGAAAGCTCACGCCGCACGATGTTTCAGGCGCTTGACACCATTGCGCGGTTGCTGACAGACGGTCAGCTCGACGTGTTTTCTTTGAACTGGAGTGCGTTGAGGTACGAGCATGCTGCATCCGTTCGTGCGCAGCTTGCCGAGAAGTATAAACCGGCAACCGCGAATAAGATGCTTTCGGCATTGCGTCAAGTGTTGCATCATGCATGGACGCTGGGGCTGATCAGCGAAAACGATTACGTTCGTGCCCGTTCTATTGAGAGCTTCAAGGGAGACCCCTCGCCCACCGGGCGTGACCTGGATGCCCGCGAAATAGAAGCTTTGATGGAGGCTTGCGAGACGGATCCATCTCCTGCGGGGGCCAGGGACGCAGCGATTATTGCGGTGATGTATGCGACCGGTATTCGGCGGCGGTCGGTTGTGCGTCTCGATCGGCAGGATTATGATCCCGGCGCGGGCACATTGTGTATCCGGGAGGAAGACGACCGCGCCCATCTGGTATACATTTTCCAGGATGGCGTCCGGCAGGCGATGGCTGACTGGCTATCGGTGCGGGGCGATGTTCCTGGAGCGCTGTTCTGGCCGGTGAACAAGGCGGGGCACATGGCCAACCGGCGTCTCAGCACGCAGGCTATCTACAATGTGTTCGTCAAGCGGGCGCGGGAGGCCGGTATAGCACACCTGTCGCCTCATGATTTGCGGCGCACGCTTGCCGCTGATTTGCTAAGCGCGGGAGCAGATGTGGCGACCGTGCAACAGCTCCTTGGCAATGCCCGCTCCAAAGCTGCCAACCGTGATAACGGGTTGCCCGATGATGTCAAACGCCAGATAGCGCACCTGATTCGGGTGCCGTATCGCGGACGCCGCAGGCAGCATTCCCCTGGGCGGTGAGCTATTCGAGTGTCCGCGCCCGCAAGAATTGTTGGAGTGCATCCAGAGCACGTGCACGCATGGAGATTTTCATCTTTTCCTCACGCGGCATTTCGCCATACGTCATGTTGTAACCGTCGGGTTGGAAAATACTGTCCCAACCAAACCCGTGTTCTCCGCGCGGGCTGGCGGTGATGACGCCGGTTGTTTGCCCGGTAAAGGTATGGATCTGTTCGCCGTCGAAAAGACAGAGCGCGACGGTTGCTATGGCGCGCCTGTCATCCCATGCATCAAGTTGGCGGCATAGCCCCGGCTCGCCAACAGTCTTGAGCACCCACGTAATCAATGCCCCCGGAAACCCATTCCAGGCCACAATGCCAAGTCCGGTGTCTTCAACCAGCACAGGGCCAGTGCCCAGTTGCTCATAGGCACGGCGGGCCTTGAATGATGCCACTTCGACCGGGTCAAGCGCTTGAATCTCTGGCACATCAAGCGCTAGGCGTTCGATTTCAACCTGACATGACAGCAATGCGCCCCGGATTTCGCGATATTTTTCTTCATTTGATGAGACGAAGGCGATTCTGAACACGTTGGTGATGACTCCTGATCGGTGATGGAAAGGGCATATCGATTGTAGCATTAGGCGAGGTTGCGACGTGATATTTTGGGGGTGCAAAATGATACTTTTTCGTTGGTTATTCGATATAGACGCCCTGACAGGGGCAGGGACATCGGGTATGATGGAAACACACACAACTACATTTTGGGATTACTTGGGAGAAATGGATTCGATGAAAGCTTTGACGCCAGAGCAGATCAAGCAGGGACACAAGCTTTTGGCCGAGTTCCGCTACGAATTGCAGCCGGTTGAGCGCGGGTATGCGAACCGGACGTTGTATGTCGATCTCTCGACCAACACGATTCGCAGCAAACCGGTCACTCAGCAAATGAAAGACATCTTTACTGGCGGGCGTGGATTCTGCATGTGGCTGTTGTGGAATGCGATCGAAGGCACCACGCGGTGGGATGATCCTGAAAATGAGATCATTATCGCCGGTGGTCCAATTGGAGGGATCACAGCCTATCCTGGTTCGGGGAAGTCCACCGTAGTCACCGTGTCGCCGCTTACCAATTCGGTCATCGATAGCAACGCAGGGGGCTACTTTGGTCCCTATCTCAAATTCTCTGGGTGGGACGCGCTTGAGATTCAGGGGATTGCTGAACGCGACGTGATCATCGTGATTGATGGCGATGAGGGGCGCGTCACCATTGAAGAAGCTCCTCTCGAAGATATCAACACCCATTTGATCGGGCCACAACTTACCGAGATGTATACCACTGACGAGAAAGATAGGCGCAACGTGTCGGTGGTTTCTACGGGGCAGGGGGCGGAGCATAGCCGCTACGCCGGTCTCAATTTCAGTTGGTACGATGCGCGCCGTAAGGAGGTACGGATCAAGCAGGCTGGTCGCGGTGGTTCTGGTCGGGTGTTTCGCCACAAGCGGATCAAGGCGATTGTGGTGCGGTATAGCCAGATGAAAGGCGACAGCAATAACCCTGCGGACATGGAATTGATCCGGAAGGCGGGCAAGCGAATCAACAAGGAAATCGTCGAACTCGACAGCAAGCAGAACAACATGCGCAAGGTAGGGACGGGCCATTTACCGCCGATCATGAATGAATTTGACCTGCTACCCGTTCATAACTACCGTTACGGTTCACATCCAGATGCCGAGAAACTAGACACGGCGGTTTGGGAGAGTCTGTATACGCAGGGCATGCCAGATGGCTGCTGGTATGGATGTACGCTTTCGTGTGCGCACGGGGTAGACCATTTCCACCTACAGACCGGCCCTTATAAGGGAGAGGTCGTGCTGGTCGATGGCCCGGAATACGAAACAATTGCGGGTGAAGGCTCAAATATCGGCGTGTTTGATCCGCTTGCCATTCTGGAGATGAATTTCTACTGTGATACATACGGGATTGACACGATCTCGTTTGCCAACTCGGTCGCTTTTGCGATGGAGTGCTACACGGAAGGGATCATCGACGACGAGGTAACCGGTGGCTTGAAGCTGCACTGGGGCAATGCCGAGGCCGCGCTTGAACTGCTGCATCAAATGGTGCGCGGGGAGGGTTTTGGTTACATCATCGGGCAGGGCGTTCGTTATATGAAGGCCCTGTTCATCGACCAGTATGGGGCGGATCCGCAATTTGTCAACGATATCGGCATGGAGGTTAAAGGGCTGGAGGTCTCTGAGTATGTGACCAAGGAGTCACTGGCCCAACAAGGGGGCTATGGCATGGCCCTCAAGGGTGCACAGCACGACGAGGCCTGGCTGATCTTCATGGATATGGTCAAGAAAGAATTGCCGACGTTTGAGGCCAAGGCCGAGGCGCTCCATTACTTCCCGATGTGGCGGACGTGGTTTAGCTTGCACGGGCTATGTAAGTTGCCCTGGAACGATATTACCCCCGCCAACAACAGCGAAACCGATGAGCCAAACAAGGTTCCGGAGCATGTTGAAAATTACACTTGGCTCTATAGCGGGTTGAGCGGCAAGCCGACGAAACCCGAAGACCTGATCGCTCAATCGGAGCGTGTGTATAATTTCCAGCGTTTGCTGGCGCTCCGGCTCGGCTTTGGTACGCGTGAGCACGACTACCTGCCCTATCGCGGCATGGGGCCGGTGACGGTTGATGAGTACGAGTCGCGTGCGGATCGTTATGATGCGCAACTCCGTGACCTGGTCGGTGTGGAACCGGGTGAAATGACTGTCGAAGAAAAGCTTGCCAAACTGCGAGAGTATCGGGAAGCGCAGTACGAGAAGCTGATGGACGCCGTCTATAAGCGTCGCGGGTGGAACCGTGAGGGTATTCCAACGCTTAAAAAAGTGCGCGAGCTGGGAATTGATTTCCCGGAGGTTGTGGCGTTGCTGAAGGCTCACGGCGTCGTCGAATAACAGTGAGTTCTGGTCGATTTTTCGCGCGACGATGCGGGATATTGTGTCGTCGCGTTTTTACTTAAGGAGGCCTAAATGAACGAGGGATTTCGTTACGGGGTGATTGGCGCCGGGCGGCAGGGAGTGGCTACGGCTTATGACATGGTCATGCGTGGCGGTGGCGAGTCGGTTCTGCTGGCCGACTACGACGAGAATGTCGCCAGGCAGGCTGCGGAGCGAATCAACCGGTTGGCTGGCAAAAATGTTGCTTCCTGGAAGCAGGTTGATGCCCGCGACGTTGATGCGATCATCTCCGCTATCAAGGGCTTGGATGTAGTGCTGTGTGGCACGCCCTTTGAGTTCATTCCAAACGCCACCGAGGCCGCGATTCAGGCGGGAGTGAGCATGGTGGATTATGGCGGGCACACGCCGACGGTTTTGGCGCAGTTGAAGCGGGACGCTGCCGCGAAGCAGGCTGGCATTGCCATCGTGCCAGATTGTGGCATGGGGCCTGGCATGAACAACACGCTCGGCACTTACGCGGTCGAATTGCTCGAAGGTAAGGGCTTACTGCCCCGTGAAGTCTATCTTTGGGATGGCGGGATACCACAACAACCGGTGCCGCCGTGGAATTACCAGAGCACGTTTAATATCAACGGCCTGACCAACGAGTATTATGGGCAGGTTGCGTTCTTGCGTGATGGGAAAATCACGATGGTGGGCGCGTTCGAAGAATTGGAACCGATCTTCTTTGAAGGGGTGGGCGAACTCGAAGCATTCACGACAACGGGCGGAACCAGCACTGCCCCGTACACGTTCGAGGGCAAGCTAGAAGTATACCAGAATAAGACCTGCCGCTGGCCCGGCCATTTCGCCATGTTCAAGGCGTACCAGCTTCTTGGGTTGTTGGAACTCGAACCGATCGAGGTCAACGGACAGCCGATCGTCCCGCGTGATGTCTTCCACGCGCTGCTCGCGCCGAAAATCAGCGCCGATCTCGTCAAAGATGTCTGCGTGATGCGGGCGAAGGGGGTTGGGCGTGATTCCAACGGCCAAGAGCATGCTGTATTCATTGATCTGATTGATCGCTACGATCCGGAGACAGGTTTTACTGCGATGGAACGCCTCACCGGTTGGCATGCCGGAATCATGGCTGAATTCATTGCTCGCGGTGTGGTCAAGCCCGGTGCCTGGCCAATGGAACAGGCTGTGCCAGCATCTGTTTTTGTCGACAAGGCTATTGAGCGCGGGTTTGATATTACCGTGCGTTGGGAGTAATACCGCGCCGGGACAAAACCGGATGTCTCGCCCGCGGATCAATGCTCCGCCACAGCGATGGTGTGGCAACAAAAACGCCCGAAGATGACCCTTCGGGCATTCTTGTGCCGAGGACCAGACTTGAACTGGTGACCCCCGGCTATCGGGCCAGCAATAGGACCTTCGTGGGAACTCAACCGGAGCGTTGGCGAAAGTTGATGTGGACTATTTTGTCACGTCGTTGTGGTGCCGGGGTCGAGTTCGAGTCTTCATCCATGCGGCGGCCCATTTCTGTGGCAGTCAGTACCTGTTTAGCTCGTTCCCAGTCCTGGTTGCTGTAATATTCCAGCGTGATTCGAACGTCACTATGGCCCAGGATATCGCGTACCAGCGTTGGCGGCACACCCTGATCCATGAGTTCTTGCCCGCGAAGATGGCGGGCGCTATGGGGGCCGCGCATCGTTCCGCTCACCTTTTTGGCCAGCCGTTTGAACATGGTCTGGATGCTGCTGGGCTTCAGCTGCTGGTAACGATTGCCATTGCTAGTCCGGATCGTCGTAAAGACGAAGTTGTGTGGCGGGTCAGGGATCAACTGGTTGCGTATGTCAAGCCACTCCGCCAGGAGTTTTGATGTGTCTGGAGGGAGTGGCTGTTTATTTTCTTGATCTCCCTTCATTCTGAAGACAATCCATCCCTCAACGAAATTCACATTGGATAGGGTCAGCTGCGCGACATCCACTGCTCGTGCTCCATAGGTCGTGATGAGGGCCAGTATTGCTGTGTCGCGGACGGAAGCCAGGTGCTCCCGTTTGTGGCGTACAGACTCCAGCATTTGATCACGGACATCGCGTGAGAGCGCTTTTGAAGCCAGGCTAACACGCCGTTTCTTGACTTTCAAGAAGCGAGCCGGACTCTTATCAATCCACTCTCGTTTAACACACCAATTGAAAAATACCTTGAGCGTTTTCTTGCGCGTGGCAACGGTGGCCAAAGCTAAGTTCTTGGCATGAAGCTGATTTTCCCAAGTGTCGATGTCTTCAACGGAGATGGATTGCAGGTTACGGCAAGCACCAAAATCCTGCGCGAAAGGCTCCAGGACCTGGGCATAGGCACGACGTGTATGGGGGTTCTCAAACCGTTCGAGGTAGTAAGCAACCGCTTGACCAAGTGTTTTGGGTTGCACTTTGTTCGCTCCTTTCTGGCCTGCTTGGTGGAGATTGGTACCAGTTATCGTAACACAGAGATTTTAGAGTGTCATCGTCGTTAACTGTCATTTTTAAGTGTGAATTTTTTGCGTGATACGCGCCGGAAAGTACAGAGACCATAAGCGCACTGCGCCGATCAGATGGGAGGAGTCATCGACATGTACTGGGTGACCTATGAAATAGACGGCGTTGAAATCGGGCATAGCTGCTCAATGGACGGCTGCAATGAGTGACGATTATCTGTCGGGATGGCTACGGAGTGACAGCACACGCGAAGACAGCATTGTGCTGCGCAGGGTGTTTATCGATATCTGCGGGGGCAATCTGAGTGACGCCGTGATATTGTCCCAGATTGTTTACTGGCACACCCCCAAGAAGAACGGGGAGCCCCGCTTGACAATTTCGCGCGACGGCCATTTATGGTTGGCCAAGGGGTACGCTGACTGGTGGGAAGAATGTCGTATCCCACAGGGCACTGCCCGCGATGCCCTGCGTCGTCTCGAGGCCCTTGGAATCATCATCAAGCGGGTATGGCATTTTGATGGGCGAAAAATGCCACACTTTCGGATCGACACCGTGGAGTTCAAGCGCCTTATTGAGGCCGCTGGCAATGGCACCCTGGCTGCACTTCGGGCTGAAAAAATGG
>CAZSXY010000109.1:0-13096 GCA_964611395.1 uncultured Anaerolineaceae bacterium | reverse complement strand
TGCGGCCAGCGATGCCACGCCACCGGATCGGTGTGCTTGCCGCCGAGGTTCCCCACGTTGCCCCCGCCGTAGATCGCCGCGTCGCTGTTGAGCAGCTCCTTGTAGAAGCCCGCTTCCGGCACGCCGATGCGGTACTCGTGGCGTGGCACGGGCGTGAAGTTCAGCGCCACGACCAGGAAGTCCGCGCGATCCCCGGCGTAGCGGATGTAGGTGAGCACGCTTTGCTCGGCGTCGTTGGCCTCGATCCACGCGAAACCCGCCGGGTCGAAGTCGTGCTGCCATAGGGCGGGTTGCGACCGGTAAAACCGGTTCAGGTCGCGCACCCAACGCTGCAAACCCTGGTGGGTGGGGAAGTTCTCGACCAGGTGCCAGTCCAGGCTCCGGGTTTCGCTCCACTCGCGCCATTGCCCGAATTCCTGCCCCATGAACAGCAGCTTCTTGCCGGGGTGGGTGGCCTGGTAGCCATAGAGCAGCCGCAGCGTGGCGAACTTCTGCCACCAGTCGCCCGGAACCTTGCCGATCAGCGAGCTTTTCATGTGCACCACTTCATCGTGGGAGAGCGACAGCACGAAGTTTTCGCTGAAGGCGTACATCAGCGAAAAAGTCAACTGGTGGTGATGCCACCGCCGGTAGACCGGGGCCTGGCTGATATACTCCAGCGTGTCGTGCATCCAGCCCATGTTCCACTTGAGCGTAAAGCCCAGCCCGCCCAGGTAGGTCGGGCGCGACACCATCGGCCACGCGGTCGATTCCTCGGCGATGGTCACGCAGCCGGGGTAACGGCTGTGAATCTCGGCGTTGGTCTCTTGCAGGAAGCGGATCGCCGCGAGATTCTCGTTGCCGCCATGCTCGTTGGGAACCCATTCACCCGCGTGGCGGCCAAAGTCGAGGTAGACGATCGAGGATACGGCGTCCACGCGCAGCCCGTCGATGTGGTATTTCTCCAGCCAGAACAGCGCGTTGCTGATCAAGAAGTTGCGCACCTCGTTGCGCCCGTAGTTGAAGATATACGTGCCCCAGTGGGGGTGCTCGCGCTGGCGCGGGTCGGCGTGCTCATAAAGGTGCGTGCCGTCGAAGTACGAGAGCGCGTGCCCGTCTTTGGGGAAGTGCGCCGGAACCCAGTCGAGGATCACGCCGATGCCGTTCTGGTGGCAGCGGTCGATCAGATACATCAGGTCGGTGGGGTGGCCGTAGCGGCTGGTCGCCGCGTAGTAGCCCGTCACCTGGTAGCCCCACGACATATCAAGCGCGTGCTCGGCGATGGGCATCAACTCGATGTGCGTGTAGCCCATGTCCTTGACGTAATCGACGAGCGAATCGGCCAGTTCGCGGTAGGTGAGCCACTCCAGCCCGTTATTCTTGCGCCGCCACGATCCGAGGTGCACTTCGTAAATAGCCATCGGCTCGCGCAGCGGATCGCGGCTGGCGCGGGCGGCCATCCATGCCGCGTCGCCCCATTCGTAGCGATCGAGATCGACGACGATGGACGCGGTGCGCGGGCGCAGTTCGGCGAAGAAGCCGACCGGATCGGTCTTCTCGGTGCGGTAGCCATCCACGCGCGAGCGCAGGTCGTACTTGTAGGCCGCGCCTTCTTCCACGCCGGGGATGAACAGCTCCCAGATGCCTGCATCGGGGTGCAGGCGCATGGGATGCACCCGCCCGTCCCAACCGTTGAAGTCGCTGATCACGCTGACGCGGTAAGCATTCGGTGCCCACACGGCGAAGTGCACGCCCCGCACGCCGTCTACTGCGTGGATGTGCGCGCCGAGTTTCTCATAGCTGGTGAAGTGCCGTCCTTCGCTCAATAAATGCAAATCGTAATCGGTCAGCAGCGGCCCGAAGCGGTACGGGTCCGGGATCGTTTCTTCGCGTCCGTCGGAGGTGACCGTTTCGAAATGGTACGGCGGCGGGGGCCAGGGGGCGTCGAGCGTGACGGCGAAGAATCCGCCATCGTCCAACCGGCTCATGGGAAGGCGTGCGCCGGTCTGCTCGTTGACCAGGGTGAGCGCCTGGGCCGACGGGCGAAAGGCCCGGATCGACACGCGGCCGTCGCCCTCGGCGTGCGGCCCCAGGATCGAAAACGGATCGCCGTGATCGCCGCTTAGCAGGTTGCGAATGGCATCCGGGTGAATTTCAGGCGTCATGGCTCCCCCATAGTCCCCGTGTGTCCGGTATTGCCCGGTATCCCGTCGATCTCATTGCACCACGAGGATCAGGGTGACGGGGTCGCTGCGTTCGTCGCCGCTGTACGCGACGAGCGTGATCTCGTGCGTGCCGGTCGTGTTGGCCACATAGGTGAACCAGCCGTTAAAGAGCGTTTCGCCATGCGCGTCGATGGTGTTGAGCACCTGGTCGAAACGCCTTAGCTCAATGCGCGTGATGCCGCGTTCGCCGGAACAGGTGAACTGGATGTTGACCAGCGATCCCAGCGCGACGGCTGTGCCGTCTGCTGGTGCGGTGATGGTGAGCACCGGCTGGCGAGTGTCAGCGCGCGGATTTTCTTCATCCGATTGGAGTAACAGGGCACTCACCAGCGTCACCCCGATCGCGACGATCAGGATGGCCGCAACGCTCGCGGCAATGATCAACATACGCCCAAGACCGCCACCGTCATCGCCATAGACGGTTTCGGGATGATCCGGCGGGCGGTAGGGCGGGGTGTACCCGGTCACGACGGGCGATGACGGCCTGCGCTGCGGCGGAACCGGCGGGCGGTGGTGGCCCGGTCGGGGCGCATCCCGGCGCGGACGCCTGACCGGTGCTGGCGCGGCGATCGGCTCGCGCGGCAGGGTATCACGGGGGGCGGGGGGCCTCGTCCGGTCGTGTGGTGGCGGCTCGCTACGGGGGCGCGTGGTCGTCAATCGCGGCTCTGGCTCGTGACCGGCTCCGCGCGACGGCCTCTCCTCCACTTCATCGCTTTCGGGTGCGTGCGAGCGCGGCGTGGTGTCTGGTGTTTCGAACAATGTCTGTTCCGGTATCCGTGAAGGGAAGCGCAGCGCGGTTTCCAGGGCGCGTGCCAGGTCTCCGGCTGATGCGAACCGGTCGTGCGGCGCTTTTGCCAGCGCCTTGCGGATCACGGGTTCGATGGCGAAGGGCAGCGCCGGGTTGATCGTCCGGGCCGGTGTCGGCATTTTGTCGAGGTGCTGGTACATCAATCCGTGCGGCGTTTCTGACGCGAACGGAACCTTGCCCAGCAGCATCTGGTAGACGATGATCCCCAGCGCGTAGACATCGGTGCGGGCATCGACCGGCTCGCTGCGCCACTGTTCCGGGGCCATGTAGGTCGGCGTGCCCATGACGGCGTTGGGCGCGGTCAGGCCGGTGATGGTGCTGCCGGCAAGGAGCTTGGCGATGCCGAAATCGGTCAACAGGGGCACGTCCTGATCGTTCAGCAAGATGTTGGTGGGCTTGAGATCGCGGTGGACGATGCCCTGCCGGTGCGCGTAGTCCAGGGCGGCGGCGATCTGGTTGGTCAGCCGGATCACGCGCTCGGCGGGCAATGGCTTGCCGCGCAGCTCGTCGCCCAGCGTGCCGCCTTCGACCAGGCGCATCACCAGGTAGACGTAGCGCCCTTCGCGGCCAAAGTCGAACACGGGCAAGATGTTCGGGTGTTGCAGCCCGGCGATAATGCGCGCCTCGCGCTCAAAGCGGGCGATGAACTCGGTTTCGTCGGAGAGGTCTGGCGACAACAGCTTGATCGCCACCTCGCGCTCCATGCTCGGCTGGTAAGCGCGGTAGATGGTAGCCATCCCGCCTTTGCCGAGGATGCTGCGCAGTTCGTACTGTCCGATCGTCGTGCCGGAAAGGTCTTGCATAAACCCCGCCGTGTTGTGCTTGTCTGAAGTACCCATTCATTGTATCCGATTTTAGCGCGTTGGGCGTGCGGCTGCCTGCTCGCGGGCGACTTTTCAGGTTTCAGGGAAAGGGTGGTGAACCGCCGAGGACGCAGAGAAAAGCAATCCGAGTGGATTCTCGTTATGTTTCTCTGCGATCTTGGCGGCCTCTGCGGTGTATTTGCTTCGCTGAAAACGTGAAATGTTTCCCTGACCCGCTAGGATTCGGGCGGTGGGCAGGCGGATAGTTCCGTTGCGTGCGCTTCGGGCATCCAGCCGAACCACCAGTTGGCGTCGTTGGTCGCCCCGAAGAACCACCGCTGGCCGTCCGCGCCGATCACGACGCGGAAGACCGACAGGGTTATGCCGTCGCTCACGAGGTACGCGCGGCTGGCGACCGGATTCGGCTCGATGCGCAGGTCGCTCGGCGCGCGCCGAGCCACGATGGTGCAGACGGTTGCGGCGCTGGCGTCCTGGGCCGAAATCAACGGCAGGCTGGCGCAGGCATCCGCCGGTGAAAAGCGCACGTACTGGTCATCAAGCCAGCCCGCATCGGTGTAGACCCACCCGGTGCTGGTGCGGAACAGGGCGCGGTGGTCGACGCGGGGGAGCAAGCGCCCGGCAGTCGCGAAGCCAACTCCCGGCCCGCTGCGAATGGCGATCGCGCTGTCGGTGGCCGTCGTGACGAAACATGCCGGTGCGCTGGTGGCGATGTCCGGCGGGCGTGTGCTGACGGGCGTCGGCGTGGGCACCAGGGCGCTGATATCCCCGGTTTCGGGCGGCGGGCAGGGGGTCGATTCCGCGACGTGCGCCTGGGGCATCCAGCCGAAGCGCCAGTTGGCATCGTTCGTCGCCGCGTAATACCAGCGCTGGCCGTCCGCGCCGGTCACCACGCGGAAGATGGTCAACGGCATGTTATCCCCAATGAGATAGAGGCGCTCGGACGTGGGGTCGGGGGCAATGCGCATGTCGTTGAAAGCCTGCACAGTGCGTCCGGTGCACAGCGCCCCGGCGGACGAGTCGCGCGGGGAAATATGCGGGCGGGCGGCACACGCGGCATCATCTGCGAAGCGCACCAGCGTATCATCGACCCATCCCGCGCCCACATAGACCCATCCCGTAGCCGTGTGTAACAAGGCGGGGCGTAACGTGCCTGGCAAGAAGCGATCCACCACCTCAAAACCGACCCCCGGCCCGGCCCGCACGTTCACGGCCACATCCGCCGCGACGCTCACGGCGCATACGGCGGGCGCGGCGGTCGTTGGCGATGGGGGCGCGGTCGCCGTTGCCGCGCGTGTGGGCGATGGAATCGGCGTGGCCGTTACAAGGGTGGGCAGGGGTGACGGGCTGGCGATGGGCGTGGCTGATGGCACTTCGATTGCCGTCGCGGTGGGTGGCGGCGGCAACGTGGGGCTGGGCGTCATTGTTGGCTGGGGGCTGGCCGTTTCGCTCGGCGTTGATGTTGCAGTCGGCGTATACGTTGCGGTTTCAGTCGGTGTTGCCGAGGGCGTGGGCGTGTCCGTCCACGCTTCGGCAGTGCGCGTCAGGCGCAGCTCGACCAGGAAGTCCGCCGTTGCCTGCCAGTCGGGTGTTTCCGTCGGCGTTCGTGTCGGCTTTGGCGTCGGAGTCCTGGTGGATGTCATGGTGGGGATGGCCGTGTTCGTCGGAACCGGCGTTGCGGTGGGCGGCGCGGCGGTGTATGTGGCCGTGTCCGTTGGCCGGACGACCAGCGCACCCCGTGTGGGTGACGCTGTCGGGCGCGCCGTGCTGGTAGGCGCTGGCGTTGCGGTGGGCGGGGCGACGGTGTGTGTGACCGTGTCCGTTGGCCGGACGACCAGCGCGCCCCGTGTCGGCTCCGGCGTCGGCGTCATGGTGGGGGTGGCTGTGTTCATCGGAACCGGCGTTGCGGTGGGCGGGGCGGCGGTGTGTGTGGCCGTGTCCGTCGGCAGGACGATCAACGCGCCCCGTGTGGGTGATGGTGTAGGTTGCGGTGTATTCGTGGGCGTGTTGGTCGGCTGTGGCGTCGGGGAGGGCGTGACGGTTGGTGTGTCGCTCACCAGCGGGGTCGGGGTGGCGCTCGGCAGGATCACGATGGCCGCCGCCGTTGCCGTAGGCGCTGGCGTGAATAGCGTTGGCGTGACGCTCGCGCCGCTCCGCGTCGGCGAACTGTCGGGAGGACGGCTCACCGGCGACTTTTCGGGGGTTTCGCCCCCTGATAACGCGAACAGCGCGGCTACAATAACTGCCCCCAGCACGATGATCGCCATGAGCAGCGTGAGAATGCCGCGTGCCCTGTTCCGGCGCGGCGGTTCGGGCGTGATGACCGGTATTTTGCCGCCGGGCGGCTGAATCGGCGGTGGGGGCGCAGCGGGTGGAGTCGTGGTTTCCGGATAGGCGCTTTCATCGACCGGCGGCGTCCCCTCCGGCGTGCTGGCCCAGGACGGCGGGCGCCCGCGCCGGTCACCGGCCAGGCGGTAGGTCGAGTCTTCCATCGAGCGGTATGCGCCAAGCTCGACGGCGGGGAAGCGGCGCTTCGGGCGCGGCGGTCGAAAATCGGGGTTCGGCGCGCGCGCGACGATGGACGCGAAATCCTCGGCCATAGCGCTCGCCGAAGCGTAGCGACTCGCCGGTTCTTTGGCAATCGCCCGGAGAATCACCGGCTCGATGGCGGCGGGCAGGTTAGGGTGGTAGCGCACCGGACTGGGCGGCAACTTGTCCATGTGCTCGAACATCAGCGCGTAGGGGGTGTCGGCCTCGAACGGTTGCAGCCCCACCAGCATTTCATACAGCATCATGCCCAGCGCGTAGACATCGGTGCGGGCATCGACCGGCAGCGAGCGCCATTGCTCCGGAGCCATGTAGACCGGCGTGCCCATCAGGTGGCCGGTCTGGGTGAGCGTCGTTGAACCGGCCAACATCTTGGCAATGCCAAAGTCGGTCAGGTAGGCGTTGCCGCTGTCGTCGATCAGCACATTTTCTGGCTTGAGGTCGCGGTGAATGATGCCCCGGCTGTGCGCGTAGCTCAGCGCCGAGGCGATCTGCCCCAGCAGGTGATTCGCGCGGCGCAGCGACAGCGGCCCTTCGCGCAATTCGTCGGCCAGCGACCCCACCTCGACCAGGCGCATGACCAGGTAGGCCAGGTCGTCTTCTTCGCCGAAATCGTACACGGGCAAGATGTGCGGGTGCTGGAGCAGGGCGATGGTCTGCGCCTCGCGGCGAAAGCGCTCGCTGAAGTCAGGGTCTTTCGCCAGGTCGTGCGGCAGGATTTTGATCGCGACATCGCGGCCCATTGACTCCTGGCGGGCGCGGTAGATGGTCGCCATGCCGCCACGCCCAATCATGTTGAGCAAGGTATACTGGCCCAATTGCCGTCCGGTGAAATCTGCCATCGGGTGTTTGCTTCTCGCTAAGTCGTCGTTTCGACGCTGCTGGCCTGACTGGCCGCCGCGCCCCGTCAGGCGGGCGGTTGTTTCACGCCTTGCGATTGCGTCATCCGCTGGTATGTCCAGCGCATGTTATTGGCGAACGTCGGTAAGCCCCGCCAGTCGGCAAAGGCGGCGGGGATCGGCAGGGCGGCGACTTCATCGATGGTCATGTCGCGCACGAGCGCCTCGCGCACCAGCGTTTGCAGCGTCGGCCAGTAGCGCCGCAGCCCCGCGAAGCCGTCCGGCGTGCAGACGGCCCCGTGTCCGGGCACGACGACTTCAACCGGCGGGGTCAATGCTTCGATCTGCTCGTAGACGCGCAGCCAGTTGTCCGGGTCGCCGCTCCCCAACCAGGGGTGCAGCTCGTAGAACAGCAAGTCGCCAAGAAACGCGATCTGGTCGTCGGGCAGGTACAGGATGGCATCCGATTCCGTGTGGCCGCCGCCAAAGGTCAGCAATTCCACCGTGCGCGCTGGCCCGTGCAGCACCAGCCGGTCGGCAAACGTGATATCCGGCAGGCGCACGCCCAGGTCGGGCGCATCGTCGACCAGCACCTCGTAAGCGGCGATTTCGTTTGCCAGCTCGAGTTTGCGAATCGGATTCCGTTCGGTGATGATCTGTTCTCGCAGGCGGGTGAGCGTGGCGCGGGCATTACGGCGGTGGTCATCGATCCAGCCGGGCAGATTCTCGGCGATCAGGTCGCGCGTCCGCTGCGTGCTGATCAGCGGGACGCCCTGCGGGAGCGCGACATTCCCCGACGTGTGATCGGGGTGCCAGTGACTGTTGATGGCGACGCGCACCGGCGAACCGGTCGCCTGTTCGGCCACCGTGACCAGCTCGCGCGCGGCCTGCGGGGTGAGCAGCGAGTCGAACAACACGCAGCGATCGCCCAGGTCAACGATCCCCGCGTTAGAACCGGCAGCCCCGCCATCCCGTGCGATGGCTGCGTATACACCGTCCGTCAACGGTTCCAGGTGAAAATGCCCGGAGGCGGGTTGCATCGTCATGCCCTCCACAATCTGGTGCTGTTTGCGAACCAGTGTAGCACGGTTTGGGGGAGTATGAGAAGGGGGCCGCGTTGATCGAGTGATACCACCCCCCACTGCGGGCTACGTTGGACACACCGTGCCGCTGGCCAATACGCGCTCGACATCCGTCCGCGTCGGCAGCCCGCGCGCGCCCTTCCGGGCAATTTTCAGCGCGGCGACGGCGTTGCCCCAGCGTGTTGCCTCTCCGGTGTCGTGCCCTGCGAGCCGCGCGGCGATGAATCCCCCGTCGAACGCATCTCCTGCGCCAAGCGTATCGACGATGGGCGTCGAGAAACTGGGGACGCGCATGCTATCTCCTGCCGGAGTGACGGCGAGCGCCCCCTCGGCTCCGAGCCGGGCAACGACCGTTCGCTGCCCGCCGGTCAGCGCCAGGGCTGCGGCTTCGACGGTGTCGGACTGCGCCAGGGGGACGATCTCTTCGGCGGCGGAGCCAAAGACGACATCGGCGAGAGCAATAGCGCGTGTCACGGTTTCGCGAATATGGTCGTGCCAGCCCCACAGCTCCAACCGGAGGTTGAGGTCAAGCGACACCGGAACTCCGGCGGCACGAGCCAGTTCCATAGCGTGGAGCACGGCCTCACGCACCGGCGAGTCGCGCAGCACCATGCCGGAGGTATGCAGCCAGGCCGCGTTTTCGATGGCCTGCGGGCTAATGTCATCCGGGCGCAGGTGGATATGTGCTCCGCCTTGTGTGGGCCAGGCCACGACCAGTCGCTCGCCGTTCGGCTCGATCATGGCGATAACCATCGTCGTGAAGGCATCCCGCACAGGGAGCAGGTAGCGGGTATCGACCCCCTCGCGGGCCAGGTCATGCTGGACGAAGCGGCCATAGCCGTCGTCGCCCACCGTTCCTACGAACGCGGTGGAAACGCCCAACCGGGCCAGCGCGACGGAGACATTGGCTACGCTGCCGCCGCCGAACAGTGCAGGGGGCGTGAGGGTGGGCAGACTATCTGCGGTGCGTTCTGGCAGCCGGATCACCATATCGACGTTGGCGTCGCCGAGGGCGATTACGGGTTTCGTCGTCATGCTAGAGCGCTCCTCGTGCGGCGGCGACAAACTGGCGGACACGTTCTATATCCTTGCGGAAACCGCCGCCGGACAGCGGCTTGTTGGTATGCGTGAGCGAATCGACACCCCAGGGCCGCACCGCCCGGATCGCGTCTGCGACATTCTCCGGCGAAAGTCCCCCGGCCAGAATCACGGGAATACGCGTTTGCTGGACGATCGCGCGGCTGATGTTCCAATCGTGCGTGACGCCGGATGCACCCACGCCGGGGATGTCTGGGGCCTGGGTATCGAGAATGAGGTAATCGGCGACTTCCTGGTACCGGATCGCTTCCTCGATGGCTTCTGGCCCGTCGACCGAGATGGCTTGCATGATGGCGACGTCGGGCAGTCGCCGACGCAGCTCGCGGACGGCATCGGGTGGGACGGCACCCATCAGGCCGCATAGATGCACGATGTCCGGTTCTGTGGCGTGCACCATTTCCTCGATGGCGTCCAGGTCTTCATCAACGGTCAGCGCCACTTTGGTCACGTTTTCTGGCACGGCGGCGAAGATGGCGCGTGCCGTGTCGTAGTCTACCTCACCCGGCAGGTTCTTATGGGCGGGAGAAACGCCGATATGGTCGACTCCTAGTTGGGCGATGGCGGCGGCTTCTTCTGGGGTTTGCATCGTATAGATTTGGATTCTCATCGATCGCTCCCTACGAAAAAAGAGTGTCATTGGCATAGATGATACCCAATGGTGGGAGTGGCCGGTAGACGTCTCTTGGGGCGGTGACAAGGGGCCAGTACTCTTGTGCCAGAGGAGAGAATCTTCCCGCCGATCAGTCCTCCTCGCGGTGGCGCATGGTACTGCCGCGCCGGATCGCATCATCCCCAAAGCGCTCGCGGAGCGCATCAATCGTGTCTTGCAGGCGGCGTCTTTCTTCAAGCGCGGCAGGATCGTCCCATAGGCCAAGCTGGCGATGTGGCTCCTCGAACCCGGTGATCCCCACGCCGATCAGGCGCACGGCCCGTCCTGATGGCCAGTGGCGCTCGAACAATTTTAGCGCGACGGCGTAGATTTCGTTGTCCTCGTCGGTGGTGTGGTCGAGCGTGGTCTGGCGGGTCAGCGTCGTGAAGTCCGACCAGCGCAATTTGATCTTGATCGTCGTGCCGGACAACCCCGCTCCCCGGACGCGCCGTCCCACGTGGTCCGACAGGCGGCGCAGCGTGCGGCGCAACGTGCTGGCATCGGTCACATCGCGGGTGAAGGTCGTTTCCTGGCTGATGGACTTGGTTTCGCGGCTTGTCTGGACGGGGCGGTCGTCGATGCCGCGTGCGCGGCGGGCAAGATCGCGCCCGTGCTTGCCGAAGCGTTGCGCCAGGTCATCGGCGGGCCATTGCGCGAGATCGCCGATGGTGTGCAGGCCGAGTTGTGCCAGTTGCCCGGCGGTCTTTGGCCCGACCCCCCAGAGTGCCTGGATCGGCAGCGGGGCGAGGAAGGCCGCTTCTTCGCCGGGAGGCACGATCTGGATGGCGTTAGGTGGCAAGCGGGGACGCCGGGCATTCGCTTTGCCGACGTTGTTGGCGATCTTGGCGACGAGCTTGTTCGTCGCCACACCCAGCGAGCAAGGCAGGTCGAGTTCCTCGTCGATCTGCGCCTGCAACCGCCGCGCGATCGTTTCCGCGGGGTCGGGCAGCATGGTCACGTCCAGGAACGCTTCGTCGATGGAGATTTGCTCCACCAGCGGGGTCAGGTTGTGCAGCCGCTCCATTACCTGCCCGGATGCATCGTGATAGTCGCCGAAATGGTGGTGAACGATGATCAGGTCGGGGCACAGGCGCACCGCTGTTGCCATCGGCATGGCTGAGCGCACGCCAAAGGCCCGCGCCGCATACGAACAGGACGCGACGACGCCGCGCTGATCCGGTTGCCCGCCGACGGCGAAGGGCTTGCCCTGCAGCGACGGGTCGCGCTGTTCCTCCACCGCGCAGAAGAACGCGTCCAGGTCCAGGTGCAGGATTTTGCGGGGTAGTGACCGGCTTGGCACTGATCCATTCCTCGTGACTCACTCCGCCAGCAACTCCAGCGTCAGAACGTAGTCCCCGCGCCCGCCGAACCGTCCCGCCTCGATGACGAACACCCCGTCGCCCGGCAGGAAGAAATCGATCAGCGCGTCGCGCTCGCTCATGCCCTCTGGATGAACCGCGCCCACGTCATCGTTGGCGGCCAGCTCGCGCCCATCGGGGGTTTTGAGGGCCAGCTTGGGGTCGATTAAATTGGCCCCGCTCGCGTCGATCATCGTGATCACGATGTGGTCACCGGCGTGCCCCTCGAACGTCCAGTTGTGCGAGGGGTAGCGGTTGTTCAACGCGCCGCGCACCGACTGCCCATAGATAATCGTGCCGCCGCCGTGTGCCGGATCAGCCCCCAGTCCCAGCGATACGTCGTCGCCGGTTCCGCCAGCCATCTCCACGCCGAGTGGCAGCACGCCGTCGCCGGTGAAGGTGAAGCGCTGAATCTGGGTGTAGCCCGTGGCCGGATGAGTTTCCGTCCAATAGCCGGTTCCGTCCGGCCCGATGACCAGCCCGCCGGGGTGACTGTATTCGCCCGGCAAAAACGGCCCGCCGCGCGACTCGTCGTAGGGGAAGCCGAACGCATCGAGCAGCTTTCCGGCGGCGCTCAGTTCCAGGAAGCCGAAGCCGCCCAGCCCCGGCGCAGACAGGGCCACGATGATGTTGTCGTTTGGCGCGATGGCGATGTCCACCGGCGTGAGGTCTTGCAGAATTTCCTCCGCCAGGTTGACCACCAGCGGTTGCCCGTTGGCGTCGATGACATTGAGGCCGCCCGTCGCGCCGACCATGACGATCGCGCCGGTGCGCGGGTTGGTGGCGAGGCGCACACCGGCCAGGTCAGGGTTGATCGCGGCCAGATCGACGGTTTGCAACAGGTTGCCGAACGCGTCGAACCGGTACAAGCGGTCCCGGATGCTGTTGCTATGCCCCTCGGAGACCGTCCACACGTCGCCGCCTGTGGTCACGGCGATGGTCTGCGGCATGGCTGGCGCGAACTGGCCCGCGCCGTCGCCGCGCGTGCCCCAGGCCCGCGTCCAGTTTCCGGCGCGGTCGACGACCATCACCGCTTGCTGCGTGTCTGCGGCGCTATTGGCCATGTAGAGCTTGGTGTCCGGCCCGATGGCCACATCGACAAAATCGCCGCCGTACCAGGGGCCCATGAAGCTGATCGGGTTGCCGGAGTTCATCTCCAGAGCCAGCACGCCGCCCGGCCCGGCGACCATGTACATGATGTTGAACATATCGTAAACAATGCCCCCAGCCCGCACGACGCGCCCGCTTTCGGGTGGTGCGAGGTAATGCCACAGGACGCCGCCGTCATTCGCGGTGATGGTATCGAGGATGTTTTCGTCGCGCTGCGGCAGCGAGAAGATCACCGTTGCCGCCAGGGCGTCGAACTGGGCGCTGGCTCCGCTGTTCCACGCGTCGATTGAGGCGATGCCGCGCACAATCGCCACGCGTCCTCCGGGGACGGCCAGCAACGCCACCCGCGTGGTAATTCCTTCCTGGGCCATCGTGACGATGGTCTGGTAGCCGCTGGCGTTGCTCCATGCGACGCGTTCAGGGGGCGGGGGCGTGATCGAGCTTTCGACCAGGCGGTTGAGCAGGTCGGGTAGCTGGGTGGCATCCGTGATGCCCAGCTCGTTGAATGTGCCGAAGACCATACGCACGGCCAGGCCTTCCGGCACGTCCCCTTCCTGGATGCGGGTCACATCGCCCGGTG
>CAZSXY010000108.1:0-13341 GCA_964611395.1 uncultured Anaerolineaceae bacterium | reverse complement strand
CGTCAACGCTTTTCAGGATGCCGAGAGCATACCATACAGCACAAACACGGTCAAGGCTGCTTCGGCAGTGCCCAGAACATAACCTGCCAGCAATTGCCCCTTACAGCAAGTCAGGGATCTGCTCCGGGTGCTCGGCCACGCGCACGCCCGCCGCGTTCAGCGCTTTGATCTTGCCCTCCGCCGTTCCGGCTCCGCCCTCAACAATAGCGCCCGCATGTCCCATGCGTTTGCCAGGCGGCGCGGTCTGCCCTGCGATGAACGCTACGACGGGCTTGGTCATGTGGCTGGCGATGAATTGGGCTGCTTTCTCTTCGTCTGTGCCGCCAATTTCACCGATCAACACCACTTTTTCTGTCTGCGGATCGTCTTCAAACATTTGCAACACATCGATAAAGTTCGTGCCATTGACCGGATCGCCACCGATCCCAACGCATGTGCTCTGGCCCATCCCGCGTTGCGTGAGCGCGTACATGACCTCATATGTCAATGTGCCGCTCCGCGATACAACACCGATAGCGCCCGGCATGGCGATGTGGCCGGGCATGATGCCCACCTTCGCCCGCCCAGGCGTCAACAGGCCAGGGCAGTTCGGCCCGATCAGGCGACTGTTGCTTTGATCGAGATATGCCCGCACCTGCATCATGTCTTTGACCGGAACGCCCTCGGTGATGCACACAATGAGTTCAATGCCGGCATCGATCGCCTCATAAATGGCGTCGGCAGCAAACGCCGCGGGCACATAGATCACGGTGGCATTGGCCCCGGTAGCATCGCGTGCCGCCTTGACGGTATCGAAGACCGGCTTACCCAGCGCCCACTCGCCGCCCTTGCCGGGCGTCACGCCTCCCACTACGTTCGTCCCGTACTCAATCATCTGTTCGGTGTGGAACAGGCCTTCTCGGCCTGTGATACCCTGAATCAGTAATTTTGTGTCTTTGCCAACCAAAATAGCCATTTGTTGTTACACCCTTATGCGCTCTTTGCCGCTTCGACGGCCTTCTGGGCTGCTTCTGCTAATGTCGTGGCGGTCGTCATGTTGGGGATGTTTGCCTCATCCAACAGACGACGCCCTTCTTCTTCGTTAGTCCCCACCAACCGTACTACCATCGGCAAATCAGCCTGCACTTCGCCCAGTGCTTCCAGGATGCCACGCGCAACCTCATCACAGCGCGTGATGCCGCCGAAGATGTTGAACAAGACAGCCTTGACGTTTGGGTCCGACAGAATAATGCGCAAAGCCGCCGCAACAGTCTCGGCCTTCGCCCCTCCCCCAATGTCGAGGAAATTCGCCGGGGAACCGCCAAACAGCTTTGTCATATCCATCGTCGTCATCGCCAGGCCAGCGCCGTTGACCATGCACCCAATCTCGCCATCCAGCTTGATATAGGTCAAACCGGCAGCGCGTGCCTCCGTTTCAGCGGGCGGCTCCGCGCTTGTATCTCGCATCTCCGCCAGGTCTGGGTGACGAAACAGCGCGTTGTCATCAATCGACATCTTACCGTCAACAGCCTTCAGTTCCCCCGCACCATCAATGATCAGCGGGTTAATCTCGGCCAAAGTAGCATCACTTTCACTGTAGCACCGGTACAGGCTGCGAGCGATCTTCATAAACGACTTCCACAGGTCGCGTGGTAGTTCGATGCCATACGCCAGGTTGCGAATCTGGTAGTCGCGCAACCCCATGAACGGATCGACGTGTTCGCGGATGATCTTGTCGGGCGATACGCGGTTGACTTCCTCGATGTCCATGCCGCCTTCGGCACTGGCCATGATCAGCGGTTTGCGTGCAGCCCGGTCGTTGGTAATGCCCAGGTAAATCTCTTTCTTTATCTCCGACGCAGGATCAATCAGGACTTTGAGCACCTTGTGCCCCTTGATGTCCATGCCCAAAATGGCATCGGCTGCTTGCTGCGCCTCTTCAGGAGTCTTGGCAAGCTTGACGCCGCCAGCTTTGCCGCGCCCGCCCGTCAGGACCTGCGCCTTCACGACAACAGGACAGCCAAGTTCTTTTGAAATTTCATAAGCTTGTTGGGGGGAGTGAGCAACTTGCCCTTTAGGAATGGGAACACCAAATTCAGCAAATCGTAATTTTGATTGATATTCGTGCAGGTTCACAAACACGCCTCCAATGAAATGCTTTGTTTTGGAATGGCTCAGCGGCGGTCAAAACCGCCGCCGTAGTATAGTTCATGGCCAAAGGGGATTCAATAGAACATGAGTTCGCCGGCTGGCAGGCGAGCGGGGCGCGGATTCATACAGCGGAATACTTATTCGAGGGGCAATGGCATCACAACCATTGTAGTGACACAAACGCCACGATCTAGCTCATGCCCGGCACGATAAAGCCGAAAGTGCTCCCCTTGCCCGCTTCACTCTCAAAAAAGAACGTGCCGCCCATTAACTCAACGAAACCGATGGCAAGCGGCAATCCCAGGCCATGCCCCTTAAACGAACGGACATGCTCATTGTCGGCTCGCCAGAACAGTTCACCGACGTGCGCTTGCTCTTCCGGCGTCATACCAACCCCGTTGTCAATCACCGATACCTTCAACTTGCCGTTGACATCCTCGGCGCGAACAACGATCTCGCCCCCCTCAGGCGTGTACTGGAGCGCATTTGTCACCAACTTGGTGAGCGCCTGTGCCAATCGCTCGCCGTCGGCGTTCAACAAAGGCAAACCGGAGGGCGTGTCGAAAACCAGGGTGTGGTTGTGCTTGGCCGCCAGCTCTGCCGTATTTTTCTCGACTTGCATGACAATGTTCTTGTACAATTCCATCTTGGGTTCAAGACGAATGCGCCCTGAACGCAACTTGCTGATATCGCTGATGTCCGCCACAAGGCGTTCCATCCGGCTGACGTTGGAGCGGATCGTTTCTACGAACTGGGCTTGCATCTCATTCAACTCGCCGACCACGTTCTTGGCGAGCATATCGGAATAGCCCTTGATGCTGGTCATGGGCACGCGGATTTCATGTACCATCACCGACACAAACTGCGCATTGAGCCTGTTCAGTTCGTCGATGCGAGCACGCAATGTTTCCGCATCCTCCCCGTCGCCACGCCGGGCGGCAGTCGCCAGCGCGTGATCGAGCGCTTCGACCTGTTCCACCAGTTCGCCAGAAACCTGCTGGCGCAACGTCTTCACAATATCACGAGCTTGCTCAAGCGGATTCTGTTGCCCCGATTCGTTCATGTCTCTTCATCTCTCACGAAACTATCCGCCGGTCGGTTGAACGTCACGCGCCAATAGCGCTCAGCATAGCTTCCACCGCCAGTAAGCGCCGCATCGTGCTTTACACTGCGCTCCATCGCCGGGATGTCCACCCAGAATGTGCTGATCTGGGAACGGTAAAGGGCAATCGCTGCGATCTTAGCATCCATAGCCGATTCGGAAAGAGCGTACACCTGCGGAGAAGTTTGATGCGCCAACTCCGCCCGCGCCCGGCGCACCACCGCCGCGCCGCCCACATTGTAAGGATACTCCTCGTACAACAAAAACGCCACCTCGCCACGCGAGCGATACCAGTCCAGCGCCACGTTGCGGACAATCACATGATCGACGTGATGGCCTGCACCAAGGGGAGCATAGATCGTCTGCGGCGTCTTCACCCCCTCCAGGATCGTGCTCACCGCGCCGGGAGCCGGGTCATCTGGATGCACAGCGCCGAACAACGCCTCCAGACTGGGGTATAGCCACCGCCCGCGCCCATCCGCACGATATAGCGCGTCCGGTATATCGCCAAAACGCACGTGTGCCCCCAGGCTGCCGATCGCCATCTCGTCTTCCAGTTTGCGCCCGGCCACCGGATCGTGGCCGATCTGCCAGCGCACGAAATGGTCTTCTATAAATGGGCTGAGCGGAATATTCGGGGGTACGCGCCCCATCATGACCGTCAAAACGACGACCGACTCATCCGCCTTGACAAGATCGGCGATCAATCCGCCACAACTCAAGACGGCATCATCAGCGTGAGGCGATAGGAAGATATGCTCCAAAGCTGGCCTCCTCCACGTACACCTGAGCGCCACTACCGGGCGCATGTGTCCTCAACGAAACACCCCGATCCGTTGCCTGGACCGGGGTAGCTGCTGTACAATGTGGCATACTGCGTACGTCTATTTCTTTTTTCGGCGCTGATACCAGAATGTATAGAGCGGCAGAAGCGCAGACTGGGCAGTGTCTAGAACCACGTCGGAAGTCCGGCGGGCCAGATAGCGCGCACGCCCCAACGAAAAGAGGCTGTGCGCCGGGCTGATATCACCCGTCCCCATTTGCATAACGACCGACGCCCAGGTCAGGCCAGCGCCAAACGCGCACATCGCCACCAAATCCCCATCCTTCAAGCGCCCCTCTTCGATGGCTTCGACCATCGCCAAAGGAACCGAGGCCGCCGACGTGTTTCCGTAGCGGTCAAGGTTGATATAGAACTTATCGAGCGGAACACGCACCTGGCGCGCTGCCGACTCGATAATGCGTGCATTCGCCTGATGGGGGATAAACAGGTCGATGTCATCTGGCGTCAGTCCGGCCTGATAGATCGTTCGTTTGAGCGAACTGGCCAGCGCGCGAACGGCAAACTTGAACACTTCGGGGCCATTCATGCGCAAATATTGGCGGCGCTCGTCGATAGTCCGTTGGGTGAAGGGCGACACAACGCCACCATCGGGCACATAAAGATGCATGGCTCCCGATCCATCGGAACCCAGCTCAAAAGCGAGAATCCCGCCCGGTTCTTCGCTGACCTCCACAACCGTTGCCGCTGCCGCATCGCCAAACAACACACACGTCGTCCGGTCGGTGAAATCCATAGCAAATGAAATGATCTCAACGCCGACCACCAACACGCGGTCACACGCCCCGCTGGCGATATATTGGTTTGCTACGGTCAACGCATAAACCCACCCCGAACATCCGGCGACGAGGCTGAAGGCCCCACATTTCGCGCCGAGCATATCTTGAACCTGGCTGGCCACCGATGGGAGCAGGTAATCGGGCGATGATGTTGCGACGATGATCAAATCGAGGTCGTTCGGCGACAAACCGGCCACCGCGAGCGCTTCCCTGGATGCCGCCACCGCCATGCTCGACGTCGTATCGTTTTCGCCACGAATACGCCGCTCTTTAATGCCGGTGCGGGTCGTGATCCATTCGTCGCTCGTATCCACCATCTGGGCAAGGTCGTCATTGGTGAGCACGTGATCCGGGACGTACTTCCCCCATCCCGTGATCTTGCCGTAACGCTGGTTCATGAGTGCCCGTCCCCCTCTGAATCAGTTGTGAGCTACCGGTTATGCAGTGGCCGTGCGGCGAGCACGCCAATGACCCAACACGTCGTTCACGGAACGTGTAGCCAGGATCACCACGCCAGCCGTCAGAGTCGCACCGCCAATGCCCGCAGCCACCTGTGTGCGGAGCGGTAATTGGCGAATGCGCTCCCACCACGTCAACCCATAAAGGTCAGGCGCTTCATCACTGAGTAGGCGCTGGTGAAGCTGCGCGACGAACTGCTCCGAGGGGGCGACGCCACCAAGCGCCTGATCGATACGCTCGGCCAACGCCAGCAAATCGCCCAATTGGGTATCTCCCTCACTCTGGGTGACTTCCAATAACTGCTCGCGTGCCGGACTGCCCGAAACAAGCGCATCCGCATGGAGCATCAACAAATCCTGCAGCCAGCGCACCTGGCGTCTTCGAAAGACCGAAAAGGTCATCTTCGCATTCTCCTACACTGTCTCGGTCTTATCCGCGTAAAAAGGTTCTGAAGATGCAAACCCGCCGTGTCATGATGGGCCGGGGTTCGCGTTCCTCTCATCTTCTTCCAGGATACCCCGCAACGATAGCAAGGTCCGGTGATAAAGCGACTTGATCGCCCCTTCGGTACGGTTCATGACCGCACCAATTTCAGCGTTGGACAGCCGCTCCACGAATTTCAAGATCAAGAGTTGCTGACGTTCCGGAGGAAGCTGGCGAATCGATTCCAACAACCGCTGTTCTTCCTCGTTGTTCTCCGTTACTGCTTCGGGCGCATCACTGCTGCGCCCGCCGGTTATATGCTCATCAAGCGGGATCACCTTTTGACGACCCCGATCACGGTGCCAGTTAGCCACCTGATTGTGTGCGATGCGATACAGCCACGCTGAAAACGGAACGCCGCGATCCGTGTACCGTTCAATGTGAGCCAGGGCTTTGAAAAAAACGCGCGATGTTAAATCCTCTGCGTCCTGGTGATTGCCCGTTCGGTAGAAAACGTAGTTGTAGATCTTGTTGACGTACCGGGAATACAATTCCCCGAACGCCGCCCGGTCTTCTTTTGCCCAGGCGACCAGTTGCAGATCATCAACCATCGTATAGTCGCGTTCGCGGAGGCCGTCCGGTTCAGTCATGCGTACTAACACCTCGTACACGTAAAGGTTACGCTCCATGGGCTGACAGGGTTAGAAGTAAGCGCCAGTATACCAGCCAACCAGCCGGACTACTAGACTCGGCAAATGGGAATGGCCGCCCACCTGCGTGATTGTTATAATGTCGCGCATGAGCCAAGCACTCACCAAACAACGCGTCCGTATTCAATTCGCCAAGTTCGGCGTCTTGCGCTTTATCGGACACCTCGACCTGGCCAGAACCTGGGAACGAGTCCTAAAGCGTGCCGGGGTGCCACTTGAATATACGCGGGGTTTCAACCCACGCCCGCGCTTCCAGTTTGCAGCCGCGTTGCCCGTTGGCGTAACCAGCGAAAGCGAACTGCTGGACGTGTGGCTAACCGAGATAATTGACCTGAATACCCCCGACCAGTGGATTGAGCGGCTGAACGCTACCAGTCCGGCGGGCTTGCGTACGTTGCATCTCACCGATATCCCGATCAAAGACCCGGCGCTGCCGACGCAGGTAACCGGAGCGGAATATGTGATCAGCCTGTACGACACGGCTTTAACCCCAGACGATCTGTGGTCACGCGCTCAGGAATTGCTTGCACGCGACTCGATCATCCGGAAGCGCCGCAAGAAAACCTATGATCTGCGCCCGCTCATTCAGAGTTTCCAGATCGATGCCGACGGCAACCTGATCGCCGTGCTCAGCACCGGAGAAAAAGCAAATGCCCGCGCCGACGAGGTTCTTGATGCGCTCGGCCTGCAATGGCATGAGGTGCGTGTACACCGCCGGAGGCTCCTGCTAGAGTAGCACGATGCCACCGTTTCCTCATACTCGTTCAAAAGCAACGGCACATGCTGTAGCGCATGTGCCGCTCTCATGTCGTGAGGTTGGGCCAAGCCTATTCGCAGCAGGTAAGCCTGCTCATGACGGCATCCAGGGCTTCGCGGGGGGGACGAAGGCGCTCGTCAGGCAGATGCACCAACGGCTCATCGATAATATGGCTCGTCTCTAGCAGCGACTGGCGATCCTTGTCGAAGTAGATCAAGCCGGTGATGAAGAGGTTGTCGCGACGCGCTTCTTCCAGCAACTGGATAGCCGCCAAGCGATCCGTCGGATCGTGCTTCAACGGATCGAGTTTCTTTAGCATGACATGTGCCCCGTCATGCATCTCAACGGCCTGGACTGTGCCCGGTTCGAGGTCTTCGATCACGATCTCGTCGTATTCAGGGATGTACGTAATGTCCTGGAGCGGCTCTTCGTGCGTTTTGCCATAGGGGTAACTTTTCGTTGAGGTTTCGTGGTTGTTGAACGTCACACACGGGCTGATGATGTCCAACACGGCGGTTCCCCTGTGGCTGAACGCCGCCTTGAGCAACTCGCGCACCTGTTTGGCATCCCCGGCAAACGAGCGCGCCACAAACGACGCATTATCCACTAACGCTTCCAGGCAGATGTCGATAGGCGGCAATTCATTGACACCGGCGTACTTAAGTTCCTGGCCCATGTCCGCCGTAGCCGAAAACTGACCTTTGGTCAGCCCGTAGACCCCGTTGTTTTCTACGATGTAAACAATCGGCACGTTCCGGCGAACCATGTGCTTGAATTGCCCCAGGCCAATACTCCCCGTGTCTCCGTCTCCGCTCACGCCTACCGCGATAAGGTCCCGGTTGACCGTCGTCGCACCTGCTGCCAGCGCGGGCATGCGGCCATGCAGCGCATTGAATCCATGTGAACGGTTGAGGAAATAAGCCGGTGACTTACTGGAACAACCGATCCCGCTCAATTTGATGATCCGGTGCGGATTGAGGGACAGCTCGTAAGCCACCTGGATAATCTGGCTTGCAATCGAGCTGTGACCACAACCCAGGCACAACGTCGATTTACCGCCCTTGTAGTCGTTACGATCCAAACCGATCAGATTAACCCGTGTGCTCATGGTCTACTGCTCCTGTTCCAGGATAGCCGACGTCATCCAACGGGGGGACAGCGGCCATCCATCCAAATGCGCCAGTGAAATCACGCGTGTTGCCAGGTCTGGATACTCCATCTTTAGCAGCATAGCGAGTTGTCCGTCACTGTTGTTCTCGACCACATAAACTCGCTCGTGCGCGGCAATAAAGTCGCGAGTCGCGTCACTGAGCGGAAGTGCCCGCAAACGCAGGTAACTTGTCTCAACACCTTGGTCGCGCAACTGATCGCGGCTCTCGACGACACACGCATCGGTCGTGCCGTAGGCAATAATACCGATCGCGGTGCCCTCAACTTGATCCACGACGGGTTGGGGCACGAGGTTGCGTGCCGTATTGAACTTGCGCTTCAGACGCGCGATGTTCGCTTCCCAGTCTTCGGCACGTTCACTATAGGCGGCGTGCTCATCATGCCCGGTTCCACGCGCAAAATAGGCCGCCAGGGGATGATCGGTGCCCGGCAATGTGCGATACCCAATGCCGTCACCGTCAACATCGTCATAGCGGGCAAAGCTGCCAAGCCGGTCGAGGTCCTCGGCGGTGAGCACCTTCCCCCGATCCATCGGCGTGTCCGGGTACCGGAACGGTTCACTCATCCACAAGTTCATGCCCAGGTCCAGGTCTGACAACACGAAAACAAACGTCTGGAGTCGCTCGGCCAGATCAAATGAGCGCCACCCAAACTCAAACGCCTCAGCAATGTTGTTTGGCAACAAAACGATATGCTGAGTATCGCCGTGCCCCAGGAAATAGGCCGCCAGAAGATCGCCCTGTGATGTGCGGGTCGGCAAGCCGGTGCTTGGCCCAACACGTTGCACATCCCATATGACCCCCGGCACTTCCGCGAAATAGGCTAGCCCGGAGAATTCAGCCATCAACGAGATGCCCGGCCCTGATGTCGCGGTCATGGCCCGCGCGCCCGCCCAGCCGGCGCCAACCACCATGCCGATAGCTGCCAGCTCGTCTTCTGCCTGCACAATGGCATAAGTCGCCTGCCCCGTTTCGGGATCGGTGCGAAGGTCGCGCAAGTACTCGCGCGCAGCATCGACGAGGCTGGTTGAGGGGGTAATGGGATACCAGGCGATCAGCGTCACACCACCGAACACCGCCCCCAACGCGCCGGCGGAGTTGCCGTCCAGAAGAAGCATGCCCTCGGTCTTCTTCATGCGCTCGATCGTGTAGGGGTCTTGCTTGGGGAGATTATCAAGCGCCCACTCGGCAGCAGCTTTGACCACTGCCATGTTCATGTTGATCGGTTTGGCTTTGTCGCCAAAGTGGAAATCCAGCGCGAAAGCAATCTCGTCCAGATCGATCGCCAGTACAGTCGCCAGGACGCCCACATATACCATGTTCGCCACGTACGACTTGAGCTTCGTGGGCACGCCAGCCGCGTCGATCAATTGCTTGACCGGCATAGGATAGTAGACAATATCATCGCGTGTCTGTTTGATCTTCCACTCCTGCGGAACCAGGCAGACGCCGCCGGGTGATAGTTGCTCGATGTCCTGGTACACCGTTTCTTTATTCATGGCGACGAGGATATGGTAATCCTCAAGACGAGCGATATACCCATCTTTGTTGACGCGAATGGTGAACCAGGTCGGTAACCCCTGAATGTTTGAGGGGAAAATATTCTTCCCGCTGATAGGAACTCCCATGCGGAAGATGGCGCGGAGCAGCGCCGTGTTGGCAGTCTGGCTTCCCGACCCGTTAACCGTCGCGATCATGATCTGGAAATCATTCACGATCGGTTCTCGGCCTGCCAGAACTGATGGCATTGCTGACGATTGAACATCACTCATGACTTGACAAGCTCCTGCAACATCCTGCGAGATTCTGAGTACGAACGAAACGTCATGATCATCATACTGCAAACTTTATCTGTCTATTCATTCAAATAAATGGTGTGATGGGGTCGGCCTTTCTATTACTTCGTGTTCACTTTGTCCATTCTCCTCCGGGCGGTAACGCAGTAGCGTCATGTGCTTGCGAAGCGCCCGGTACCCGCCGTCAAAGTCCCCCTGAGCCACGCATTCAACCATACGCGCATGGTAATCCCACACTTCGCGGTGATAGGACAACTCGGCAAACAACGCCAGGCCAAACGCCTTATAAGCGTCCCAATAGGCTTCAAGGATTCCCTGTACAAACGGATTCTCGATATGCTTAAAAAATGTAAGGTGAAGCTGGCGATGTTCCTGAAAGGGGACTTCAATGGGGCTATGATTGAGTTTGGCAAGGGCCGCATCGACCAGAGCGCGAAGCTCGGTGATTTCACACGCGGCGAGTCGGGACACGGCATCATACCAGAAACCGAGTTCGACGCTCGTACGCAATCGGGCAAAATCATAGAAGTGCTTCTGGTTCAACCCAAGTGCATAAATGACACTCAACGACGCCGCAGGCCCAAAATCATAGGGTTGGATTTGTGTACCCGTGCGAGGTTTGATCTGCACCAGGCCCAGGGAACGAGCGACCGCGAGTTCTTCACGAACTTTGCTGACGCTGACTTCCAGTTCCTGGCTCAATTCCGGTATCGTCGGCAACCGATCACCGGGTTGAAGCTGATGCCGGACAATGTAGTCAAGAATATCTGAAACGAGGTTTAGGTCTGTCATGACCACACTATGCGAAATAGATCGGTGCGACTGTGCCATTCAGAGCAATCATCTGATCAATTGTATAAATCGGATGATTGCTCAAATTATAAGCCATCACAGGGCCATTGGCAACAAAAAACCCGCTTAGTTGCGGGTCTGTTTTCAGAAGTAGGGACGCCCTGCTGCGTCATCTACTTTTCGACATCGCCGGGAGGCATCCAGGCCGGGTAACGTGGCGTGTCCGACTCTGCGTCGGGTGTTTCGCCAGCCCCCTGCTCCGCTACACCGGGATCGCCGGCTTGCTTAGTGGTCGCCGTTTCCTCCAAGTCCACTGGTTGCTCAACCATTTTGAGTGTCTCGTTCACCAGTTGCCTGGCGGGGTCCATCCGGGCAATCTCGCGTGCGCCCTGCCCCAACTCCCGCGCCACACCCATGATCTCTTGCCCTTCGGGGCCAATTTCTTTTTCAACTTCGGCGATCATATCAGCCCAGGCCTCACGGGCTTTGCGCACCATGCGGCCAAAATCACGCGCCCACTTCGCCGAATTTGTGGGGCCGCCCACCACAAACAACACTAGCATGATAAGGATCATTTCCGGAACGCCAACGCCAAAAATACCGTCCATGAGTAACCCCTACTTAACACAAACTCGCCTGTTCAGGCTCTCCCTGAACGTCATCAACGATTCTGTTCTGGCGGCTTGCCGCACCGATCCCGGCCAGGATCAGCGCTGAGCCTGCCAATTGAAGCGGCACAGGCCATTCATTCAGGAACACGATTGCCAGCAGCCCGCTTCCAATAGGCTCACCGAGCACAACCAGACTGACATACGCTGCCGGAAGGTACCCCAGGGCATAGTTAAAAGAAGAATGCCCGATCAACTGGGGAACAAGGCCCATCAGCAGCATCCACAAATAAGCTTCGCCGGGCAACCCCATCACCTGCTGGCCGGATGCCACAACCACTACAACCAGGATGCCAGCAGCCACACTGTATACCAGCCAGATATACGGGATCAACCCCCAACGAACGCGCAACCGCCGTCCAATGATAAAGTATACCGCAGCCGTAACAGCTCCGACGAGGGCCAATCCATTGCCCAGCCAGGGATCGCGGCGCGTGGGAGGCTCACCAGCTTCTGCGCTGAGACCGACCAATACACCCCCGCCGATCGCCAGCATCAGCCCCAATACCGTCCACCGGTCAAGTCTTTCGTTCAAAAGCAGCGGGGCCAGCAAGGCCACCCACAACGGACTCGTGGTGACCAGCGTGACACTATTGACGACGGCGGTATATTCCAGCGATGTAATCCACGTTGCGAAATGCACGCCCAGAAACACGCCCGACACCAGCGCCAGCACCAAATCGCGCCGGGTGATATCGCGCAGTTCCTCCCTGTAATGGCGCAGCACGATGGGGGTTAAGAAAGCGGAAGCTACACAAAGACGCGCCGCCGCCAAAACAAGAGAGGGAGCCTGCTTGTTTTGCGCGAGGCGGATGAAAATCGCTGCGAACGAGACGGATAGCACACCGATCGCAAGCGCCGCAAATGGACGCCACGAAAGTGATGATGAAGAAGAAATCGGGTGTTCAGTCATCAATGAATCAAGCTTTCCAGCCATGCTCCGGCCACCTGTGACGTTCACCACCATACCAGCAAAGGCATAAGCCGCACAACCTCGCATCCGCCAATCTCAATAATACGTCACAATTGGAGCACAGGAGCACAGAGGCTACACGGTGACGGAGAGATTGTATCACCGCTTAGAACAGGGAGATATCACGACACGCCAGCAACGAACAGCGAACACAAACCGCCCTAAAATAGCCGCCTCCCAGGGGTACTTGCAGGCCCGTCCCCCCTCGCATGCACCATTGACAAACCGATTGCCGTCCGATACAATTTCGACCACTTCCGACGCTGAGACTCACCCTTGAGGCTCGCCGGTGGGCATGGTAAAATGACCATCACAACGCCGACGTAGCTCAACCGGCAGAGCAAGCGCCTTGTAAGCGCTAGGTTATGGGTTCAAGTCCCATCGTCGGCTCTCTGGCAAGGCCAGGATTAACAACAGGGGTCAGTGTCCCGAGCGGCAAAGGGGGCGGACTGTAAATCCGCTGGCAGACGCCTTCGTAGGTTCGAGTCCTACCTGGCCCACCTGACAAGCCCATAGCTTGTGGAAGTGCGCCTACGTAGCTCAGTTGGCAGAGCACGCCCTTGGTAAGGGCGAGGTCATGGGTTCAAATCCCATCGTAGGCTCAGCTATTGTTAACCGACCGATCGCATTCGCTAAGCATATTCCCAGTATTCGGGTATTTTCTGGAGGAACCAACAGAACATGGCCAAGGGCAAGTTTGAGCGGACGAAGCCCCATGTGAACGTGGGGACGATCGGCCACA
>CAZSXY010000107.1:0-13440 GCA_964611395.1 uncultured Anaerolineaceae bacterium | reverse complement strand
CCACCCTGAGCAATCTCGTCAAACGCCTGGTCATAAACGCGCAGGAACCCCACCGGGCCGGTCGCTTCCCCGCTGGACGACCGCACGAGCGCCCCGCGCGGGCGCAGGCGGCTGAACGAAAATCCGTTGCCGCCCCCGGTTTGCTGGATCAGCGCGGCATGACGCAGCGTTTCGAAAATACCCGAACCCGTCCGGCCCATATCGTCATCGATGGGCAGCACGAAGCAGGCCGCCAGTTGCCCCAACGGTGTACCGGCCCCGGTAAACGTCGGGCTGTTCGGGAAAAAGCGCAGCGCCGTCAGCAGATCGTAAAACCGGCGGGCCACGCTATCGACATCGTTGTCAAACTCCGCTTCTGCGCCAGCCACATGGTACGCCACCCGCCAGAACATCTCCTGTTCGGTTTCGATGGGTTGCCCATCGTCGCCGCGCCGCAGGTAACGCTTGCTCAAAACGGTGCGCGCATTATCGGTCAATGGTATCGGGCGCTGCAGATCGGATGGCAGGGGCACTTTCTTAAAACCATTCGATCGCGCATCAGCCGGTGTCTGTTCATTCACTCGTTCCACCATCCACTCACTCCTTATGGCCGGTACAAGACTGCATGGCAGTCATCCTTGTCAAAAAAACAACACCAATACCATCCCTGCCCGCCAGCTTTGGCGCGGGCAAGATTCGTGTAAAGCTATGCGGTTGCCTCAAAAGAAATAGTTTTACCCGGACGCTGTAGGAAACGGTCGCTGATCCTGGCCGGATGCCGCAACCGTATCGCCCGACTCCTGGCTTTTTGCGGACGAGGCTGTCGAGGCGCTCCGCCCCTTGCTCGCCGGTGTCGCTCCTTCATCGGCCAGCAGTCCGTCGATGATATCGCGTACACTGGTCAGGTTATCGAGACCCAGGTAAACAATCGCGTACCGAATGTAGGCAATCGGGTCGAGCGATTTAAGGCCTTCGATGACCATATCCCCCACCACCCGGCTCGACACCTCGTCTTTGCCCAGGTGTTGGAGATGGGTTTCGATACGGTCTACCAGTTTCTTGATGTCGGCTGCCGGAATGGGCCGCTTGCCGCACGAAATCTGGATGCCGCGAATCAGCTTTTCACGGTCGAACGCTTCGCGATCTCCGTTGCCTTTGATCAAGAGCGGCGTGGCGCGTAACACTTTTTCGTAGGTGCTAAAGCGACGCTCGCAGACCTTACACTCGCGGCGGCGACGGATGCCGCCCTGGGCATCGCGCGTCGTATCCACGACCCGCGACTTGTTGTCAGCGTCACAATACGGGCACTTCATGGCTGGCCCTTTCTGTATCGTAAAAGAACGCCCCAAACCATTTAGCGATGGTGAACCACTGCTGCGTTACAAAACGCAATGCTGGAGTGTGTAGCGCGATCCCCTCACCCCCGCTGAAGCACCATCCGCAGGCTCGCACAACCAGACACGCACCGCGCCCCTTGCTACCGGGGCGATGGCCCGTTATCCCACATGGGATGTGGGATAACCCCTACATATAGGGTCTTTTGTGGGAAATCACCCCCGCATATGGTGTTCGACGGGCTTTCACTGTAACACGAACAGGTTTTCTGGCACATAGTACCAGGGTACTGTTGAGGGGATTCATTACGAAACTTCAACGCTTTCTCTAGCGCGGAGCAATGATCATCAGATTCGACAAAAAACTACCTTCCGCCCAGGCAGGCAGGCCTTGTCCGCCAGGGCAGGAAGGTAACAGGATCATGGGTATTTCATACCGGCAGCGCACGTCTGCCAGCCAGCAGAGCGAAGCACGGGGCCGTCGGCAGCCCCGACACACTCGCCACGCCTGATCCCTGGCTAACGCCGGCGCAAGAAAGCCGGAATATCCAGGTCGTCCGTGTCGTAGACGCGCGTCTTAAACTCGTCCTCCACGCGGCGCACCTGTGGCTGTTGCGCCTGTGGCGGTTCGAGTTCGGCTTCTTCCTCTTCTGCAGCGGCTTCTTGAACCGGGCGCTGGATTGGTCGCGGGGCGACTTCGGGCCGCCCGATGCGTTCGCGCCCGGTGACAGGCCGCCGCGTCGTCATGTGCGACTGCTCGAAACCGGTAGCGATAACGGTAATCCGTATATCGTCGCCCATGTTCTCGTCAATCACCGCGCCGAAGATGAGGTTGACATCCGGATGCGCCGTTTCCTTAATGATGGCCGCCGCATCGTTGACTTCGAACAAGCTCATGTTCGGGCCGCCGGTGACGTTGAACAGAATGCCACGCGCACCGTTGATCGTCACGTCCAGCAGGTTGCTGCTGATCGCTTCTTCGGCGGCCTTGCGCGCGCGGTCTTCACCGCTGGCACGCCCAACGGCCATCAACGCCGCGCCACCTTCCGACATGATGGTCTTCACATCGGCAAAGTCCAGGTTAATCAGGCCGGGCACGGTGATGAGTTCCGAGATGCCCTGGATACCCTGGCGCAACACGTCGTCGGCCATGCCGAACGCGTCCTGCAAGCTGGCTCGCTTGTCCACAATCTGGAGCAGGCGGTCGTTGGGAATCACGATCAAGGTGTCCACCTGGCTCTTGAGCGCTTCAATCCCGGCTTCAGCCGCCTGAATACGGCGCGCACCCTCAAACGTGAAGGGGCGCGTCACCACGCCGATCGTCAACGCACCCAGTTCTTTGGCAACCTGGGCCACAATCGGCGCGCCGCCGGTGCCGGTGCCACCGCCCATACCGCCCGTAATGAAGACCATGTCCGCCCCGCGCATGACTTCGTATAATTCATCGGCGCTTTCTTCGGCGGCCTTGCGCCCGATTTCCGGGTTACCGCCCGCGCCCAGGCCTCGCGTCAGCTTGTCACCGATGCGAACGCGCGTCTTGGCTTTGCTGAGCAAGAGGGCCTGCGCGTCGGTGTTGATCGCGATAAATTCGACGCCGCCCAGACCTTCTTCGATCATGCGGTTTACGGCATTCCCGCCGCCCCCGCCGATTCCGACAACCTTAATACTGGCGAAGTTGTCGACCAATTGCATGGGTTCCATTGAAAGTGAGTCCGACATGAAAGTACCCTCCTGGATAATCGTGCTACGACGGTTCCGGTGGGCCGTCCGGACCGTTGTGCGGGGCCTGCCTGGACCGGCCAACCTGATATGCCTGTGATGCCAAACACGTAATTACACTATTGTACGGTATTTTGTGGCGAGTGGGAATCGCAATCGCGACGATTCCACTCACGGTTTGTATATCCGAACAGAAACGCCATCCGGCCCGTAGGTCGCGCTGAGATTCGCCTACTCCTCCACCTCTTCACGCGGCAAAAATCGATCCATCACACCCTTGAAGAATCCACGCATCCGGACATTGCGCCGCGAATTTGAAAGCTTGCGCAGCGAGGCGCGGCGATCATCTTCAAGATCCATGATCAGACCCAGTTTGAGCAATCCCACGCTAGTACTGTACGCGGGATTTTTCAGCGCTTCCGCCATGCCCGTCACATTGACCGGGTGTGACTCGCGGACGGGCATTTCCAGCACGTCGGCAGCCACCGTCTTGATCCCCGGCAACTGGCTGCTCCCGCCGGTCAGCACAATGCCGGCCTTGAGCAACCCGTCATAGCCGCTACGCTTGGCTTCCTTGAGGATCAATTCAAACATTTCGACCACGCGCATGTGGATGATGTGCGCCAGGTCGGCACGCTGCACTTTGCTCGGCAACTCCTCGCCAAACGGCTGAATCGGGAAGGCATCCAGCGGGTTGACTTCGTCCGGGTCGGCGTGGCCGTGGGCCAGCTTGACCGATTCCGCCAGCTCGGTCGGCAGGTGTAGCCCGTAGGCAATGTCGTTGGTGATGTGCTGGCCGCCCACCGCAATGACGCTGGTATGCCATACCGCGCCGTCGATGAAGATCGCGAGATCGGTCGTGCCTCCCCCAATATCGACCACCATCACCCCGGCCTCGCGCTCCTCAGGGGTCAGAACCACATCACCGGACGCTAGGGGGTTGAGGATGAAACGGTCGACATACACCCCCGCGTCCTCGACACATTTTTCAAGGTTTTTCACGCCCTGCGCCGATGCGGTGATGATGTGCGCCTCCACCTCCAGGCGGAAGCCCAGCATCCCCAGCGGGCTGCGCAAGCCGGTCTGCCCGTCGAGGGTGTAATTGCGCGGAATGACGTGTAACACCTCGCGCCCGTGCGGGAGCGTGACGGCGCGGGCCGCGTCCATCGCCCGCTCCAGGTCATCGACCTCTACCCCGCGCGAGTTGGGGATGCCGACCGCGCCCCGGCTGTTGATCGACTCGATGTGACTCCCGGCCAGCGAAACAAACGCGCGGCTGATCTCGTAGCCACTCGTCTTTTCCGCCTTGTGTACTGAAGCCAGAATCGACGCGCTGAGGGCGCTCACATCCGTGACCATGCCCTTGCGCATCCCCTGGGACGGCTCGATGCCCAGGCCAAGCACGTATACATCACTCTCGCGGACTTCGCCGACGATGGTGCAGACTTTCGTTGTGCCGATGTCAATCCCTACAACCAGTTCGCCCATAATGCCAATTACCCGGTTTCACCAGGCTTCGGGCGGTATCGTGGCCCCTCACCCATCGGGGACAGGCCACACGCCCAAAACGCCATGACTCAGCTTTGCTCACCCATTTCGCCACAAAATTGTATAGTAAGGCCGGTCTGGGTCCGAAACCACAATTTCACCAGGCTGCAACTCGTCCACAATCTCGGCCACGAGCGCATTGTAAACTCGCAACTTGGTGTCCATATCCTCACCGGTGCCGAACCAAACCGTCCAGCCGCGCCCATCGTGATACCCCAGGCCCTTCAACGAGTCATAGAGCAACACGTCAATGTTCGGATAGCGGAACTTAAGCCGGAGCGCCCCCTCGACAATCGCTTTTGGAATGCGTTGCCCCACCGCGATGGGCTGCTCGGCGTTGGGCACAACGATACGCAACAGACCTTCGATGTCCTCGCGCTGCTTCATCACGATCCCGTTGATGTCCACCCAAACGCGAATTTGCTGTTCCCAGATGAGCGCCGGTTCGCGCTCCACCACCAGAATCTGAACCATGTTGGGCGGCCAGCCAACGTATACGGTCGCGTCGGCGATGTTCGGCACAGATTCCAACCTGGCCTCAACGTCGGCGGCATCGACCCAGAAAATGTGGCGCATCGCCGTATTGCTAAAGCGGAAGATCTCTTCGCGCGTGAGATACTTCTCGCCGCCAATGGCCACCGCCTTCACATAGAACGCGTCCATGCTCAGAAAAAGGTAGAGCAGAACCCCAAAGCCAACCACGAGCAACGCCGACACCATCCGCCAACTGAGCACCCGCCAGATGTTGAACGGCTTCCGGCGAGTCTTCGCCGGACGACGGGGTCGCCGGGCCTGCATCCGCGCCCGCCGTTCACTCCGCCGCTGCGAAACGCTCCCCGTCACCCCCAGAGTCTGGGCGCGCGATCGCGGGCGCATGCGCTGCAATTCGCGCCGGGGCTGGCCTGTATCCTCGGCAGTGCCAACCGGTCGCACATGGCCTCGATCACCAGTATTACGACGCCGCGCGCGCCGCTGTCGGGTACGGACTGGAGAGCGCATCAATTGTTTGTCAGATCCCTGATTGTCGGTTGGCAGTGGCGAAGTCCGGCTGCTCCCTGGTCACGCTATTTTAGCGGACGTGGTGCCGCTTTCCCACACACAATCCCACTATATTCCAACATGGCTTAAAAGTCCAATGGCGAAAACGCCCTTTTATGGGGCAAACCGTGCTGGCTCCAGGTTTTTTAGATAAATTTCATGGAGACCTTATCAACTCACTATTCTGTGACGATTTTTATCCGCAACGCATCGCTGTATGACACCACCAACAAAAACCGGCCCGCTCACGGACCGGCCATGCAGCCAGCACCTACAACATGCGTTCAGCGTTCGGCGTTCAGCATTCGGCGTTCAGCGTCCGGCACGCCCTGACGCCGGAGCGTCACCGCCTGTCGATACTCCTTCGCGCGGCTACCAGTCGCCCAACAATTCGATCTCAAGCTCCAGTTCGACGCCAAACTTTTCGAGCACCGTGCGGCGTGCCAGTTCGATCAATGCGCGGTATTCCGCCGCCGTACCCTCGCCTGTGTTCACGATAAAATTGGCGTGCACCGGCGAGATCATCACGCCGCCCTGCGTCGTCCCCTTCAGCCCGGCGGCCTCGATCAGCCGCCCGGCGTAATCGCCTTCCGGATTCTTGAAGATGCTTCCCAACGACGCGCCCGGCGGCTGGGTGCGCTTGCGGTGCGCGACATACGAGTCGGCTTTGGCATTCAGTTCGTCCGGATCATGATCCGGTTCCAGCTTCAACGTCGCGCCCAGCACCACGTGCGGCCCCTGCCCGCCCTTCAAGATAGAGCTGCGGTAGCCGTAGTGCATCTGGCTCACGCTCCACAACTCAACGTGGGGCCGATCTTCGAGATTGAAGATTTCCACCCAGCGCACCGTACCGGCCATGTCGCCACCGTGCGCCCCCGCATTGTTGACCACCGCGCCGCCGACCGTGCCCGGCACGCTGACCGCCCACTCCAGCCCCGCCAGACCCTGGTTCATACAGCGCCGCGCCAGGGTGGACAGGTTCGCGCCACTCTCGGCGACCACGCGCCCGTCCTCTTCAAAGCGAACCGCTTTCGTGTGGTTGATGATCACCAGGCCCCGGTAGCCCGCATCGGCAATAAGCACATTGGCCCCACCGCCGAGGATCAGCCAGGGAATATCGTGCTTGGCGGCCAGCGTGACCGCATCGGTCAGATCGTTCGTATTATTGGCGACCAGCAACGCGTCAGCCGGGCCACCAAGACGCGCCACGGTATAACGCGCCAGCGATTCGTCACGTTTCAGCGCCGCGCCGAAACGCTCGGCCAGCGCCTCATACCGGTCACTCATGCGTTTTCCTCCTGGGACGGCGCGCCCTCGCCCGCATCGAGCGCAGCCAACACCTGCACGCCGATCTGTGGGGCGTCGCCTGCCGACAGCAGCACAACCAGGTCACCGGGTCGCACATTGTCAATCAGCGCGCCAGCCGTCTCCTCTAGCGGGCCAGTATAACGCACATCACCATGCCCGGCATCCCGGATGCGTTGCGCCATGCCCGCCGCGCCCAGGCCCGGCGACACCGCCTCGCGGACCGAGTACACATCCGTGACCAGCACGTGATCGGCGGCGTGGAAGGCCGTTGCGAACTCGCTCGCCAGCGTGCGCATGCGCGTATAAGTGTGCGGCTGCCACACCGCCCACAGATCGCGCACACCGGGCCGGGCGCGAAAGGCCTCCAGCGTGACGCGGATCGCGGTGGGATGGTGCGCGTAATCATTGATCACCGTCACGCCGCCGGCAGTGCCCATCGTCTCGCCGCGCCGCCCGGTTCCCAGGAATGTATCCAGCGCCGCCGCGATCCGCTCAAACGGCACGCCCACCCGATCGGCGACCGCGATCACGGCCAGGGCATTGCGCACATTATGCCGCCCGGACAGGTTCAAGCGCACCCGCCCCACCGCAACCCCCTCGCGCCAGAGATCAAAGGATACGCCGCCCGCCGCGTCGGGAACCACGCGAGTCGCACGCCAGCCCGTTTCCGGCGGCGGCGCGGCAGACGCCAGCCCGTAGACTACAACCGGCAGGCTCGCCTTTTGCCGGGCCAGCCCCAGGTCGCGGGCCGCTGGGTCGTCCGCGCACACGACGAGCAGCCCGTCATCCGGCAGGCGCTCGACAAATTGCGCAAACGCTTCCCGCACATCGTCAAACGTGGGGTAACAATCCGGGTGATCATGTTCCACATTGGTGACTACCGCAATGTGCGGGCGCAGCCCCAGAAACATCCGGTCGTACTCGTCCGCCTCGATCACGAAGTGCGGCCCCTGCCCCACCCCGGCGTTCGTCCCGGTGTTGCGCAGCACGCCGCCGATGATGTACGTAGGATCAAGACCCGCCTCGACCAAAACGTGAACCAGTAAGCCGGTGGTCGTCGTCTTGCCATGCGTGCCAGCAATCGCCACCCCGACCTGCTGCGCCATCAATTCGCCGAGGATGTCGCGCCGCCGGAGCACAGGGATTCCCGCGGCACGGGCCGCCGCGATTTCCGGGTTCTCGTCTGTGGCGGCAGAGGTAGCGACCACCACATCCGCCCCGGCGATATGCCCGGCGGCGTGCCCCAGGTAGATCGTGGCCCCGGCCCCGGCAAGCGCGCGGGTGAAGTCGTTGCTCCGCAGGTCAGACCCGGACACCCGGTAGCCGCGTTGTAACAAAATACGGGCGATGGCCGACATGCCAAAGCCGCCCGCGCCGATCACGTGAATATGCTGTCCAGGTTGCAGAATCAAAACCGAACCCCGTGCAGTTGGCACTGCACGCCTCCATTGGCAAACAAAGCGATTCAGGGAGAAATCAGATCACCACGACGATGACGAAGACAAACAGGGCGATCATCAACACGGAAAGGATGCTGCCATCGCCGCCCAGCATCCAGCTAAGCGGCAGAATGTCAACCAGGTCGGCGCTGGCCGATCCGGGATCAACGGGCAAGATATGCGGGCTGAGGGGATACTCCAGGTTATCCATGTACCACCACAGCGATCCCACCAGCAAGTAGCCGTTCCACGCGCCCACGAGCGCCCCCAGGATGCCGTCCTGAAAGCCCTCGCGGTTGGAACGCCCCCGCCCGCCGCGCCCAATGGCTTCGGGCGGCGTCTGGTAGGCAAAGAAGCCCATCATCAGCAGAATGGTCGCTTGCAGCCAGAATTTTGAGTGCTGCTGGCCTTGCGTCAGCGGGTCAATGAGCAGCGTTTCGAACTGCTTGAGCGTGAACAACGCCAGCACAACTCCTGATGTTGCGATCAGCTCCTTCGTCCAGCCACGCATGAAGCCGATCATCGCAAACAGGCCGATCATGATCACCAGAAAACTCGACAACTGCATCATAGTGCAACGTCCCCCGCTGGAAAGCCCGTCACGTGGCGACTACCGCCCTAATTGTAGGCCAACTGCCCGTTGTCGCAAACTGGCCCATAACAGCCCCTCGTTGCCGCCTGCTTATCCCTGCCCGGCGACCTCAGCCAGCAGCCGCGCCACCTGCTCCGCACCATCCGAGCGTTTGAGCGCCTGCATAGCCCCGCGCATCGCGTCGAGCCGTTCAGGGTCGGCAAACAGGTCGCGGATCGCGGGCAGCAATTCCTCGTCCAGCCTGTCATCGTCCAACCGGATCGCCGCGCCACGGTCGACCAGCCAATCCGCGTTCACCTGCTGGTAGCGCCAGGCGTAGGGGTATGGCACGAGAATCGCGGGCAGTCCCAGCTCCGGGTATTCGGCGAGCGTGGCCGCACCCGCCCGGCTCACGACCAGGTCGGCGGCGGCAAACGCCTGCCCAATGTCCGGCAGAAATGAGAAAATCTGGTAACGCGCCTTCTGCGTATCGCTCAGCGCCGCGTGTTGGGCCTGAACGCTGTCCCAGTCCAGTCGCCCGGAGATGTGCACAATCTGGATGCCCTCGGCCAGCAGGTCGGGCGCAATCCGGCTCATCGTTGAATTGATGCTCCGCGATCCCCGGCTTCCGCCGAACACGAGCAGTGTCTTACGGTCGGGATCAAGGCCCAGCGCCGCGATCCCGGCCTCGCGGCTGGCTTCCAAAATCTCGCGGCGGAGCGGATAACCGGTTTCAACAACGCGCTTGCCGGGGAAAAACGCCGCCGTGTCGGCGACCGTCCCCGCGATGGCGCGGGCGAAGTAACGTCCCAGCACCCGCAAGGTCAGCCCCGGCTCGATGTCCGGCACGTAGATCACGATCGGGCGGCGCAGCAGCCAGCATGCCGCCGCCATCGGGAAGCCGACCCACCCGCCGGTCAAAAAGAGCACCTGCGGGCGCAGCCGGAGCACCAGCACCAGCGATTGCAGAATGCCGATCACAATCTTAATCGCGCTCACAAGCTGGCGCAGGCGCGGGATGCCGTGCAGCGGCCCGGCCAGCACTTCGTAATAGCCGTCGAACGACACATCGGAACGGCTCACCAGGTCGCGGGCCATGTCAGCCCGCGCCCCTACAAACGTCATCGTCAGGTCAGGATAGAGCCTGCGCAGCGCCCCCGCGACTGCCAGCGCAGGATACACGCCGCCGCCGGTTCCCCCGGCTGAGATCATCACGCGCAATGGTCCATCTCCATCGTGTGTACAGTGTTCTTATGTTCTTCCAGTGGCGTTACGAGCAGGTTGGCCGCCCCTCCGGGATGTTGCGGGGTCAGCAGCGCGTCAATCCTGCCGCCGCCTGGGAATCGCGTTGCGGCTCACCGCCCGCGACACGTTGAGCATCAGACCCACCCCCGCCAGCGCCGCCACTAGGCTCGACCCACCATAACTGATGAACGGTAGCGGCACGCCCGTCGGCGGGATCATAGCCGTCATCACGGCGATATTCAACAGCGCATCGTAGGCAATCCAGCACGTCACCCCCGCCGCCAGCAAGCCCCCGAACGCATCCGGCGCGTAGCGGGCAATCGTGAATCCCCGGTAGATCAAGACCACGAACAACACGATCACCAGAAAGCTCCCCAACAACCCCAGTTCCTCACCGATCACGGCGAAGATGCTGTCGGTGTGAGGGAACGGCAGGTTATTGGCGAATTTTTGCTTGCTTTCCCCCAGGCCGACGCCGGTCAGCCCGCCGTTGATAAACGCAGTAACGGCTTGCTGGACGTGGTCGCTGGCCTGGGTCAGGTCTTCGATGGCGGCCCAGTGTTCGTCGAGACGTTCCTGGGCGTATGCAAAGTGGGCGATCAGTTGCCAACCGGCAAAACCCATCAACCCCCCAATGGCGAGCAACTGGAACAGATCGGCGCCGGCAATAAAGAACATGCTCAGCGCCGTCGCCAGGATGCTCGCCGCCGTGCTGAGGTCTGGTTGGAGCACGATCAAGAAAGCCACCGTGCCGACCAACACGCTAAACGGCAGGATGCCGTAGGTAATGTTGCGAATCCGGCTGCGCTTGGCGGCCAGCCACGCCGCCATGTACAGCACGACCGTGAATTTCGCCAGTTCGCCCGGCTGAATCGAGCCATCGACCAACGAGCGCTGCGCCTTAAAACGCACATCGCCGAAGCGCAGCACCAGGAGCAACAACACGATCACCAGCCCCATCATGGGCACAGCCAGCCGCCGCCAGACGTGGTAATCGATGCGCGAAAGCAGGAGCAACAACAGCACGCCCAGCCCCATCGAGCGAAGCTGCCGCACAAAGAAATAGGTCGTGCTGTCCGGGTCACCGGTCACCTGGTAACTCACGTCAATCGACGCGCTGTAGACCATCAGCAGGCCGATAGCGCACAGCAACCCCACCACCAGCGCCAGATACAGGTCGAACCCCGCCACATACGTCCGGCGGCGCACCCCAGGTTGCGGTATCCCCGCTGGTCGCGCGGTCGCGCGACGCCCCGGCTGCACGAGCGCATCGGCGTAATTGAATTCGGCATCGTCATCGATGTACTGCGGCATGTCGGTCATCGTTGGTGCCCTCAAACCCCAGTGGCCGGACAGATCGTCACGCCGGCCCCTGCATCTATCTTTACCTTACCGCATCGACGGGTTCGTTGCTACGTTTCCGCGCCGTTCTGAACGACCTGGAAGCCCTCAAACCGCGCTTCAAACCCCTCACCGACCGGCGCACAAATCATCATCCCCACCTGTACCGTCCCGGAGTCGTGCAGGTACGCCTGCCGCAACAGGTGATAGGTCGCGCCATCCAGCGCCCAATACACCTCGAACGTCACCTGCCGACGCACCACGCGCAACCAGAAGGTTTCCGGTGCCTGCGCCAGTGGAGCCAGCGACCAGTCGGAATAGTCGCGCGTCACGACGGCGCTGGCAAAGTGCACGCCATCGACAAATTCGATCCCGCACTTGATCCAGTGCGCCGGATCGACCCGCACCATCAACCCGGCCTGGTCATAGAGCGCCCGGTACTGGCCGCGAAACCGCACGCTGGCCGTGAAGTCGCCGGCGACAGTCTGGTAGAAAAAGTGGCCGTTGTCTGCCACCTGCTGGTTGTGCGTTTTGCGCCAGAAATCCGTCTGGGGTGCCGCCGTGACGGCCAGCCCCCCCTGTTCAAACGTCCACTGCGGTGGTTCGTGCAACCAGGTCATTGCAGGCGTAGAATCGCTCACCGGTCCTCCTGTTAAGACTTCCTCAGGACGGCCATCATGACCGCCATCCAGGCTACAAGAATGATCGAGCGAGCCGTTGTGGTCAAGAAACTCGCCGCCAATACGAACACGACCACGCATACCGTCAACACCATCATGACGGCCAGCGCACGCCGCGCTTCCACTTCGGGGGATCGCTTGCTCATGAACGCTCACCTTTCAGGGTTGCAGTGTCACCCGCCCAACGCCCGCACGAGATCTCGAAAATGCTGGCCGCGCTCGGCAAAATCGCGGTAGGCATCAAACGACGTGCCCCCCGGACTCAACAGCACGACATCACCCGGCTGGGCGATCCGTCGCGCCAGCGCCACCGCCGCCTCAAGGTCAGGCACGACCTCCACGCGGGACAGGCGGGCATCGGGATTGGTTCCCCACATCCGGTTCACCTGCTCGGCCACCTGCGGCCCGTATTCACCGAACCCGATCACCGCCCGGCAGCGCGTGGTCGCCACCGCCGCCATATCGTCCCAGGGCAATGCCTTGTCGCGCCCCCCGGCCAGCAACACGATCGGTTCTTCATAGCTGCGCAGCGCCGCCACGACGCGCTCCGGGGCCGTGGCAATGCTGTCGTTGACCCAGGTCACATCGTCGATCACCGCCACCGTCTCCAGCCGGTGCTCGACGCCGGTGAACGATTCAATCGCGGCGCGCATCGCCCCCACCGGCACGCGGGCCGCGCCGGTAATCGCAAAGGCCGCCAGCGCGTTGGACACATTATGCTCGCCGCGCAACCGGATCACGTCGCGGCTGCACACCACCTCATAGACGGTTCCAGGGGCGCTGTCGCCCACCGTGACCAGCAACTCGTTCCCTTCGAGATACGCGCCGCTGAGCACCTTGTCGCGCATGGAAAAGTAGGCCAACCGCGCCGGCGCATCGCTGCTCATCGCCCGCGCGTTGGGGTCATCGCGCCCAAAGATCGCAATGTCTGGCGGCTTCTGGTGGGCGTAGATGTGCGACTTGGCGGCCATGTACGCTTCCATCGTCTCGTGCCGGTCGAGATGGTTCGGCGTGACGTTGAGCACTGCCGCCACCGGGGGGCTGGTGGTCACGAGTTCCAACTGGAAGCTGCTCAGCTCCATGACCACGAAGGCATCGGGGGTGATCACCGGCAGCGCCTCCAGCAAAACATCGCCGATATTGCCGCCCACGTATGTTGGCCGCCCGGTCTCGCGGCATATCGCGCCGGCAAGCGCTGTCGTCGTCGTTTTCCCCGCGCTCCCGGTGATGCCAAGCAC
>CAZSXY010000106.1:0-13805 GCA_964611395.1 uncultured Anaerolineaceae bacterium | reverse complement strand
CTCACCAACAACGCTCTACCGATAACCGATCACTGAAAACTGAAAACTGATCACCGTTCACCGATCACCCACCACGTGCGTCAGCCCGTACTCGACGCTATCGGCCAGCGCCAGCCAGCTTGCCTCGATAATGTTGGTGCTGGCCCCGACGGTGGTCCAGCGCTGGTGCCCGTTTTGGGTATCGATCAGCACGCGGGTCATTGCTGCCGTCCCGTTTTGCCCATCGAGAATGCGCACTTTGTAGTCGGCGAGCTTGAACTCGGCCAGCGTTGGGTAGACCGGCAGCAACGCCTTGCGCATGGCCCGGTCGAGCGCATCCACAGGGCCGTTGCCGCTGGCGACCGTGTGTAACTCCTCGTCATCAACCCGCAGCTTGATCGTCGCTTCGGCGAACATACCGCGTCCGGCGCGGTGTTCCACCACCGCCATGAAATCCACCAGTTCGAAGGGGGGCTTGTAGCCCGGCTGCTGGCGGCGCATGAGCATCGCCACTGACGCTTCGGCCCCTTCGAAGACGAAGCCCTGGTTCTCCAGCTCTTTGATCTGCTCGACGACATGCCGCGCGTCCGTGCTCGATAGGTCGAGGCCGAACTCTTCGGCCTTGCTGAGCATGTTGCCGCGCCCGCTGAGGTCGGACACCAGCACCCGCATTTTGTTGCCCACCAGCGCGGGATCAATGTGCTGGTAGCTATCAATATTGCGGCGGATCGCCGCCACGTGCATACCGCCTTTGTGGGCGAAGGCGCTTTTGCCAACATAGGCCGCCTGGTTGTTGGGGGCCATGTTCGCCATCTCCGCCACGATGTGCGAGACGCGCGTCAGGTTGGCCAGATGCCCTTCCGGCAGGCAGCGCAAGCCTAGCTTGAGTTCCAGATCGGGTATCACCGAACATAGATTCGCATTGCCGCATCGCTCGCCATAGCCGTTCATCGTGCCCTGCACATGAGCCGCCCCCTGGCGCACGGCTGCCAGCGTGTTGGCAACCGCCATTTCGCTGTCGTTGTGGCAGTGGATGCCGAGTGCAGCGCCGGGAAAACACTCGGCCACCATGCGCGTCATCTGCCCGACTTCCCAGGGGGTCGAACCGCCGTTTGTGTCGCACAGCACGAGCACATCTGCGCCACCGTCCAATGCGGCCTGGAGCGTCTGCATGGCATAATCGGCGTCCAGCTTGAAGCCATCGAAGAAATGTTCGGCATCGTAGAGCACTTCGCGCCCCTGTATCTTGAGATAGGCCAGGCTCTCGCGGATGATGCGCAGGTTTTCTTCGGGCGTGGTGCGAATCACCTCGCTGACATGCAACATCGATGTCTTGCCGACAACGGTCACGACGGGCGTCTTGGCTTCGAGCAAAGCGCGGATGTTGGCATCGTCGTCCGGCTGGCTGCCGACGCGGCACGTCATGCCGAAGGCGGCGATCTTTGCGTGCTTGAGATCGAGGTCGCGGACGCGCTGGAAGTAGGTTGCGTCTTTCGGATTCGAACCGGGCCAACCACCCTCGATGTAGGCAACGCCCAGTTCATCGAGCAATTGGGTAATTCTCAGCTTATCATCGACCGAGAGCGAGATATTTTCGCCCTGTGTCCCGTCGCGGAGCGTCGTGTCGTAAACGTCAATCCTGGTCATCTGCTGCCTCGTATCATTGCTCGCGGGTTCAGGGCAGGTGCCCTGGGTGAACCCATCGTTGGTTGTCTGGTACTAGGGCATGGTTTCGCTGAATCAGACCTGTTGCAACACGGGGCGGATGGGCGCACCGGTGAGCGCGCACCTGCCCCATGCGGAGCAGGCACGCGCCCGCTCCGCTAGCCGGTAATCTCAATGCCCAGTTCGTTACGCGTGTACGGAACCAGTCCCCCGGCGTTGATGATCTTCAACACAAAAGGCGGGTAGGGGCTGGCCTGGTAGGTCTTGCCGGTACGCAGGTTAATAATCGTGCCGGAGATGAGATCGACGCTGAGGGTATCACCCTGCTGCGCGTCGCGTGCCGCCTCAGGACTTTCCAGAATGGGTAAGCCAATATTGATCGCGTTGCGGAAGAAGATGCGCGCAAACGACTCGGCGATGATACAGGAGACGCCGGCCCCTTTGATGCTGATCGGGGCATGTTCGCGACTGGAACCGCAGCCGAAGTTGCTGCCACCGACGATGATGTCGCCGGGCTGAACCTGGCGGGCGAATGCTTCGTCGATGTCTTCCATGCAGTGCGCCGCCAGTGTCGCCGGATCGGTGGTAACGAGATAGCGTGCCGGGATGATCACGTCGGTATCGATGTTGTCACCGTACTTCCACACATTGCCTTCAAACTGCATTGTCATCCCTCCCGCTAAAGCTCATCCGGATGCGCCAGCCGGCCCATGATCGCGCTCGCCGCGGCAATGGCCGGATTCGCCAGGAATACCCGCGCGTCGCGATGGCCCATGCGGCCCCTGAAGTTGCGGTTCGATGTGCTCACGCAGACCTCGTCCGCTGCCAGCACGCCCATATGCCCACCCAGGCACGGCCCGCACGTGCTGACACTGACAGCCCCGCCCGCGACGGTGAACAACTCGATCCACCCCTGGCGCAACGCGTCCAGATACACGGCCTGCGAGCCGGGAATGATCATCACGCGCACGTCGGGATGGAACTCGCGCCCGGAGCGTTGAAGGATATCGGCCACAATCGCCAGGTCCTCCAAACGCCCGTTGGTGCAGCTCCCAATGAAAACCTGGTCGACTTTTTCTGGCTTGACCTGGCTGATGGGGTAGACGTTGTCCGGTGAGTACGGGCAGGCAACCTGCGGTTCCATCGCCGACAGGTCGAACTCGTGGACGGAGGTGTAGGTCGCGTCGTCGTCGGCAAAGAAGGGCGTGAAGGGGCGCGTGGCACGCGGCGTCACATAGGCTTCGGTCACGTCATCATAGGGCATGAACCCGCATTTGCCCCCCGCTTCGATCACCATGTTGGCCATGGTCAGGCGATCCGACATCGACAGATCGTGGATGGCCGGGCCGGTGAATTCCATCGCGCGGTAGAGTGCGCCGTCTACGCCGATCGCACCGATGGTGCGCAGGATCATATCTTTGCCATAGACCCAGGGCTGTCGCTCGCCGGTATACACGAACTTCATGGTTTCCGGCACTTTGAGCCACGTGGTACCGGTCGCCATTGCGAAAGCGATGTCGGTCGACCCCATGCCGGTCGCGAACGCGCCCACCGCCCCGTAGGTGCAGGTATGGCTATCGCCGCCGACCACCAGATCGCCGGGCAGCACCAGCCCGCGCTCTGGCAACACCACGTGCTCGATGCCCGCCCGCCCCACCTGGAAGCGGTGGGACAGCGCCTGGCTTTCGGCAAAGCGGGTCAGTGTGCGGGTTTGCTCGGCGCTTTTAATATCCTTATTCGGGGCAAAGTGACTCGGAACCAGCATGATGCTGTCCGGGCTGAACACTTCGCCCACACCCATCGCCTGGAACGATTCGATGGCAATGGGGGCGGTGATGTCATTGGCCATGACCACATCGGTCTTGACGGTGACAAGATCGCCCGCCGAGACTTCTTCGACGTCTTCAGCATGTGCTGCGATGATTTTCTCGGCCAGTGTTTTACCCATGTGTCTCTCCTGTCAGGAACGCGTTTGAGTTTTCGGTTTGGCGCTTGATTTCGGTGACTTCGTCGCCGATTGCAGCGCCGCGCCGTCCCAATTCAAGGCCCACCCCTGCGGCTCTGGAAATGCCGCAAACAGTGGAGTCGCCGCCGGTTGCGTGCTGGTATGGGGCCTCTTGCGTGGCATTTTGGCAGTCATCAGTCCTCACTCCTCGCGCTTGCTATGTGTGCAGTCAATCTCACTTCTGATCCCCGACCCTGTGAGAGACTGGGCCGCGGTCATTTCATGTTTTCAGCCGGGCGGATTTCAAGTCCCTTGCTGTACTGAAGCCGTCACGCCAATGGTGGCCGCTTCGCCTTCGGGCGCGTGCCCCTCGTAGCCGGTGTACGCCAGCATCTTATTGATCGCCGACAGGTATGCTTTGGCGCTGGCGACGATGATGTCGGTATCTGCGCCGTGACCGCCGAACGAGCGTCGTCCGTTGGCATCGCGCCGGATGCGCACCGTCACTTCGCCCAGCGCGTCGATCCCCTCGGTGATGGCTGCCACCCGGTACTCGACCAGGGTGGTGGACACCTGGACGATTTTCTCGATCGCCTGGAAGGTCGCATCGACCGGCCCCGTACCGATGCCGGCAGCGATTTTCACCGCTCCGTCCGGCCCGCGCAGCTTGATCGTGGCGGTGGGCATGCCGGGCTGCCCGCAGGCCACCTGGATACCCTCAAGCGTGAACACTTCTTCCGGCCCGTAAAACTCATCGGCGATCAGGGCTTCGATGTCGGCGTCGGTTATGGTCTTCTTCTTGTCGGCCAGTTCCTTGAAACGCCGGAACGCCTGGTTCAGGTCGTCGCTATTCAGTTCGTAGCCCAGGTCTTCGAGCCGCACGCGAAAAGCGTGCCGCCCGCTGTGCTTGCCCAATACCAGGTTGCTCTGCGACAGGCCCACCGTTTCCGGCGTCATGATTTCGTAGGTTGCCTGGTGTTTGAGGATGCCGTCCTGGTGAATGCCTGCTTCGTGGCTGAACGCATTCGCCCCGACAATGGCTTTGTTCGGCTGAATCAACATGCCGGTGTAGTTGCTGACCATGCGGCTTGTGCGGGTGATCTGCGTGGAATCAATGCCGGTTTCCAGGTGATAGACCTGGGGCCGCGTGCGCAGCGCCATCACCACCTCTTCGAGCGAGGTGTTGCCCGCGCGTTCGCCGATCCCATTGATCGTGACCTCCGCCTGGCGCGCGCCCGCCTGCAACCCGGCCAGCGTGTTGGCCGTCGCCATGCCCAGGTCGTCATGGCAATGCACCGACCAGATCACGCTGTCGCCGTTGGTTGTTTCGGCGATGAGCTTCCGTAACAGCGCGGCATATTCCACCGGCATGATGTAGCCGACCGTATCGGGAATGTTGAGCGTCGTCGCGCCCGCCTCGACGGCTACGCTCAACACCTCGACCAGGAAGTCGGGGTCGGAGCGGCAGGCGTCTTCCGGCGAGAACTCGACATCCGGGCACAGGGAGCGAGCATAAGAGACCATCTCGCGGGTGCGCTGCACCACCTGCTCGCGCGTCATGCGCAACTTGTATTGCATGTGAATGTCCGACGTGGCGAGGAAGGTGTGGATGCGCGGTTTGGCCGCGTCCTTGACCGCTTCCCACGCCTTGTCGATGTCGCCCTGGTGGGCGCGTGCCAGCCCGCAGATCACCGGGCCGTCCGGCGTCCCGATTTCGCGGGCAATCCGCCGCACGCCCTCCAGGTCATCGGGCGACGCCGCCGGGAACCCGGCCTCGATGATGTCCACCCCCAGACGGGCCAGTTGCCGCGCAATGTCGATCTTCTCGGCACTGGTCAGGCTGGCCCCCGGCGACTGTTCGCCATCGCGCAGGGTGGTGTCGAATATCCGAACGTAGTTGTCGGGCATAACCCCAGATTCATCCATGATGGTTGTATCCTCTCGTTTGCTTGTGTCTTCCGGTCAATCGTCAGCTTGGTCGTAAGCTCATCCAGTCCATCGTTCGTTAGACCGCCAAGACCATCGTCGGACATTTCCATCACCTCCCTTCTTGTGCCTCGTGCGGCTCCACATCAATCGGCACGCGGGGCATGTTTAGCGTCAAGGAAGGGCATCATCTCGCGCAGTTCACGCCCAACTTGCTCGATCAGCAGTTCCTGTTCGGCTTTGCGTTGTTGGTTGAACCAGGGGCGGCCGTTCGCGTTTTCTTTCATCCACTTTTTCGCGTAGCTTCCGTCCTGGATTTCGTCAAGGATGCGCTTCATCTCGCCTTTGGTTTCCTCGGTGATGAGCCGTTCCCCGGCGGTGTAGCCGCCGTGTTCCGCCGTATCGGACACCGAGTACCACATGTAGCTCATGCCACCCTGGTACATCAGGTCTACGATCAGCTTCAGCTCGTGCAGCACTTCGAAATAGGCCAGTTCCGGCTGGTAACCGGCCTTGACCAGCGTTTCGAACCCGGCCTTGACCAGTGCCGTCACGCCGCCGCAAAGCACTGCCTGCTCACCGAACAGGTCGGTTTCCGTTTCTTCGGCGAACGTCGTCTCGATCACACCGGCGCGGGTGCAGCCCAGCGCACGCGCATAAGCCAGCGCCTGGGCCATCGCGCGCCCGCTGGCGTCCTGCGCCACAGCGACCAATGCCGGCGTGCCCGCGCCCTCGACGTACAGTTCGCGCACGCGGTGGCCGGGCGCTTTGGGGGCGACCATGCTCACATCGACGTAATCCGGTGGCGTGATCTGCCCGAAATGAATGTTAAAACCATGCGCGAACATCAACGTGTCGCCTTGCTTGAGGTTTGGCGCGATGCTCTTCGCATAGACCTGGGACTGGACTGTGTCCGGCAGCAGGATCATGATCACATCGCCAGCAGCGGCAGCATCCGCCACCGTTTTAACCGTCAAACCGTCTGCTTCGGCTTTCGCCCAGGACTTGCTACCTTCGTACAATCCAACCACCACGTTCACGCCGCTGTCATGCAGATTCAGCGCGTGGGCGTGGCCCTGGCTGCCGTAGCCGATGACGGCCACCGTCTTGCCTTCAAGATACTTGGGGTCTGCGTCGTTGTTGTAATAGAGCTTTGCCACTGAAAATCTCCCTCAGATGATGCTGGTCCGGGAGCCATTGCTGCCCGGACGTGCCTTATAGCCATTCGGAGTAAGCACGTGTTCGCCGCGCGTCATCGTGACCACGCCGGTGCGCACCATCTCCATGATCCCGATGGGCCGCAGCAACTCGATCATGCTGGTGATCTTGTCCTCGGTCCCGGTGACTTCGATAATGACCGCTTCGCGTGTGGCATCGACGATGTGCGCCCGGAAGATGTCGCACAACTGCACCACTTCGCCGCGCGTCTGGCTATCTACGCGCACTTTGATCAAGGCCAGGTCGCGGCTTACGTCGGGGATGTCGGTCACTTCTTCAACCTGGATGACGTTCACCAGCTTATAAAGCTGCGTCTTGATGCGCTCGGCGTCGGCGTCAACGACGATGGTCATGCGCGAGATGTCGGGGTTCTCGGTGCGGCCCACGGTGAGGCTGTCGATGTTAAAGTTGCGACGCCGGAACAGGCTGGCCACGCGGTTCAACACGCCGGGCTTATTCTCCACCAGCGCCACGAGCGTTCGTTTCATGGGTGTGTTCATTTTCTCCATCATCCCCTCTGCACTAAATCGCGTCCTGTGACGACAGCGGACGGCGGATCATCTTGTCCAGGTCAGCGCCCGCCGGAACCATCGGATAGACCAGGTCGTGTTTTTCGACGACAAAATCGATCAGGGTCGGGCCATCGGTCACACTGTTCGCCCATTCGATGGCCGGGATCACTTCCTCACGGCGGGTGACGCGCCGCGCCGGTATGCCGTAGGCTTCCGCCAGCTTGACGAAGTCTGGATTGTGTATGGGCGTGGCGTTATACCGCTCCTCGTAGAAGAATTCCTGCCACTGGCGCACCATGCCCAAAAAGCCGTTGTTGATCACCGCAATGTTGACCGGGACTCGCTCCTGCATGGCCGTGCCCAATTCGGTGACGGTCATCTGGAAGCCGCCGTCGCCAACGATGGCCCATACGTTAGGTGTTCCCAGGCCCAGTGCCGCGCCAATCGCCGCCGGCAATCCGTAGCCCATCGTCCCCAACCCGCCGGAGGTTATCAGCGTATTGGGGCGCTCGTGCGGGTAATACTGGGCTTCCCACATCTGGTGCTGGCCGACATCGGTCACGCAGACGGCATTGCCTCCGGTTGCCTGCCACATGTCGCGAATCACATGCGCAGCAAGCAGACGCTCGCTTGCGTGCTGGTGCACGATGTCGCGCTCGTCGGCATCCTCCATCCAGTCGCGAATCTGGGCCAGCCATGCCTTGTGCTCAAGCGGTTTGAGATGGGGCAATAGCTGGTTCATCACGGTGCGCAAGTCACCGACGATGGGGACATCAGCGGGCACGTTCTTGTGTATCTCGGACGGATCGATATCGATGTGAATCTTCTTTGCATTGGGGGCATACGTCTTCAGGTTGCCGGTCACGCGGTCGTCAAAGCGCATGCCAAATGCCAGCAACAGGTCGGCATTCTGAATGGCGAGGTTGGCATAACCCGTCCCGTGCATCCCCATCATGCCCAGCGACAGCGGGTGGCTTTCCGGCAGGCTGCCTTTGCCGAGCAGGGTCAGGGTGAACGGCGTTTGCGTCCTTTCGGCGAATTCGAGCACCTCGCGCCCCGCACCCGACATGACGATACCGTGACCGGCCAGGATCACCGGTCGTTCTGCCTGCTGGATCAAGTCCAGGGCTGCCGCAATGTCTTCGTCGGTGGCCGCCTGGGGCGGCTGATAGCCTGGCAAGACGATCTCGTCTTCGGGATAGGCGAACTCGGTGACATCATTTTGCACGTCTTTGGGCACGTCGATGAGCACCGGCCCAGGCCGGCCCGTGCGGGCAATATGAAACGCCTCGCGGATGTAATATGCCAGGTCCTTGACGTCGTATACCAGGTAGTTGTGCTTGGTTATCGGAAGTGTGATGCCGGTCACGTCTGTTTCTTGAAATGCATCGCTGCCGATGGCCCCGGTTGGGACCTGGCCGGTAATGCACACGATGGGTGACGAGTCCATCATCGCCGTGGCGATGCCCGTCACCAGGTTGGTTGCGCCTGGCCCGGAAGTCGCCATCGCCACGCCCACCCGGCCCGTCGCCCGCGCGTAGCCATCGGCCATATGCGCGGCTCCCTGCTCGTGGCGGGTGAGCACGTGGCGCACCTGCGGGTACTTGGTCATGGCATCATAGGTGGGCAGAATGGCTCCGCCGGGATACCCGAACATCAGGTCCACGCCCTCGCGGATCAGGCATTCCATGATGATCTCTGCGCCGGTTAGCTTCACGTTAGTTTTCTCCTTGATTACCCTCATCACCGTCGTGATTTCTCGCCTGCGATTAGACGCTCCAGATGCAGCGCCCCTCAAAGCTCCGTCTTACCCCTCTGTAACCTCGACGGAGCGAACCGGTGTCATCCACCCAAACCGATCGGGCGCTCGCCCGGCGGTCATGTCGAAAAATTCCCGCTGCAACCGTTCGGTGATCGGCCCCCGCGTACCCTGACCAACCGGTAGCCGGTCTACCGAGCGCACCGGGGTAATCTCGGCTGCCGTGCCGGTGAAGAACATCTCATCGGCGATGTACAGCATCTCGCGGGCGATCATTTGCTCGCGCACCTCGTACCCCAGGTCGCGGGCCAGCTCTGCCACGCACGCACGCGTCACGCCGCCCAGAATGGAGGCGGCCAACGGCGGCGTGTAGAGCACATCATCGAATACCAGGAAGATGTTTTCGCCCGCTCCTTCGCTGACATACCCATTGACATCCAGCCCGATTCCCTCGTGAAAGCCGTTATCTTTCGCTTCCATCGTGATAAGCTGGCTGCCGACATACTGCCCGCCGATTTTTGCCAGGGCGGGCATGGTGTCCGGAGCAATGCGCCGCCATGAACTGACCATCACATCGACGCCCTGTTCAACGGCTTCTGCGCCCAGATAGCGCCCCCACTCCAGCGTGAAAATAGTCACCTCAACCGGGCAGGCCCGCCCGTCCAGCGCAATGGTTTCGCTGCCGCGAAACACCAGGGGGCGGATGTAACAACTCTGGTGATGGTTGCGAACGACCGACTCGAGAATGGCCTGTTCGATCTGTTCCGGCGTGAAGGGAATCGCCATGCGCACGATCTTGCACGAGTTGAACAGGCGGCGGACATGAGGCTTCAAGCCCAGCACTGCCGGGCCATCCGGCGTGCTATAGACGCGAATGCCTTCAAACACGCTCGTGCCATAATGCAGACCATGTACGCTCACGTGGACGGTTGCATCATCCCAGGCGACCCACTCGCCGTTGTGCCAGATCCAGTCGGCTTTCGGTAATGGCATACTCGCTTCTCCTGTGCGGTGAAATCGTAAAAATGCCTCAATCAGTCCAGAAATACGGCCCCGGTGCTGGCGCTACTCACCAGCCGGGCATAGCGGCGCAGCCAACGGCTGGGAATATCCGGCTCGAACGGTGGCAGGTTTGCCAGCCGGCGCTGTACCTCGTCCGGATCAACCAATAAGTCGAGTCTGCGCCGGTCGAGATCGATTTCGATCAGGTCGCCTTCCTCGACGGCGGCCAGCGGGCCGCGTGCTGCTGCCTCCGGGCTGACGTGGCCAATGGAAATCCCGCGACTGCCGCCGGAGAAGCGGCCATCCGTCACCAACGCGACGCTATCGCCCAGGCCCATCCCCTGAATTTGCGCTGTCGGCCCCAACATCTCCTGCATGCCCGGCCCGCCGCGCGGCCCTTCGTAGCGGATCACGACCACATCACCCGGCTTGACCTCGCCGTTGAGAATGCCCGCCGACGCTGTTTCTTCGCTTTCGTAAATGCGGACCGGGCCGCGATGGTGACGCATGTTTTCGGGGACTGCGCCGATCTTGATCACCGCTCCATCAGGAGCCAGGCTGCCGAACAGGATCGCCAGGCCGCCGGTTTCATGGTAGGGGGCCTCAATGGAGCGAATCACCTCAGGGTCTTTGATGACCGCGCTGGCGATGTTCTCTCCCAGTGTCCGGCCGGTCACCGTCAGCGTGTCCAGGTGCAGCGTGCCATCCTTACGGGCGATTTCGTGCAGAATGGCCGGCACGCCACCCGCGCGGTGAACATCTTCCATGTGCCAGTGTGAAGCCGGACTGACCTTGCAGACATGCGGCACGCGCTCGGCCACCTGGTTGATCCGCTCCAGCGGGTACTCCACACCCGCTTCGTAGGCCACCGCCAGCGTATGCAGGACGGTGTTAGTGCTGCCGCCCATCGCCATGTCGAGCGCGAAGGCGTTGTCGATGGCTTCGCGAGAAACAATCCGGCGCGGCGTCAGGTCTTTTTCGATCAAGACCATGAGTTGCCGCGCCGCGCGTTGGGCCAGTTCGGTGCGTTCGGGTGTTTCGGCCAGGGCTGTGCCGTTGTACGGCAGGGCCATGCCCAGCACTTCCATCAGGCAGTTCATCGAGTTGGCGGTGAACATGCCCGAACACGAGCCGCAGGACGGACAGCCATAATCCTCTAACAGCTTGAGTTCGGCGTCGTCGATTGTGCCTGCTTTGTAGGCTCCCACTCCTTCAAAGACGCTGATCAGGTCGATGGTGCGCCCGTCGGGGGTTTTCCCGGCAGCCATCGGGCCACCGCTGATGAAGATCGCCGGGATGTCCACGCGCATGGCCGCCATGAGCATCCCCGGCACGATCTTGTCACAGTTGGGGATGCAGATCATACCGTCGAAGGCGTGGGCCATGATCATCGTTTCCACCGAGTCGGCGATCAACTCGCGGCTGGGCAACGAGTAGTTCATCCCGATATGCCCCATCGCGATCCCGTCATCCACGCCGATGGTATTGAACTCGAATGGCACGCCGCCCGCGTCGCGGATAGCCTGCTTGACCACCTGCCCGAAGCGCTGTAAGTGAACGTGGCCGGGGATGATGTCAATGTACGAGTTCACGACGGCGATGAACGGTTTGTGCATGTCGGCATCGGTGACGCCGGTTGCCTTGAGCAAACTGCGGTGCGGTGCTCGTTCAAAGCCCTTCTTGATCCGGTCAGAGCGCATTTTTTTCGTCGCCACCTTTAGTTACGAGTGCGTCATTCAGTCCCAACAAAAGAGGCCGTCCCTGGGTTAGGACGGCCTTTCGGCTTTTTTTCAGTGTGTCCTTAGCGTTGGTTTCCACCTCGCACGCGGACAGGCACCGTCCCAACCCGTGTCTCCCCCTGCTCAATAATGAGGAGGAGGAGGCTAATAACGATGACGCTAAGTAGGGTGAGAGCGGTTATCATGTGCCTTATCCGTGTGTGCTTAGCAATCGCCAATTGAACGAAAAAGCCTCCCGATTGGGAGGCTCTGTTTACACTCTTACCGACCAGTTCGTCGGTCTTACCTCCCAACGACGAGTGCCCCGCCAAGAATGACGAGGAGAACAACAATTAGGAGGACGACAATTCGACGAGCGGTCATGGGTTAAGTGTTACCTTGCTTGATACGCGCTCACAGCTTTGCATTGGCTAGACTGTAAACCACCAGGGGTACATCTGTCAAGCACTTCGTCCCGGATTCCCGCGATTGTGTTTAGTGATTATGCACAAAGTGGCGCGTCAAATCGAGTGGTGACCCTGTTTTTGCAGCCCCGCAGCGATGGCATTGTGTGCTGATCCATGCTCGACAGGTTGCCACAGTATGCCAGCAGACAGGGCCAGACCCGTGTGAGGAGACTGCGGGGAAGCCACGAAAGACGCGGTGTTAGTCTCTCACGCCACGCTCATGAGCCACCATTTTGGGCGCTCATGGGGTGCGGCTAACAACCGGCCACATGTTTGGGACGCATCCAGCATGGCTAAGGAAGTTGACAAAGGGAACATTAGTCAGGTATTCTTGTTAAGTATGCGATTAATGAAACCTATAATTCTTGAGGTGAGGACGAGATCATCTTAGGGATGGCAGGGTTTCACCGATGTCCGAAGGAGGTTAGATTGAACTGAGGGCGAGAGAAAAGGCTATCTGAGCCAAATTACCACTCAGTTGCAACGCTAGCATGATATTCATCGTCGCTACCATTGCGTGTCGCAGCGCGGAAGAAGCCGGTAAAGCCAATGTTGAGTTTCGGGAGGGGTATGCTGAGGCGCTGCCGGTCGACGATGGGTGGGCGGACGTTATCATTTCCAACGGTGTGCTCAACTTGATGCCCGACAAGGCGCTTGCCTTGGGCGAAATGGCACGTGTGTTGAAGCCTGATGGGCGTTTGCAAATCGGCGACATCCTGGTGCAAAGACCCGTGCCCGACAGTGCCAAGCGCAAAATAGACTTGTGGACTGGCTGAATTGCCGGTGCTCTGCTGGAAGCAGAGTTAGAAGCCATGGTTGTGGCTGCTGGTTTTGCCGACTTTGAGATCACCTGGCGCGGCGATGTTTTCAGTGGCGCGCCCCATGAGAGCAGCGCTGCCGACTTTGGTACGCTGGGCATCAACTTCCGCGCACGCAAGGCTGCCAATGCGGCTGAGTTAGCCGCTACGTAGGCGCACTTTTCCTGTGAGGTTTTCCTCACTTCAACCAATCGATGCAAGACCTAAGTTTAGTCTCTTGGGAGGCACAATGATCGTTGTACGTGATGTTTTTCAGGCAAAGTATGGCAAGGGTGGCGAGTTGGTGGAACTCTTCAAAGAGGCAAACCAACTGTGGCCGCGCGAGTATGGCACTCGCATCTTGACCGATGCAAGCGGGCCTTTCTTCACGGTTGTGACGGAGACGGAAGTGGAAAGCCTGGCCGAGTGGGAGCGGCTTGCAGCAGAAATCTTCACCCTTCCGAACTTCGGCGACTGGTTCAGCCGCATGGTAGGGCTGGTCGAGTCCGGGCGTCGCGAGTTCTATAACGTGGCAGGGTGAAACAAAGAAGTTTCCCGTGGTTTCCATCTTCACTAATTCGTATGGTTCCGACGATCCCACCCGTGCCACTACCCATCGGTGATGTGAACTGGGCGGTGTGACTTGTACCGGAACGCGGCAGATGGAATCTGCACTTTGTGTATGCCATTCGCTGCGATGGAGATGTGTGGGGGACTACGCTTTGGAGGTAGTCGCCCACTGTTTTATGCCCTCCGAAATTCGGAAGTGGATAAAGTCAAGGATATACGAAATCTCTGACGTGAGCAGGGTAGTTCG